>DASQDP010000018.1:0-4419 GCA_035634095.1 Nocardioidaceae bacterium | reverse complement strand
GTGGGAACCCGTGCTCCACGATCGCCACGGCGCCGCCGGTGTCGGCGCCCATGAGCTTGAACTCGACGGTGATCGCCCCCAGGTCGCCCGCCCGGCCCTCGCCAGGACGGACCACGCTCAGCGGCGGAGGAGCAGGTTCGGACACGTCCTCAGTGTGCACCTCACTGTGCACGGAGCGCGATGCCGTCGAACCGCGAGGATCTCCTGAGTGATCCCTGCAGGAACCGGCTGAAATCAGCGCTCCGCGGACGGGCACGGTCCTGCACAGCGCAAAGGACCGGGGGCGGGGTACCTTCCGATTACATCTCGGCGCGGAGGGCACCAGGCCCGTCTCGAAGCGCAACCCCGGCAGCCCATGACACATGTCAGCGCGACCGATGACACGCCGCACTACTGCCAGCACCATCGCTCGGGTTGGCTGGTCACATGCAAAGCGACATGGACGCCGCGATCGACGTACACGACCTGCACAGGGTCTACGGCAGCGGAAACAGTGCCTTCGAAGCCGTCCGCGGGGTCAGTCTCCGCGTCGAGCCGGGCTCCATCCACTCCCTGCTGGGGGTCAACGGAGCCGGCAAGACGTCCCTGCTCGAAGTCATCGAAGGGCTCGCCAGGCCCTCGGCCGGCAGTGTGCGTGTGCTGGGGCTCGACCCGATCAGCGACCGCCCGGAAGTACGCCGCCGGGCCGGGGTCCTGCTCCAGCGCAGCGGGTTCTCGGGGGACCTCACGGTGCGCGAGACCCTCGCGATGTGGGCTGCCACGGTCACCGATCCGCGCCCGGTCGATGAGTCGCTCGACCTGCTCGACCTGAGCGGGCGCGCCCGGGTCCGCATGAGAGCGCTGTCCGGTGGTGAGCAGCGGCGTGTCGACCTGGCCTGCACCCTCACCGGCCGCCCGGAGGTGCTGATGCTCGACGAGCCGACGACGGGCCTCGACCCGGAGAGCCGGCACCGCGTCTGGGAGCTGATCCGGTCGCTGCGCGAGGACGGGGTCGCCATCCTCGTCACGACGCACTATCTCGAGGAGGCCGAGGCGCTCGCCGACCGGATCTCGATCATGCGTGCCGGCCGCATCGTGTTGTCAGGCACCCATGAGGAGATCGTCGCCGGCCAACCGTGCCTCATCTCCTTCCGAACACCCGACCGGGAGGTCCCCCCGCTCGCGGCAACCAAGGTAGACCGCGCGGGCAGCCGCACCATCGTGGAGGCCGACGACCTGCAGCAGACACTGACGACACTGCTCGCCTGGGCCCATCAGTACGGCGTCCGCCTGGACGACCTCACGGCCCGCGCCGCCTCGCTCGAGTCGATCTTCCTCGACGTCGCGGAGGACCGCGTCGCACCAACGGATCCGATCACCCACCCAGCAACGGAGATGGCCCGATGACGACTCGTGTGCTCGGACTCGCTCGCTCCAACGTCCTGCTGATGCGCCGAAACCTGCTGACCGTCGTCTACGCCGTCGTCGTCCCCCTCCTGCCGCTCGCCCTCCTGACGACCGCCCCCGACCGGACCGGCGTGGCCGGCGCGGTCTTCGTGACCCTGGTCCTGCTGATGGCCCTGCTGTTCCCGGTCTACTACAACCTGCTCTCCATGTTCGTGACGCGCCGCGACGAGCTGGTGCTCAAGCGACTGCGCTCGGGCGAGGCCACCGACGCCGAGATCATCGTCTCGATGGCACTGCCCGGCGCGACCCTCGTCTTCGTCGTGGCCGGCATCGCAGTCGTGGTGGCCGGCGTCCTGGGCTTCCCTCTGCCCACCAACCCGATCCTGCTCGTGATCGGGCTGCTCCTGACCTGCGTCACGTTCGCTGCCCTGGCCCTCTGGACGGCAGCGTGGACGAAGAACGCTGAAGCGGCCCAGCTGACCAGTGCTCCCGTCCTGATGCTCGCCACGTTCGGCGTCACCCGAGCCGCGTTTCCCGAAGGGGCTCAGCAGTGGCTCGACCTGCTCCCAGGAGCTGCCCTGGAGGACCTCGTCCGGGTGGCATGGTTCGGAGTCGAGCCCGGCGCCCTCGGCACAGACGCCGTCACCTGGGCGGCCACCTGGAGCGAGGCCCTGCCCGCGCTGGGCTACCTCCTCGGTTGGACGATCATCGGCGCGCTGCTCGCTCGTCGGGCAATGACCTGGGAGCCGCGTGGCTGACAGGATGGACAGCGTGGTGACCTGGGACTGGTGGAAACGGCGTACCCAGGTGGAGCGCGTCGTCGCCTACACGCTGGCCTCCGTGTACGCCCTCTACTGGCTCATCCTGCTTCTGGAGATCGTGAGTGTCGTCGCGACCACATCGCCCCGCACGGGAACGCTGGCCGGGGCCGGCACCGTCGTGCTCGGCGGCGCCGGCACTCTCGTGCTCCGCGACTCGATCAGGTTGCACCCGGACAAGGGACCGCTGCCGTGGCCGTCGCTCTCGTTGCTCCTCGGACTCGTGGTCGTGGCCGTGTCCCTGACCGTCCTCCTCCCCAAGGATCCCCGGATCGGCACCTCCCTGGTCATCGTCTCGGCGCTCTCGTGGGGTGCTGGTGGACTGCTCGACACCCGCGTGCGCAACGGGATACTGGTCGCGTCAGCCGTCATCACCGGCGTTCTCGGCGAGAGCCTCGCCCTTGCGGCCTTCGGAGCGGCGGTGTCTGCTTTCCTGATCTTCTCGGTGCAGAGCTCGCTGTGGCTGATGGGCGTGGTCACGTCGCTGGAGCGAGCACGTGACAGCGAGGCGGCGCTGGCCGTGGCCCGTGAGCGGCTGCGCTTCTCGCAAGACGTCCACGACGTGATGGGCCGGCGGCTCTCGACAATCGCCGTGCAGGCTGAACTCGCCGCCACCCTGGCGGCACGGGGCGAGGCGCGAGCCACCGACCAGGTACTGGAGATCCGCTCCACTGCTCACGAGGCTCTTCGGGAGGCCCGCGAGCTCGCCCGCGGGTATCGCCCCCTCGACCTGCCGGCGGAGGTCGACGGCGCTGTGTCCCTGCTCGCCTCGGCCGGCATCACCACCGACGCCCATGTGGACGACGTGCCTCCCGAGCGCCAGGAAAGCGTCGCCCGCGTCATCCGCGAGGCGGTCACCAACGTGCTCCGCCACTCACGAGCCGCTCAGGTCGACCTCACGTACGCCAGGGACCAGCTCGTCGTCTCCAATGACGGCTTGATCCCTGACCGACCTACGGAGGGCGATGGCAGCGGACTCGACACCCTGGCTGATCAGCTGGCCGGCCGCGGCGCTCGGCTGAGCTCCGGCATCGAGGGCGACCGCTTCGTCGTCCGCGTCCAGTTCGCACCTGTCGTCACCAGGACCACGCCGTGATCCGCGTCCTGCTGGCCGACGACGAGCACCTGATCCGGGTGGCTCTTGCCCAGATGCTCGACCTCGAGGACGACATCGAGATCGTCGGCCAGACCGCCACCGGCCCGGAGGCCGTCGCCCAAGCTCGGTTCCTCAGCCCTGATGTCGCCGTCCTCGACCTCCAGATGCCCGGACTCGACGGCATCGCCGCCGCCGCACAGATCGTCGAGGCCCTCCCCAGCTGCGGCTGCCTGATAGTCACCAGCCATGGTCGCCCCGGGTTGCTCAAGCGCGCGCTCTCGACCGGCGTCCGGGGCTTCCTCCCCAAGACAACGAGCGCACAGACCCTTGCCGCCGCCGTCCGCGCCGTCGCCGCCGGCGGCCGGTACGTCGACCCCGGCCTCGCCGCCGAAGCCATGGCGATCGGCGACTCCCCCCTCACTGCCCGCGAGACCGCCGTACTCGAGGCGGCTTCCGACGGCGCCCCCGTCGACGAGATCGCCCGCCGCACCCACCTCGCCGCCGGCACCGTGCGCAACTACCTCTCCAGCGCAGCTAGCAAGCTCGCCGCCACCAACCGCCACGAAGCCGTCAACACCGCCCAGCGCATGGGCTGGATCTGATTCCTCTTGCCGCGGGAGCACCGGCCACGCCCCTGGGCGTGGCTTCAAGACGAATACAACCGGCGCCTGCAAGGCCCGCGTGTGTTCGTTGTGCCCGGACAGGAACTCGTCGAGGCTCCTGCTGGGGTGCGCCCGCCGAGGCGTTGGCAGAGTCGAACGCACACGAGGATCACCCGACCGCCGCACCACTCCGCCTCGCGCCTGCCAGCTGGGTGGCGGCACGGGGCAGGCGCGGTCCGGTGAGCTCAGCCGTGCGCATCACGGGGCACTCCGGCAGCCGCTCCAGAGCGGGGAGATCACCATCGCGCGCGGCGAGGAGTCCGTGACCCTCCCGGCCCGAGCCATGGTGGTGCTCGCGTGCAAGACAGGGCTGTTCGTTGATCGGATCCGTCGTCGAGGCCAGCTGGCTCGAGCCCGACGATCAAGGTCGCTCACGTCCACCGGCCCGCATCGGCCGCCGCCCCAGTCGCGCGGCCAGAGCCAGCGTCTCGGTGGGTCGGTCCGTGAACGCGAGTCG
>DASQDP010000017.1:0-6744 GCA_035634095.1 Nocardioidaceae bacterium | reverse complement strand
GCCGCTGAGCGCGGTCGCATGGCCACGACCGAGGTCGTCGTCGGCCGGATCGGCCGCGCCCACGGCGTCAGGGGCGAGGTGTCGGTGGAGCTGCGCACCGACGAGCCCTCGCGGCGGTACGCCGAGGGTGCCGTGCTGCGGACCCGCAGCGCGGAGGGCGCCGCACCCCACGAGCCGGGCGGTCCACCGCACCTGACCGTCCGGGGAACCCGGTGGCACCAGTCGCGGCTGCTGGTGACGTTCGCGGAGCTGCCGGACCGCACCGCCGCCGAGACGGTGCGGGGGCTGACCCTGGTCACCGACGTGGACACCTCGGAGACCCCCGATGACCCCGCCGAGTTCTACGACCACCAGCTGGTTGGACTCACCATGGTCACCACCGACGGCGTGGAGGTGGGCGAGGTGACCGAGGTGGTGCACGGCGCGGCGCAGGACCTGCTCGCCGTGCGGACGGACGGTGGCCGCGAGGTGCTGGTGCCCTTCGTGACCGCCCTGGTGCCGGTGGTGGACGTGGCCGCCGGCCAGGTGCAGGTCGCCGACCGGCCCGGGTTGCTGGCGCCTCTCGACGACTCCTCCGACGACTCGAGCGCCGACGGGGACGCGACCGCGTGACGATGCGCATCGACGTCGTCACCATCTTCCCCGACTACCTCCGTCCCCTCGAGCTGTCGCTTCCCGGCAGGGCTCAGGCCGCCGGGCTCCTCGACGTGCGGGTGCACGACCTGCGGCGGTGGACCACCGACCGCCATCGCACGGTCGACGACACGCCGTACGGCGGCGGTGCCGGCATGGTGATGAGACCCGAGCCGTGGGGGGCCGCGCTCGACGCGCTGATCGAGACCGGCCAGGACACGGTCCTGGTGGTGCCCACGCCGTCGGGGGAGCCGTTCACCCAGGGGGTCGCCACCGAGCTCGCGGGCGCTCAGCGGCTGGTCGTCGCCTGCGGCCGTTACGAGGGGATCGACCAGCGCGTCCTCGACGACGCCTCGGCGCGGGTGCAGGTGCGCACCGTGTCGCTGGGCGACTACGTCGTCAACGGGGGAGAGGTGGCGGCGCTCGCGGTGATCGAGGCCGTGGTCCGACTGCTCCCCGGGTTCCTGGGCAACCCGGAGTCCCTGGCGGAGGAGTCGCACGGGCCGTCCCGGCTGCTGGAGTACCCCGTCTACACCAAGCCGCCGTCATGGCGCGGTCACGACGTTCCACCGGTGCTGCTCAGCGGTGACCATGCCCGCATCGCGGCGTGGCGGCAGGAGCAGGCCGTCCGACGTACCGCCCAGCGCCGCCCCGACCTGCTCCACCCCAGCCGGGCCCTGACCGTCGGCACGGGGGCCGGTCCCGGCGGGATCGACGTGGTCGTGCGCACGGCCACCGCGGGCGACGCCGGCGAGCTGCTGACTCTGCAGCTGGCCTGCTGGGTCGCCGAGGCGCAGGCCAACGGCTCACTGGACATCCCGCCGTTGCGGGAGTCGCTGGCCGACGTGCAGGCCTGGCTGCCGCGGTGGACGACCTTCGTGGTCCGCTCCTCCGGACGGCTCGTGGCCGCGGTTCGCGGACAGCTGCACGAGGACGTGTGGGACATCGGCCGGCTGATGGTGGCCCCGGACCTGCGGGGCCGCGGCCTGGGGCGGTGGCTGCTCGGCCACGTGGAGTCAGCCGCGCCGCCGGAGGCCCGACGGCTCTCCCTGTTCACCGGCGCTCGGAGCGCGGACAACCTCCGGTGGTACCGGCGCGCCGGCTACCGACCGGTCCCCGAGACCGGTGCGTCCCTGGCGCAGGGGACGGTGCACCTCACGAAGACGGCGCGCCGGCACGGGTGAGCGTGGCAGCCCGATTTCGTGGTACCCCGGCGCTGTGGCACACTCGATGCTCGCATCCGTTGTGTCCCGGCTCCTCGTCCTTCGCGACGCAGGGCCGGCGGGCCACCTGCCACAGGGGGCGTTCCGCACGACGCAGCCACGGAGCACCGAACATCCGAGATCCCCGCAGCGCGGGTGACCTGTGGCGCCCGCGAGGAGACATCATGGCCAACGTCATCGACACCCTCGCCGACGCCACGCGGCGCGACGACCTGCCCGAGTTCCGCGCCGGCGACACCCTCAAGGTGCACGTCAAGGTCGTCGAGGGCAACCGCTCCCGGGTCCAGGTGTTCCAGGGCGTCTGCATCCGCGTCCAGGGGTCCGGCATCGGCCGCACCTTCACGGTGCGCAAGGTCTCCTTCGGTGTCGGTGTCGAGCGCACCTTCCCGCTGCACACCCCGATCATCGACCGGGTCGAGGTGGCCACCCGCGGTGACGTGCGTCGTGCGAAGCTCTACTACCTGCGCAACCTGCGGGGCAAGGCCGCCAAGATCAAGGAGAAGCGGGACGCCGCTCCGGCCAGCTGAGCCGCGGCCCGTCCTGGTCGAAGCGCCCGGTTAGGCTTCTCCGGTGACGCACGCCCCCGGCCCCGACGCCGTACCCCAGGCCGGTGGCAGCTCGGTCGCATCCCCCGCCGCGGACGCTGGACACGCGCGCGCCGCTCGGCCCGGCCGGGTCCGGCGGCAGCCGTTGCCGGTCTGGCAGGAGACGCTTCTGCTGCTCGGCATCGCGTTGGTCCTGGCGATCGTGCTCAAGGCCTTCTTCCTGCAGGCCTTCTACATCCCCTCCGCGTCGATGAACGACACACTCGTCGAGAACGACCGGATCCTGGTGCAGAAGGTGAGCTACTGGGGCGACGGTGGTCCGCGCCGCGGTGACGTCGTCGTCTTCGCCGACCCGGGGGGGTGGCTGGGGCCGGCGGAGTCGCTGCCTCCCGCGAACCCGGTGGCCCGCGGCCTCGAGGCCGTCGGCCTGTACCCCACCGGGGGACACCTGGTGAAGCGGGTGGTCGGCGTCGGTGGGGACGAGGTGCGCTGCTGCGACGCGCGCGGACGGGTCACCGTCAACGGTGTGCCGCTCAACGAGCGGTCGTACCTCGCAGCAGGCCAGAAGCCGTCGACGATCACCTTCGACGTCGAGGTCAAGAAGGGCTACGTGTGGGTGCAGGGCGACAACCGGTCCAACTCGGCGGACTCCCGGGTGCACCTCGGCGATCCCGGGGGCGGCCAGGTGCCGGTCGACGACCTGGTGGGTCGGGTGTTCGCCGTGGTCTGGCCGCTGGGCCATGCCAAGACCCTGCCCCGGCCGGCCACGTTCGGCGACGTCGAGTAGCCACCCCGACCGATCGACCACCGGAGGAGTCCGCGATGAGCACGCTGCCCCGCGGATCGACGGTGCGCCGGGACGCCGGTCTCTACGGCTACGAGCGCGCCCTGCGCCGGGTCGGCCTGGACCCGGTCGCCGGGGTCGACGAGGCCGGTCGCGGTGCCTGCGCGGGGCCGTTGGTGGCCGCGGCCGTGATCCTGCCCGACGGCCGGCGTGGCCAGGTCCCCGGGCTCGCGGACTCCAAGCTGCTGACGGCGCCGGCCCGGGAGCGGGCGTACGCCGAGGTGCTGCGTCGCGCGGTCTGCTGGTCGGTGGTCGTCGTCGAGGCGGAGGAGTGTGACCGGCTGGGCATGCACGTCGCGAACGTGGAAGCCCTGCGGCGCTGCGTCAGCAAGCTCGACGTACGCCCGTCGTACGTGCTGACCGACGGGTTCCCGGTGGACGGGCTGGAGGCGCCCGGGCTGGCGATGTGGAAGGGGGACCGGGTCGCGGCGTGCATCTCCGCGGCGTCCGTGGTGGCCAAGGTGACCCGTGACCGGATCATGGCGCGGCTGCACGAGGACTACCCGGTCTACGACTTCCTTACGCACAAGGGGTACGTCACCGCCTCGCACACTGACGCACTGACCCGGCACGGCCCGTGCGAGATCCACCGGCGGCGCTTCGTGAACGTCCGCCGCGCCCAGGGGCTGCCCGGAGGTGAGCCGGTGCTGGGTACGGCGACTACGTCGGCGACAATGAAGGGGTCGTGACCGAACGGGTGGAGGTGGGTCGATGAGCGCCGAGGACCTCGAGAAGTACGAGACCGAGATGGAGCTCCACCTCTACCGCGAGTACCGCGACGTGGTGGGCATCTTCAAGTACGTCGTGGAGACCGACCGCCGCTTCTACCTGTGCAACTCGGTTGACGTGAAGGCACGCACCGAGGCGGGAGACGTGTTCTTCGAGGTGACGATCACCGACGCCTGGGTCTGGGACATGTACCGCCCGGCCCGCTTCGCCAAGAACGTCAAGGTGCTCACGTTCAAGGACGTGAACGTCGAGGAGCTCGCCCCGGCGGAGATAGAGCTGCCGAAGCCCTGAGCCAGGGCAGGTCGAGCCTGGTGCCTTCAGTCTTCGACGCGGGTGTACTGCACCATCTTCTGGCTGCGGGGGTGGTTCCAGTCCCCGATGTAGGTGAACTCCCACGGCATGTTCTTGGCCACCCAACGCATGTCTCTGCGGTAGTACCAGAACCGGTTGCGCTCCGTGAACTGCAGGCTACCGGGCTGCACCCGGTCGAGCTCGAAGGTGGGGCGTCGCTCGAAGAAGGTGACGAAGAACTGCCCGCCGGGCTTCATCACCTTGGCCACACGGTGGAGGCACAGGCGCATCAGGTTCAGGTGGATGTGGGTGAAGACCGACTGGGCGATCGCCATGTCGAACTTGACGCCGAAGTCGCAGTCGAAACGGTCGGTCGAGCGCAGGTTGGACACCGGGAGGCGGGTCCGCTGCTCGTCTGTGAGCTCGCGGTCGTACCCGGTGACGATGACGTCGTTGTTGGCGTCGACCCCGTAGTAGTGGGCCGGCTCGAGGTAGTCGCTGAGAAGGCGCCCGGCGCGCAGCGCTCCGCAGCCGACATCGAGGAACAGGTGCTCGGGCTTCAGTCCCTGTGAGACCAGGAAGTCGAGCTGCAGCTGGCCCATCTCGTCCCACTGGCCACCCACGAAGTTCCTGTGGAAGCCCCTGTCGCGGCGCTGCTCGCTGATCTCCATGCCCGCGTAGTCGGGCTCGACCTGGGTCGCGGGCACCTCGATGCGGCGCTCGATCTCCGTCACGTCTCTCCTTCTTCCAGTGGCCACACGAGGGTTCCATGACGTGGACGCCCGTCGAGCGCGACACGCGGCTCGGGATCGCGTCGGGCTACATTCGACCGCATCAGCGCGGTGGAAGGCCAATCGGCCCGGCCGGACACCCCACGGACGGAGCGCGTTCCACGCGTCGACGACGCGGTCCGGTCCGCGTCCACAGACGCGGATCCAGCACAGCTGTGCACAGCAGCGTCTCGTCATGCGCGTCGGTCCTCTCATCTCGGGCAGCGTGGGGGCCAGGAGGTTCCCCATGGGCCAGCAGCATCGTTCGACCCGGCAGGTGGCCGACCACCGCCGGGACCTCGGCCGGTTCGGTGAGGCGTACGCCGCCCGCCACCTCGTCGAGCAGGGCATGGTCCTGCTGGACCGCAACTGGCGGTGCGACTCCGGCGAGATCGACCTGGTGCTCCGTGACGGCCGGGTGCTCGTGGTCTGTGAGGTCAAGACCCGGTCCTCGTCGGACTACGGCTCCCCGCTCGAGGGCGTCACCGAGGTGAAGGCGGCCCGGCTCCGTCGCCTGGCCGCCAGGTGGCTGGCCGACCACCAGCTGCGCCCCAGTGGTGTCCGCATCGACCTGGTGGGCGTGCTGGCACCGCCTGGGCGCGCTCCCAGCGTCGAGCACGTCTGCGGGGTGGGCTGAGGTGGGGTTCGCGACCGCTCGCACGATCGCGCTGTCAGGGGCCACCGGCCACCTCGTTGACGTGCAGGTGGACCTGGCCCATGGCGTCGTCGCGACCGCGCTGGTGGGCCGGCCGGACGCCTCCGTCACCGAAGCCCGGGACCGGTGCCGGGCCGCCGTGACGAACACCGGATTCACCTGGCCGAACACCCGACGGGTCACGATCCTGCTGTCCCCGGCCGATCTGCCCAAGCGCGGCTCTCACTTCGACCTCGCGATCGCGGTCGGGGTCCTTGCCGCGGCCGGCGACGTGCCGCGGGCTGCTCTCGAGGGCCTCGTGCTCGTCGGCGAGCTCACTCTGGACGGGCGGCTGCGCCCTGTTCCCGGTGTGCTGCCGATGACGATGGCGGCCAAGGCACGCGGCATCTGCAGCATGGTGGTCCCGGAGCCCCAGGCCGACGAGGCCGCGCTGGTGTCCGGCATGGCGGTCATCGGGATGCGGTCCTTGCGACAGGTCGTCGCGCACCTGCGCGGTGACGTGGTTCCGTCCGCCGCGCCCGTGGAGCCGGCGTCGAGCGCGGCGCTGCTGTCCTGGCGGGGTGAGCACCGTGTCGGCGAGCTGGACATGGCCGACGTCCTCGGCATGGCCGACGCCCGGTACGCCCTCGAGGTGACCGCGGCAGGCGGCCATCACGTGATGCTCAGCGGCCCCAAGGGCGCGGGCAAGACGACCTTGGCGGAGCGCCTGCCGGGGCTGCTGCCCGACCTCGACATCCAGCAGTCACTGGAGCTGAGTGCGATCTACTCGCTGGCCGGAGGGCTGCCGCCGGGTCAGACGAGGATCACCCGACCGCCTTTCCGGGCGCCGCACCACTCCGCCTCGCGCGCCAGCCTGCTGGGTGGCGGCACGGGGCAGGTGCGGCCCGGCGAGCTCAGTCGAGCGCATCACGGCGCGCTGTTCCTCGACGAGTTCCCCCTCTTCGGGGCGGACATCGTGGAGGCGCTCCGGCAGCCGCTCGAGAGCGGGGAGATCACCATCGCGCGCGGCGAGGAGTCCGTGACCTTCCCGGCCCGCGCCATGGTGGTGCTGGCG
>DASQDP010000016.1:0-18153 GCA_035634095.1 Nocardioidaceae bacterium | reverse complement strand
CCCATCTCGGTGCCGCCGTGGTTGATCAGCACGGACCCGTCCTTGTAGACGTGGACGAGCGCGCCGGCCTGGTTGAAGGCCGTGAGGTTGAACGAGATGCCGAACTTGACCGGGGTGATCGCCAGGCCCCGCTTCACGTGCTCGTGCGCGTCGTTGAAGGCCGCGATGTCCTGCTGTCGCGCGGCGAAGTCGCTGGAGTCCAGGGTCTCCTGCCAGATCGACTCCAGCCGCTCCGGATGGCGCACCGGCTGGCCGTAGGGCGTGGTCTGCCCCGCGGCGTAGAGGTTGCGGTGGCGCAGCGCTGCGGCGTCGACGCCGAGCAGCGGGGCGCAGCGGCCGAGGATGTCCTCGATCACCAGCATCCCCTGCGGTCCGCCGAAGCCGCGGAACGCCGTCTGCGAGGTCTTGTTGGTCCGGGCGATCCGGCCGTTGACCCGGACGTTCGGGATCCAGTACGCGTTGTCGACGTGACACAGGGCCCGGGCCAGCACGGGCTCGGACAGGTCCAGGCTCCACCCGCCGTCGGACGTGAGGGTCGCGTCCAGCGCCTGCAGGGCGCCGGACTCGTCGAACCCGACCCGCCACCGGGCGTGGAACCCGTGCCGCTTGCCCGACATCGTCATGTCCTGCGCCCGGTTGAGCCGGAGCCGGACCGGTCGGCCGGTGAGCGTCGCGCCGAGGGCCGCGATGGCGGCGAACCCGTGCGGCTGCATCTCCTTGCCGCCGAAGCCGCCGCCCATCCGCAGGCACTGCACGGTGACCTCGGAGTTGGACAGCCCCAGGACGTGCGCCACGATCTCCTGGGTCTCCGACGGGTGCTGGGTGCTGCTCTGCACGAAGACCTGGCCGCTCTCGTCGACGTGCGCGAGGGCGCAGTGGGTCTCGAGGTAGAAGTGCTCCTGGCCGGAGAACTCCAGCTCGCCGCTGAAGACGTGCGCCGAGGCGTCGCGGCCGGCCTCGACATCGCCACGCTCCAGGTGCGGCTGCCCGCCCTGGAAGCTCCCCGCCGCGATCGCCTCCCGGACGGTCACCAGGGAGGGCAGCGGCTCGAGGTCCACCTCGACCGCCTCCGCGCCGAGCCGGGCGGCCTCGATCGACTCGGCGAGCACCCAGCAGACGGCGTGGCCGTAGAACATGACCTCGTCGGGGAAGAGCGGCTCGTCGTGCTTGACCCCGGCGTCGTTGACGCCCGGGACGTCGGCGGCGGTGAGGACCCGGACCACGCCGGGGACGGCGTGGGCCGGCTCGGTCCGGAGGGCGACGACCCGGGCGTGCGCCTGGAACACCTGGACGGGCCAGGCGTGCAGGACGTCCTTGGTCCGCCCGACCAGGTCGTCGGTGTAGAGCGCCTCTCCCGTGACGTGGAGTGCGGCACTCTCGTGCGGGACGGCCAGTCCGACGACCGGGTTCGCCGGCCGCTCGGAGAGCGCACTCATGCTCCCACCTCCTGGGGGCTCGGGTTCTCCGCGTACAGCTTGCGCAGGGCCTGGCCCAGCATCGCCGCCCGGTAGGCGGCACTGGACCGGTGATCGTCCAGCGGGGTGCCCTCCGTGGCCAGCACCTCGGCCGCCTGGCGCACCGTGTCCCCGGTCCACGGCCGCCCGGTGAGCGCGTCCTCGGTGGCCCGGGCCCGGATCGGCGTCGCGGCGACCCCGCCGAGGCCGATCCGCGCCCGGCGCACTCCACCGTCGACGACGTCGAGCGCGAGGCCGACCGCGACGCTGGAGATGTCGTCGAACCGGCGCTTGGCCACCTTGACGAAGGCGGCGACGCCGGCCGGGGGCAGCGGGATCCGTACCGCGCGGATGAGCTCGTCGGATCGCCGGACGCTGCGCCGGTAGCCGGTGAAGTAGTCGGCGAGCGGGACCTCGCGTTCCCCCTCCACGGAGGCGAGGACGACACCGGCGTCCAGGGCCAGGAGCGCCGGCGTGGTGTCACCGATGGGCGAGCCGGTGCCGAGGTTGCCGCCGATCGTGGCGCCGTTGCGGATGAGGCGCGACGCGAACTGGGGGAAGACCTGGCCGAGCAGGGGCACCCTGCCCTCGAGCAGCGCCTCGATCTCGCTCAGGCTCAGCGCCGCGCCGATCTCGACGGACTCGGCCGACACGTCGAAGGTGCGCAGCTCCGGCAGGCGGTCGATGGCGAGGACGAACGGAGCGCGCTGGCCGCGCAGGTTCACGTCGACGCCCCAGTCGGTGGAGCCGGCCACCAGCAGGGCCTCCGGTCGCTCCGCGAGCAGGGCGAGGGTGTCGGCGAGGGTCGCGGGCCGGACGAACTCCGCGCCGTGCTGCGCCACCTGGGTGGCCCGCACCGTCGGCGGTGGGGAGCCGCACCGCGTGGCGAGGCGGTCGTCGTCGGCGGGTCGGCCCAGCGCGAAGGCGGCGTCGCGGATCGGCCGGTACCCCGTGCAGCGGCACAGGTTGCCGCTGAGAGCGTGCAGGTCGAAGCCGTTCTGGCCGTGCAGGTGGTCCCTGTGCCCGTCGGACGCCGCTACCGCAGCACGGTCCGGGCGGTAGTACTCCGCCGCCATGCTGCACACGAAGCCCGGCGTGCAGTAGCCGCACTGGGAGCCGCCCCGCTCCGCCATCTCCCGCTGCACGGGGTGGAGTGCGGCCGAGGTCCCGAGTCCCTCGGCCGTGACGAGCTCCTGGCCGTCGAAGGCGGCGATCGGCACCAGGCAGGCGTTGAGCGCGGTCCACTGGGTCGGGGTGGTGTGCCCGGGACGCGCCACGAGGACCGAGCACGCTCCGCACTCGCCTTCGGCGCAACCCTCCTTGCACCCGACCAGACCCCGGTTGCGGAGCCAGTCGAGCGCGGTGGTGTGGGGGGAGACGCCGTCGAGGGGGATCGACTGTCCGTTCACGGTGACCGCTGGCGACTGCATGTGGTGCTGCTCCTGTCTGTTGGGCCGGCCGGCGACAGCGGTCACCGGCCGGCGGGAGCCCCGCTACCGGGGCTACAGCGTGGTGGTCCCGTAACGCTGCGTCCGGGCGCTGTGGATCGGGTTGGCGTCGGTGACCAGGTCGTCGAACCGGTGACCGGCGATCTTGGCGATCTCGATGAGCGCCGCCGCGTGCTCCTGGGTGGGCGAGTTCTGCAGCCGGGCCCGGCCCTGCTCGAGTATGCGGTCCCGGCTGGGGTTGTCACGGACGCAGACGATCAGCGGGAAGCCGAACTTCTCGCGGTAGGCCGTGGTCACCTCGCGGAAGGCCGCGTGGTCCTCCTCCGCGAGCCGGGTCAGCCCCGCGGACGCCTGGTCGAGGGTCGAGTGCTCGCCCGCCGCCCCCTCCGCGACCGTGTCGCTGGCGAGGGCGGGGTAGGCGCCCATCAGCTCGCGCTGCTGCTCCGGCGTGGCCGCGAACAAGGCCTCCTGGAACGCCAGTCGCAGCGAGCTGGTGTCGGCGAACGGCCGCTGGGTGTAGGCGTTCTCCACGACCCAGGTCGGCCCCTGGAACAGCGGGGCGAACGTGGCGACGAACTGCGCGCGGTCCATCGCGTTGACGTCCTCCAGCCGGATCTGGTGGTGTCCGGGCGCCCCGGCCACGGCGGCACCGCGGCTCCGTCCCACGTGGTGGAACAAGGCGTTGAGGCCGATCGCGGTGATGCTGCCCAGGGTGATGCCGCTGCCGAGGATGATCTGCGCCCACGAGGGCACCGCCGCCGCGATCCCCGGCTGCACGGTGACCAGCAGGGCCAGTCCCAGGCTCGTCGCGACGATGACGACGTTGCGGTGGTCGTTGAAGTCCACCTTCGACAGCGTCTGGATGCCGACGACGGCCACGGTCGCGAACATCGCCAGCGCCGCCCCACCGAGCACCGGGTGCGGGATGCCGGCCACCACGGCACCGGCCTTGGGGACCAGGCCGACCAGGATCATGAAGCCGCCCGCCGCGGCGACGACCCAGCGGCTCTTCACCTGGGTGAGGCGCACGAGTCCGACGTTCTCGGCGAAGCAGGTGTACGGGAAGGAGTTCAGGATGCCGCCGATGGTGGTCGACAGACCGTCGGCGCGCAGCGCCGCCGCGATGTCCTTGCGGCCGACCCGCTTGTCGACGATCTCGCCCGTGGCGAACACGTCACCCGTGGTCTCCACCGCGGTGATCAGCATGACGACGATCATCGACACGATGGCGGCCAGGCTGAACCGGGGCCAGCCGAAGTAGAAGGGCGTCGTGACGCCGACCCACGAGGAGTCCGCGACCGCACCGAAGCTGGCGTCGCCCAGTGCCCACGCGGTCAGCGTGCCGACGACCAGCCCGACCAGGACCGCGACCGTCGCCAGGAAACCGCGGAAGAACCGCTGCATCAGCACGATCAGGGCCAGCGTGCCCAGCGCGTACGCGAGGTTGCGGGCGCTGCCCGGGTCGGGGTCGGCCGCGCCACCGACCGCATCGGCTGCGGCCACCGGCAGCAGGGCGATGCCGATGATCGTGATGACCGACCCGGTGACCACCGGCGGGAAGAAGCGGATCAGCCGGCTGAAGTACGGGGCGATGAGGAAGGTGAACAGCCCGGCGACGATGACCGCGCCGTAGATGACGAGCAGTCCGTCGGTCCCGCCTCCCGCGGCGAGCCCGATGGCGATCATCGGCGAGACGGCGGTGAAGGTGAC
This sequence comes from Nocardioidaceae bacterium, assembly GCA_035634095.1. Lineage (GTDB taxonomy): Bacteria > Actinomycetota > Actinomycetes > Propionibacteriales > Nocardioidaceae > Nocardioides_B. Next base: position 13,541 of record DASQDP010000016.1, on the reverse strand, counting down.
GCCCTGCAGCAGCGGCAGGCGGACGCCGATCTTCCACAACCCGACGGACTGGATGATCGACGCGATGCCGCAGGTGAACAGGTCCGCGTTGATCAGGTGGATGAGCTCCCGGTCGGAGAGCCCGATGGCGCTGGCCAGCAGGATCGGCACGATGACCGCGCCGGCGTAGAAGGCGAGCAGGTGCTGGATGCCGTAGACCACGAGCTTCCCCGGAGGAGGGACCTCGTCGACGGGGTGCTTGCGGCGCTTGCGCGGCGCCGCCGGTGGGGCTGTGGTGGACATGGCGCTCCTCGATGAGCCGGTCGGCTGGTCTCCGCCGGGCGGAGTGGTCGTCCCGTTTGCGCTAGAGCAGAGTCCCGTCGACGCAGAGGGTCAACGGCTCGCGTCCTCCCCGCTTCCGTTCCCGGTGCGGCCTCCGGCCGGGCCCGGTCGAATACCGGCGCAGCCGGCCTGCTCGCGTCCGGCCGTCACGAGACGGCGAGCGGGCAGGACCGTGTCGTACCGGATCACGACGCCTCCCGTTGCCTGGAAGAAGTGGTGCGTGGTCGCTCGGAGGACGGCCGGCGACGAGGAACACGAGCCCGGTGCACCGAGCGGTGTCGTCCGTCTGCCGGGTGGATCGAGTCGGCCGTCCGTCGGTGGTGGACGCTAGGAGTGCGAATGGGATCGGGTCAATGAGACTGCGTGCGATATACGAAATACTCGCGCCTCGCGAAAGGCGCCATCCACCTGATTTCGGATATCCGATATATCGGCCCCTGGAGCCCGGCCAGCCGTTGACCGCGCCTCTCCGCCGCACCTACCGTCCTGCCAGCAATTCTCGCATGCCGCGGTGCCGACGACCTGGCTCGTCGCGCCTTTCTCGTCTCGACCGACTCCACGGGAGAAGTGATGGTCGCTCGCACCCTCGAGTACGAGGTCAATTGCTCCATCCTGTTCACCGAGCTGCCCTTGCTGGCGCGCCCGGCGGCCGCGAAGCAAGCCGGGTTCGACGCCGTCGAGTTCTGGTGGCCGTTTCCGGTCGCCGTGCCCGCTGACACGGACGTCGACGCCTTCGTCCGGGCCATCCGCGACGCCGGCGTCCAGCTGGTCGGGCTGAACTTCTTCGCCGGTGACATGCCGGGCGGCGACCGGGGGCTGGTGTCCTGGCCCGCGCGATCCGATGAGTTCCGGGACAACGTCGACGTCACCATCGGGATCGGCGAACAGCTGGACTGCCGCGCGTTCAACGCGCTCTACGGCAACCGGGTCGACGACGGCGACCCAGCCGAGCAGGACGCGCTCGCGGTGGAGAACCTCGCCCTCGCCGGCCGGGCTGCCAGCCGGGTCGGAGGCACGGTGCTGATCGAGCCGGTGAGCGGCGCACCTCGATACCCGTTGCTCACCGCCGCGGACGCCATCGGTGTGATCGACCGCGTCGCCGAGGAGACCGGCGTGACGAACCTCGGTCTCCTCTGCGACCTGTACCACCTGGCGGTCAACGGTGACGACCTCGACCGGGTCATCGCCAGCTACGGCCGACGCGTCGCGCACGTGCAGATCGCCGACGCTCCCGGTCGGCACGAACCCGGGACCGGCGAGCTCGACCTGGACCGCCATCTCGGCGAGCTGGCGGACGCGGGTTACGGCGGCTGGGTCGGGCTGGAGTACAAGCCCAGCGCCGCTTCCGCCGACAGCTTCGGCTGGCTGCGCCGCTCCGCCGCCTGAGTCCCGATCACCGACCACAGCCCCGACACGGAGGGAGTGTTCCCATGACAACGGTCGCCTTCATCGGCCTCGGGATCATGGGTGGCCCGATGGCGGCCAACCTGGTCAAGGCCGGCTTCGACGTCATCGGCTACAACCGGAGCCCCGACCCGATCCAACGGCTCGTCGAGCAGGGCGGGCGCGGAGCCGGCAGCCTCGGCGAGGCGGTGCGGGACGCCGACGTCGTCGTCACCATGGTCCCCGACTCACCGGACGTCGAGGCGGTCACCGTCGGCGAGGAGGGGTTCTACGGGCTCGTCGAGCCCGGGACCCTGCACGTCGACATGAGCTCCATCCGCCCCGACGTGGCGAGGAAGGTGGCCGAGGCGGGCGGGGAGCGGGGCGTGCGCGTCCTCGACGCCCCGGTGAGCGGAGGAGAGCAGGGCGCGATCGACGCCACCCTCTCCATCATGGTCGGCGGGAGCCCGGCAGACTTCGCCGACGGCCGGCCCGTCCTGGACGCGGTCGGCAGGACGGTGGTCCACGTCGGCCCGGCAGGCGCCGGCCAGACGGTCAAGGCGGCCAACCAGCTCATCGTCGCCGGCACCATCGAGCTCGTCGCCGAGGCCATCGTCTTCCTCGAGGCCCACGGCGTGGACACCGAGGCCGCGGTCGAGGTCCTCGCCGGGGGTCTGGCCGGTAACGCGATCCTCGATCGCAAGGCGGCGGCGATGCTCCGCCGCGACTTCGAGCCCGGCTTCCGCATCGAGCTCCACCACAAGGACCTGGGCATCGTCACCTCCGCCGCCCGCGAGGCCGGGGTCGTCATCCCGCTCGGGGCGGTCGTGGCCCAGCTCGTCGCCAGCCTCGAGGCCCAGGGCGACGGCGGCCTCGACCACTCGGCGCTGCTCAAGCTCGTCGAGCAGCTCTCCGGCCGGCACTGACCACCTCCCCCTGACACCCCCGAGAGACGCGGGCCCGGTACGCGGGCCCGGAGACAGGAGACCCATGCCTCGCATGAGGGCCATCCAGGCCGCGGTGCAGATCCTCGAGCGTGAGGGCGTGACGCACGCCTTCGGCGTGCCCGGGGCGGCGATCAACCCGCTCTACGCCGCGCTCCACGAGAACGGCACGATCTCCCACGTGCTCGCCCGGCACGTCGAGGGAGCCTCGCACATGGCGGAGGGCTACACCCGGGCCCGCGCAGGCAACATCGGCGTCTGCATCGGCACCTCGGGACCGGCCGGCACGGACATGATCACCGGGCTGTACTCGGCGTCGGGCGACTCCATCCCGATCCTCTGCATCACCGGCCAGGCGCCCACCGCACGGCTGCACAAGGAGGACTTCCAGGCCGTCGACATCGCCGCGATCGCCACCCCCGTCACCAAGATGGCGATGACGGTGCTGGAGCCGGCCCAGGTGCCCCGCGCCTTCCAGCAGGCCTTCCACCTGATGCGCTCCGGCCGACCCGGCCCGGTGCTGATCGACCTGCCCTTCGACGTGCAGATGGCCGAGATCGAGTTCGACGTCGACACCTACGAGCCGCTCCCGGTCTACAAGCCGCGGGCCACCCGCGCCCAGATCGAGAAGGCCCTCGACGTGCTGGCCGCGGGTGAGCGGCCGGTGATCGTCGCCGGCGGGGGGATCATCAACGCCGACGCCGCCGACCTGCTGGTCGAGTTCGCCGAGCTGGTCGACGTCCCGGTCATCCCGACACTGATGGGCTGGGGCGCCATCCCCGACGACCACCGGCTGATGGCCGGCATGGCCGGGCTGCAGACGTCACAGCGCTACGGCAACGAGAACCTGCTGGCCTCCGACGTCGTGCTGGGTATCGGGAACCGGTGGGCCAACCGGCACACCGGCGGGTTGGAGACCTACACCCACGGGCGCACCTTCGTCCACGTCGACATCGAGCCCACCCAGATCGGGCGGGTGTTCACCCCCGACCTGGGCATCGCCTCGGACGCCGGCGCGGCGCTGGAGCTCTTCGTCGAGGTCGCCCGGGAGCGTCGGGAGGCCGGGCAGCTGCCCGATCGCGGGAGCTGGGTCGCGGAGTGCGCCGAGCGCAAGCGGACCCTGCTGCGCCGCACGCACTTCGACGACGTGCCGATCAAGCCGCAGCGGGTGTACGAGGAGATGAACCGGGCGTTCGGGAAGGAGGCCCGGTACGTCAGCACCATCGGCCTCTCCCAGATCGCCGGCGGCCAGTTCCTGCACGTCTACCGCCCACGGCACTGGATCAACGCCGGACAGGCCGGCCCGCTCGGGTGGACCGTGCCCGCAGCCCTCGGCGTGTGCGTGGCCGACCCGGAGGCCACGGTGGTGGCGTTGTCCGGCGACTACGACCTGCAGTTCCTCATCGAGGAGCTGGCGGTCGGGGCGCAGTTCAAGCTGCCCTACATCCAGGTGCTGGTGAACAACTCCTACCTGGGGCTCATCCGGCAGGCACAGCGGGCCTTCGACATGGACTACGCCGTGCAACTGGCCTTCGACAACGTCAACTCCCCCGAGGTCGGCGGCTACGGCGTCGACCACGTCAAGGTCGCCGAGGGCCTGGGCTGCAAGGCCCTGCGGGTGCACGAACCCGACCAGATCGGCCCGGCCCTGGAGGAGGCGAAGAAGCTGCTGGTCGAGCACCGCGTGCCCGTGGTCGTGGAGGTCATCCTCGAGCGGGTCACCAACATCTCCATGGGCACCGAGCTGGACACCGTCGTGGAGTTCGAGGAGCTGGCCAGCAGGGGCGAGGATGCGCCCACCGCCATCTCCGTGCTGGACCTCGACGAGATGCAGCTGCTCGACTGAAGGAGGACCACCCTCCTCCCCACCCCTCGCAAGCTCGGGGCGGTGCCCTGGACGGGGCCGCGGCGGGACCTGCAGGGGCCGCCCGTTGCCGCCGTCGACCCGACCCAGGAGGTCTCATGCGCGTCGTCATCGCGCCGGACAAGTTCAGGGGTTCCCTGTCCGCGCCGGAGGTCGCCGCTCACCTGGCCGCCGGGCTGATCCGGGCCGCCCCCGGCACGGAGGTCGTCCAGGTGCCGGTGGCCGACGGCGGCGACGGCACGCTCGACGCCGCGCTCTCCGCCGGGTACCGGCGGGTGCCGGTGCGTGCCGAGGGGCCGATCGGCGACCCGGTGGAGACCGCCTATGCCGAGCGCAACGGTGTCGCCGTGGTCGAGATGGCCGACGTGTCGGGCCTGCGCCTGCTGCCCGACGGGCGGGCGATGGCGCGAACCGCGTCGAGCTACGGCACGGGCGAGGTCGTCCGTGCCGCGCTCGACGCGGGATGCCGGCGCATCGTGCTCGGCGTCGGGGGCAGCGCGTCCACGGACGGCGGCGCGGGACTCGTGCAAGCGCTGGGCGCACGCCTGCTGGACGCCGGGGGCCGCGAGGTCGGACGCGGGGGTGCCGCCTTGGCAGCCGTCGAGTCGCTGGACCTCGCGGGCCTCCACCGGGCCCTGGGGGAAGCCGAGGTGGTCGTCGCCTCGGACGTGGACGACCCGCTGCTCGGGCCACGCGGCGCCGCAGCCGTCTACGGACCCCAGAAGGGGGCCTCCCCCGCCGACGTCGCCGAGCTCGACGCCGCGCTGTCACAGTGGGCCCGGGCGGTGCGGTCCGTGACCGGTGACGACGTGGCCGACCGCCCGGGTGCCGGCGCGGCCGGTGGCGTGGGGTTCGCCGCGCTGGCCGTTCTCGGTGCGACGCTGCGACCGGGGATCGACCTCGTCCTCGACCTCGTCGGCTTCCGCGCTGCGCTGCCCGGTGCGGGCCTGGTGGTCACCGGCGAGGGCTCGCTGGACGAGCAGACCCTGCACGGCAAGGCACCCGCCGGTGTGGCCGCAGCCGCCCGCGCGGCGGACGTGCCGGTCGTCGCCGTCGCGGGCCGCTCGCTGCTGGACCTCACGGACCTGGCACCCACCGGGATCCGCGCCGCGTACGCGCTGACCGACATCGAGCCCGACCCCGCCCGCTGCATGAGCGAGGCGGGCCCTCTCCTGGAGCGGCTGGCCACGCGAGTCGCCGCCGACTGGGTGACCGACGACGACGAGGAGCGAGCACATGACAGCAGCAGCCGCGCCTGAGGGGGGCGTCACCGTCCCGCTCTTCCTCAACGGCGAGGGCATGCGAGGAGGCCGCGTGCATCCCAGCATCGCCCACCACACGTACCTCGGTGAGGCCAGAACAGCTCCCCGCTACCGCTTCTACGTCTGCGACGGGCGCTTCCCAGCCCTGTGGCCAGTCGCCGAGGGTGGGGTCTCCGTTCCCGGGGAGCTGTACGCGCTACCCCTGGAGGCCGTCCGCGACGAGTTCATGCCGGTGGAGCCGCCCGAACTCGAGCTCGCCGTGATCGAGCTCGCCGACGGGTCGGCGAGCCTCGCCGTCGTGCTGCGTCCCGAGGTGCACGCCCGAGGACAGGGCCTCGTCGACATCTCCCACCACGGCGGCTGGCGCGCCTTCCAGGCGCGCGGAGGGACGCGATGACGGCCCCAGGGAGGCACACTACCTGCCACGTACGGGAGCAGAGCGAGGTGGCAGGTGGTGACCACGTTCCGACCGCCGACCATGCAGGAGGCAGTCCTCCGGGAGCTGCGGCGTCAGATCAACGACGGGGAGCTGCGTCCAGGGACCGTGATCCGGGTCGACGCAGTCGCCGGAGCCATGGGGGTCAGCCGGATCCCGGTTCGCGAGGCACTCATGATCCTCGAGGGAGAGGGGCTGGTGACACACCGCCCGCACGTGGGCTTCGCCGTCCCCAGCCTCACCGCCGAGGAGATCGAGGAGATCTACTACCTCCGCGCGCTGCTCGAGGACGAGGCCCTGCGGCGGGCGCTGGAGCACTCCACGGACACCGACCGCGTCGCGGCTCGAGAGGCCTGCGCAGCGGCCGAGGAGGCCCTCACCCACGGGCAGGTCAACGCCTTCATGGAGAACGGTCGACGTCTCCACGAGGCCGTCCTCGCACCCTGCCGCATGCCGCGACTGCTCCGTCTGCTCGAAGGCCTGTGGGACGCCACCGAGACCTATCGAGCCGCGAACAAGCTGGACAGGTACGGGCAGGAGACTCTGCAGACCGAGCACCAGGTCATGCTCGACGCCTTCCTCGCGGGTGACGAGCAGCGACTGATCCGAACGGCACAGCTGCACCGACAGCACCTGCTCGCCGGCGCCCTGCTCGGAACCTGACCTGCAACAGGAGCCGGTACCGGTCAGCTCCGCCCGCGGCTGGCAGGGCCTTCCGGCGGCTGCTGACCGCGGTGCCCCGTCCCCGCAGCACGGCGGTCCCAGGGAGTCGTCCGGCTGACCGTCGGTGTTGCCGGACGCCGGCAAGGTCGGCTACCCGGAGTTCACCGGCGACTGCCCTGGCTCGGCAGACGAGGGCCGGGCATGGTCGGGGCAGGGTGGTCGGTTCACGAGCGGAGCCTGCGCCCTCGTGACGACGAGAGGGGGACGACGGATGACCGCGCGCCCGCTCCTGTCGGCCGGCACCGGCGTCCCGGTGACCGCCGGGCGTGACTCGGCGTTCCGCGACCGAGCGCCCTCGCCGATCTCTGGCGGCGAGCTGCTGGCCCTGGCGACGAGCCTGCGGGCACGCGGCCTGCGCGGCCTGGACGTGCTGCGGCGCAGTCAGGACCGGGCGCCGCCCCCGTCGCCCTGACCCCGCTCGGGTCCCCGGTTCCTCCCCCACGTGTTCCGCCCGGCGGGACGCGTCCTCGTCGCACCCCAGGAGAAGTCCCCATGTCCACGGTCACCACCCCGTCCGCCCCCACCACGTCCGCGATCACGGCATTCGAGCCGTTCCGGGCCCTGCTGCAGACCCAGCGGGCGGACTGCGTCCGGCAGCACGAGCTGGTCCTGGCCGAGACGGCCACCTCGGTCCCGGACCCGGTGGCGGTCACCCGGGCCGCGACCCTCCTGCGCACCATCGAGGAGATCGACGCGGCTCTGGACCGGATCGACGGCGGCACGTACGGCACCTGTGTCCACTGCGGGGGCGACATCGCCCCCGATCGCCTGGAGTTCCGGCCGTTCGCGGCCGGCTGCATCTCCTGTCAGGAGACGCGCTGAGCCCTCGGCGTCGAGCCCGTCCCCCGTCGTCCCCTTCCCGGGCGGCCGCCTGTGGGATGTGGCGCTCGGCCCGGCCACCGGGCAACTGCTGGCCCAGTCCGTCCTCGAGGGCGAGGCCTCGCGGAGCTCGGGCCCGTCGACCCGCTGCGCTGAGCGCCCGCCCCCTACGCCCGTCCGAAGGAGCTCCTCCGTGCCGCACGACCCCGGCCGTGATCCGGCCCCCGACCGTGTCCGGCTGCTGTCGGTCACCGCAGTCCCGTCCGCCCGGCCGGACCACGCCGTCGTCGAGGTGGCGGGCGAGGTCGACACGTACACGGCTCCGCTGCTGGACGCGTGCCTGACCACGCAGACCCGACGACGCGGGGTCGCGACGCTGACCGTCGACGTGGAGCGGGTGACGTTCCTGGGAGCCGCGGGGGTCACCGTCCTGGCCCAGGCACAGCGCCGGTGCCAGATCCGTGGGGCACGTCTCCTCGTCGTGAGCGGCGGCCGGCGCCGCGTGCTGCGCCCGACACAGCTCGGCAGGCTCGAGGACGTCGTCCCTCCCGAGCCGGACGACGCGAGCGGGCCGGAGAGCCGCGTCACCCCAGCAGCCAGTTCTCGCCGCGGGTGATGCGGTCGTTCATGCGGGACCGGCTCAGCGAGGCGGTGATCGGCCCGCTGATCGCCACGTTCGTCTCCTGCGTGCTCGTCCTGCGCCGCATGGACGCCACGACCGCCGGGCCGGCCCCCAGGTGTCGCTGACCGTCGCCGTGCTGCTCACCGTGGTCCGTGCTGCTCACCGTGGTCTCGGGCCCCCACATCGTGGGCCACGACGGTGAGCCGACAGGCCGGCGCGGGGCAGCTCGCGCGCGCCGACGTTGCCAGCCGTCGGCGAGGCGCGTTCAGTCCGGACATCGGCCCTCCGCCGGACCCGACCGCCGCGAGGAGAGACATGACCCGCAGTCGGCAACGCGCACGTCCCGGAGGATCCGGCCGGCCCCCCGTCCCTGGCGACTGGCTCGACTCGGTCTCGGTCTCGGCGGCCGCCGCCTGCCAGGCCCCGGTCGACCTGCTCGGCGAGTACCTGCCGATGCTGGCCGACGCCGCCATCCACGGGCGCCGTCCCGACGCCTGGGAGCTCGACGCGGTCCGGGAGCTGGGCCGGCGCGCCGCCGCCCAGGGTGTGGGAGCCCGTCGCGCGGTGGAGCTCTACCTGTCGGCGGCCTGGCGCCTGTGGCGGGAACTGCCGGTGGTGGTGCGGTCGGCCGACCCGGAGAAGGTGCGCAGCGCCGCCGAGGCGGTCCTCCGCGTGCTCGACGACGCCGTCGGTGTCCTCGTCGACGGTCACCAGTCCGAGCGGCGCGACATGATCCGCCACGAGGAGGCACTGCGCCGCGAGTTCGTCGACGACCTGCTCCGCGGGGACGCCGACGTGTCCCGGATGGTGGCGCGCGCCGAGCCGTTCGGGATCGACCTGGGCAAGTACCACCACGTTGCGCTCGCGCAGCCACGCGACCCCGGCGGCGCCATGGACCGCGCGGCCGGCGTGCTGGAGCGGGTCGTCGTCGACCGGTTCGGTGACCGGGACGTGCTGGTCGCGACGAAGGACGGCCGTGTGGTCGTCGTCGTGCCCTCCCGGGCAGCCGCACCAGGCTCCTCGCCGCCCGGCGTCGACCTCGGCTCGGTGATCCACCAGGAGCTGGGGCGCATGAGGAGCGGCCAGCGCTGGCGGGTGGCGGCCGGACGCGCCTTTCCCGGCGCCTACGGCGTCGCCCGTTCCTACGAGGAGGCCCGCGAGGCCCTCACGTTCGCCGACCGGCTGGACCTCGACGCCGACGTCGTCCACGCCCGTGACCTGCTGGTGTACCGGGTACTCGGGCGTGACCAGGCGGCCATCGTCGACCTGGTCCGCGATGTGCTGGGACCGCTCGTCCAGGGTCGCGGCGGCGCCGAGGTGCTGCTCGACACCCTCCGGCAGTACTTCGACGCGGGCGACGTCGCGACCGAGGCCGCCCGACGGCTGCACGTCTCCGTCCGTACGGTCACCTACCGGCTGGCGCGGGTCACCCAGCTCACCGGCTACAGCGTCGCGAGGCCCGATGACCGCTTCTCGCTCCACGCCGCCGTCCTGGGCGCCCGGCTGCTCGAGTGGCCCACGAAGCCGCTACCCAGCGAACCGTGACGTCCGGACGCGGCCACGTGTCGAGCCTGCTGCCGCAACCGGACGCCCGCCATCTGCTCGGCCGCACAGGCGAGCCCACGTCGGACACCACGACGCAGCCCGGTGGGGCAGCGGAGGACTGCGCCGATGCCGAGGTGCTCGCCTCGCTCGGCCGGTTGGTCGACGAGTCCGTGTGATGGCCGAGGAGCACGTCGGCGAGGTGCGGTACCGGCTGCTCGAGACGACCCGGCCTCCGCCGCCGCCCGGCCGGCCGAGGCGCGGGAGGACGCCGCCCTCCGCGACCGGCACCTGCGGCGTCCCCGGCCTGGCTGTGGCACGTGGACCGGCACGGCGGTGTCGAACCGTTCGGTGCTCATCGAGTGCTCCCGTCGCGATGGAGACGCACGCGTAGCCGGCGGCGCACCGACCACAGGTGCAGCGCGACAGCGGCCAGCAGGACGTAGCCGGTGCCTCCGTGCCAGGTCTCCTCGGGTGACGCGCCCACCAGGCGCAGGAGTCCCGTCCCGGTCACCGCAGCCACCGCGGTGACCAGAGCCCACGACATCGCCCGGTCAGCGGCGCGGCGACCTGGCCTCGGCCGCCGCCGCATCAGGGTCGCCGGCCAGGGACGGGTCCGCAGGTGCACGACGACCAGCCCCGCGAGTCCGAGCCCCGTCGCGACGTGCGCCCACACCACCGGCACCAGCGACCACGACAGGACCAGTGCTGCCAGCACTGGCAGATCCGTGACGAGCGCGGGAGCCACCCTCCGGCGCCCATGGGCGTGCTGTCTCAGGGCCACGAGCGAGAGGGTGGTGGTTCAAGCCGCCTGGAAGTCAAATGGCCTGGTGGAGCTGATCCCCATCGGCGAGGCGGCGCACCGGCTGGGCCTCCGGGCCTCGGCCCTGCGCTACTACGACGAGCGGGGGTTGGTCACCCCACGCTCCCGGCGCGGCGGCACGCGGATGTACGGGCCGGACGAGTTGCGCCGGTTGGCGTTCCTGTCCATCGCTCATCGCCTGGGCATCCCACTCGACACCGCCGCCGCGGTGCTCGACGCCCCCGGCCCGGACTGGCGGTCCGCCGTCCGAGACCAGTTGCACCAGGTGGACCGGCTGCTGGATCAGGTCCGCGGAGCCCAGACCTTCCTCGAGCACGCCCTCGACTGTCCCACCGAGCACCCCGCCCGAGACTGTCCCACGATGACCGCCGCACTCGACCGGTTGCTCACTGGCACCAGTGTCGAACAACTCGGCCGCGAGCAGGGCGCCCTGCCGTCCCCGCGCCAGCCGAGGTGACCCACGGGCGAGGTCGGTGGCCCCTGCCCCCGTGACCGGCCACGGGCGCGACACGTCGGGCGAGACGGCACGCCGGTGCGGTGAGCCTGGTGCGCTCCCTCGGCCGGTTCGGGGGACGGCCCAGTACGCACGTCCTCATCGGGCGACCGCGATCGGGGACGTCCGGCGCCTTGCCGCGAGCGGCGCCGCTGCGTCCGCCGGCGTACGGCACCAGCCGCGCGCCGGCCGATGCTCGACCGGCGCTGGGCGACGATCATGAGCCGGTGGGTTCCCGCCGCTCGCGAGACCTCGCCTTCGCCGTCGGCGTCGGCGTCCTGGTGCTGGTGTGGACGTGGGTAGCGGGCCGGGACACGCCCGCCGACCGGCCCCTGGACGCCGGCGGCTACCTGCTCGTCGCCGCGTGCGCGGGCGCCCTGGGATGGCGCTGCCGCGCGCCCCTGCCGGTGCTGGCCGGGACCACCGTCGGCACGACCGCCTACCTGTCGATCGGTTATCCCTACGGTCCGGTGCTGGTGCTGATGGCGATCGCCGTCTACACCGTCGCCAGGCACGTCCCCTGGCGCGCCGCGGTTCCCGCCGCCCTGCTCGCCCTGGGCGTCCTGCTGCTGCACCTGTTCGTCAACAGCGCCGCCCTGCCCGGAGCACTCGCCCTGATCCCGGCATCGGCCTGGGTCGCCGTGCCCTTCGCCGTCGGCAGCACCGTCGCCTCGATCGAGGCCGGACGGCGCGCGGCGGTCGAACGCGGCATCGCCGACGAGCGGCTGAGGGTCGCCCAGGAGGTGCACGACGTCGTCGGGCACGGCCTGGCGGCGATCAAGATGCAGGCCGACGTCGCCCTGCACGTGCTGGCCAAACGGCCCGAGCAGGCCCGCCTGGCCCTGGAGACGGTGAGCCGAACCAGCGCACAGGCCCTCGACGAGCTGCGCTCGACGCTGAGCATGGTCCGGGGCGCGCCCGCCGGGTCAGCTGGCCCCGGGATCGGCGACCTCGAGGCGCTGTACCAGCGGATGCGAGAGGCCGGCCTGCGGGTGCGCGTCGACGTCCACGGCACTCCGTCGCCCCTGCCCCCAGCGGCGGAGCTGGCCGCCTACCGGGTGGTGCAGGAGGCCATGACCAACGTGCTCAAGCACGCGGACCGGAAGGAGGCCACCGTCGTGATCGACCACCGGACCGACGGCATCCACCTGGAGATCTCCAGCCCGCACCCCGACCGCGTGCCCACGCCGCACTCCCCCCACAGCGCCGGCCTGGGGTTGACCGGGATGCGGGATCGGGTGCTCACCCAGCGGGGGCGCTTCAGCGCTGGTCCCGAGTCGGACGGCCGCTTCGTGGTGCGCGCCTGGCTGCCCCGAGGTGACCGGTGATCTCGGTGCTGCTGGTCGATGACCAGGACCTCGTCCGGCTCGGGCTGCGCACCCTGCTGGAGAGCGAGGACGGCTTCACCGTCGCCGGCGAGGCCCGCGACGGCCTCGAGGCGGTCACCCTCGCCCGCGAGCTGGGGCCGGACGTGATCCTCATGGACATCCGGATGCCCGGCATCGACGGCCTGGAGGCCACCCGGCGGATCACCAGCACCGACGGCCTGGACCACACCCGGATCATCGTGCTCACCACCTTCGAGCGCGACGAGTACGTCTTCGACGCGCTGCGGATGGGCGCCAGCGGCTTCCTGCTCAAGGACACCCCGCCCGCGCAGCTGCTCCAGGCGATCACCACGGTCGCCGACGGCGGCGCCCTGCTCGCCCCGACCGCCACCCGGGCACTGATCCGGGAGTTCGTCGAGAAGGGGCCCCGGCGCACCGTGCCGCACCCCCAGCTGGGCCAGCTCACCGACCGGGAGCGCGAGGTGGTGTCCCTGGCCGCCGAGGGGTTGAACAACGCCGAGATCGCCGAGCGGCTGGTGATCAGCCCGGCGACCGCCCGCACCCACGTCAGCCGGGCGATGATCAAACTCGGCGCCCGCGACCGCGCGCAGCTGGTGGTCTTCGCCTTCCAGTCCGGACTCGCCGGCTGACCGGGCTCCCTCCCTCGTACCCGCCGAGGCCCCGACCCGGCCACCCGGCTGGTCAGCACCCCGGCGCCCCTCCTCGCCTCGCCTGGTGCTCCCTCCTCCGGTCTGCGCCGCGGGACGTAGCCCGGGTGTCGCCCGGCGGCCGACGACGCCCCCGCTCGCGGCGACCACCGTGACGGGGCAGATGAAGCAGGCAGCGCAGGGAGGTGGCCGCGATGGTGGACGTGGCGACGAGACCGGTGCGGGGGCCGGCGTTCCGGCTGAGCCGGCGGGCCCGGAGGATCACGCTCCTCACGCACATCGCCGCGGCCGGCGCGTGGCTGGGCATCGACGT
>DASQDP010000015.1:0-29756 GCA_035634095.1 Nocardioidaceae bacterium | reverse complement strand
GGGCCGGACGTTGTGCAGCGGGGAGTAGGCCCGCAGCACCTCGAACATCTTCGGGTCGTCGGGGGAGCCGAAGTCGGACGCCCACGCCGCACCCACCGTGAAGTGGTGGAACCGCAGCATGTCCAGCACACCCACGGCGGGTAGGGCCACCGCAGCCAGGTCGGGTCGCTGGGTCATCACCGCCCCCACGAGGAGGCCGCCGGTGCTGCGTCCGTGCAGCGCCAGCTGCGTGGACGTCGTCACGCCCGTCGCCACGAGGTGCTCGGCGACCGCGACGAAGTCGTCGAAGACGTTCTGCTTGCGCTCCAGCCGGCCGGCGTCGTGCCAGGCGCGTCCGTACTCTCCGCCGCCGCGCAGGTTCGCGATCGCCAGCACGCCCCCGGCAGCGAGCCAGCCCACGAACACCGCCCGGTAGGACGGCGTCTCCGACACGTCGAAGCCGCCGTAGCCCCACAGCAGCGTCGGACGTGGGCCCGCGGGGGCGCCGTCGGGCCGGACCAGGAAGGACGGCACCAGGGTGCCGTCCGTGCTGCGGGCGCGGTGCCGCTGGCTGCGGACCTCCGGCGGCCGCCAGGACGTGTCTCCGACAGGCGCGAGGTCGAGGGTGGTGAGCTCTCCGGTCCCGAGGTCGAGCCGGAACGACGCTGTCGGGCGGGTCACCGTGGACAGGCCGAGGAACACCTCACGGTGGCCCACCTCGCCGTTCACCGCCACCAGCGCGCCGGAGGGCAGCTCCACCGGAGTGGTGCGGCCGTCGAGCGTGCACCGGCTCACCCGCGGCTGCGCGTCGACGAGGTGCACGAGCAGCAGCTCCTGGCCGACGCCCTCGGCGTGCTGGAGCAGGTGCTCGGACTCGGCGACGACGTCGACGAAGGTCGGCGTCCCGGTGGCCGCGCACTCGTCCAGGTCGACCCGGACCAGCCGGCGCAGCGGCGCGTCGAGGTCGGTGACGAGGTAGAGGTCGGCGCCGTGGGTGCGCACGAAGGTGAACCCGGCGAAGGCCTCGTCCACCACCCGGAGCGGCGGCCCGATCGTCGCCGCGCCACCGTCGGTGCTGACGGGAAGGACCCACAGCCGGTTGCTCTCCGAGGTGCCCTCGGCCAACGTCACCACCAGCCACCGGCCGTCGGAGGACAGCTCGGGGGTGAGGAACAGCTGCGGCTCGTCGGGGAACTCGAGAACCAGCTCGTCGGTGTCCTGGGACTCGCCGACGTGGTGACGCCGGAGCCGGCCGCCTGGCAGCGCCGCAGCCTCCGTGCCGACGCCGGAGCCCTCGGTCGGGAAGTGCAGGTAGAGGTAGGAGGAGTCCGGCAACCAGGTGGCCTCGCTGAACTTGACCTTGGACACGACGTCGTCGACCTCGCGCCCGGAGCCGAGCTCCAGGAGCCGGATCGTCGACCAGTCGCTGCCGCCGTCGCTGACCAGGTAGGCCAGCCACCGCCCGTCCCGGCTGGCGGAGTAGCCGGCCAGCGAGGAGGTCCCGTCGGTGGAGAAGGTGTTGGGGTCGACGAGCAGCCGGCTCCCGTGCCGGAGCTCGTCGAGGGTGTCGCCGACGAACCACAGGTCCTGCTGGGAGGTGCCGTCGTTGCGGCTCACGACGTACCTGCCGCCCACCCTGTCCGGGGTGCCGGCGCGCGGTCGCTCGATGACGGACCGCATCGTGGCCTGGAACCAGGGCCGGCAGTCGAGCGCGTCGAGGTGTGCGGCGGTGGCGCGGTTCTGTGCCTCGACCCAGGCCGCTGTCTCCGGCGAGTCGGGGTCCTCCAGCCAGCGGTAGGGGTCGGCCACCGAGTGGCCGTGGAGCGTCTCGACGGTGTCGTCGCGCCTGGTGTGCGGCGCTCTCACCGCTCCCACTCGGTGCGGGGCCACTCGATCTTGGGGCAGGTGTCCATCACCATCCGCAGTCCCGCCCCGGTGGTGCGCTGGTAGGCGGCCTCGTCGATGACACCGAGCTGGAACCAGACCGCCTTGGCGCCCACGCTCACCGCCTGGTCAGCGAACTCGCCGGCAGCCTCCGAACGCCGGAACACGTCCACGACGTCGATGTCGAAGGGCACGTCGGCGAGCGTGGCGTAGCCCTGCTCGCCGAGGACCTCCGGCGCGTTCGGATGGATGGGGACGATCCGCTTGCCGTGGGCCTGCAGGAACTCCGCGATCCGGAACGCGGTGCGGTGCGGGTTGCCCGACAGTCCCACCACGGCCCAGGTGTCGCAGTCCTCCAGCATGTAGCGCATGTCCTCCTGGTCGTGCCACGGTGTCGTCGCCATGCTCGAAGATTACAAGCCCGCGGGCCGGCTGCGGACCCGGGGAGGCGGGGCTACCCGCCGGTAGGATCCGGTCATGGACGCTGCCCGTGACGACCACCCGATGTTCGCGCTCTCCGAGGAGCACCGGGCGATCCGCGCGGCCGTGCGGGCCGTGTGCGACGCCAAGGTGGCGCCGCACGCCGCCGAGGTGGACGAGTCCTCCCAGTTCCCACAGGCGTCCTGCGACGCGCTGGTGGCGGCCGACTTCGCCGCCCCCCACATCGGCGAGGAGTACGGCGGGGCGGGAGCCGACGCGCTGGCGACGTGCATCGTGATCGAGGAGGTGGCTCGCGCCTGTGCGGCGTCGTCGTTGATCCCCGCGGTCAACAAGCTGGGCACCCTGCCGGTGATCCTGGCCGGCTCGGAGGAGCTGAAGAAGCAGTACCTGTCCCGGGTCGCCGCCGGAGCGATGTTCTCCTACTGCCTGTCCGAGCCCGAGGCGGGCTCCGACGCCGCGTCGATGACCACGCGCGCCGTGCGCAGCGGCGATGACTACGTGATCAACGGGGTCAAGCGCTGGATCACCAACGCCGGCGTCTCCGACTTCTACACGGTCTTCGCGGTCACCGACCCGGACCGCCGCGGCGGCATCTCCGCGTTCGTGGTGGAGAAGGGCGATGCCGGTGTCTCGTTCGGCGCGCCGGAGCGCAAGCTCGGCATCAAGGGCTCCCCGACCCGGGAGGTGTACCTCGACGACGTACGCGTGCCCGCGGAGCGCAGGATCGGGGCCGAGGGCACCGGCTTCGCGACAGCGATGCGCACCCTGGACCACACCCGGGTCACCATCGCGGCCCAGGCGGTCGGGATCGCCCAGGGTGCACTGGACTCCGCGCTCGGCTATGCGCGTGAGCGCCGGCAGTTCGGCAAGCCGATCGCGGAGTTCCAGGGGCTCCAGTTCCTGCTCGCCGACATGGGCATGAAGGTGGAGGCGGCGCGCCAGCTGACGTACGCCGCCGCGGGCCGCTCCGAGCGCTCGGACGCGGACCTCACCTTCTTCGGGGCGGCCGCGAAGTGCTTCGCCTCCGACACGGCCATGCAGGTCACCGTGGACGCCGTGCAGGTGCTCGGCGGCTACGGCTACACCCGCGACTACCCGGTGGAGCGGATGCTGCGCGACGCCAAGATCACCCAGATCTACGAGGGCACCAACCAGGTGCAGCGGATCGTGATGGCGCGGCAGCTCCTCCTGGGAGTCCAGTCGGAGCTGTGACCGGCACCACGAGTCGCCACCAATGCCGGGATTCCGGCCCGCGCGCGGGCACCCGCAACTAACCTCGTCACGTCATCGGCGGGGCGCGAGGCCCCTGCGGTGCTGCCCGACGAGCCGTCCAGCCCAGGGCTCACGGGCCGAGTGCGAGGGGAGCGGCTCGTGGGCGGTGACGCCGCGGGGCTGAAGGGACCGGAGCGTGCCTCGGCGGTCCGCCGCCTCGGTCCGCCCGTGCTCATCGTGGTGCTGGGGACGGTGGCCGCCACGCTCGTCACGCCCTGGCTCGCGACGTCCTCCGCCCCGCTCGCGCAACCGCAGCTGTCGCTGCCCGTGCTGTTCGCCCTCTGGCTCCCCTTCGAGCTGGTGATGCTGTTCCTGCTGTTCGGCGACGACGTGGACAACGCCGACACCTTCATGCTCACCGAGATCCCGCTGGTGCTGGGGCTGTTGTTCGCCTCGCCGACCGACCTGCTGGTGGTGGGGGTGGGGACGCCCGTCCTGGTGGACCTGGTCCGGCACAGGAAGACCGCCCTGAAGCAGGTGTTCAACGGGGTCAACCGAGCCTTCGAGGTCAGTCTGGCGCTCGCGGTCTACCGCCTGCTCGACCCTGCCGACCCGCTGTCCACGGGCGGCTGGCTGACCCTGGCCGCCGCGGCCACGTTCAGCAGCGTGGTGACGTCCCTGGCCGTCTCCCTGGTGATCAGCCTCGCCCTGGGGTGGCTGCCGCGAAGGGACTTCTGGGCGCACGTGCTGCTGTCCGTGCCGATGGCCGTCGGTGGCAGCACGATCGGCTTCTGCGCCGCGCTGGCCCTGCAGGCGGGCACCGTCGCGGCGCTACCGCTGCTCGGCGCTCTGGTGATCCTGCTCCTGCTGCTCGGTGGGCTCACGGTGATGACCGAGCGGCACCTCCACCTGGTGAGGCTGCAGGCCCTGGGGCACCGGCTGTCCACCGCCTCCGACGTGACGGCCATCCTGGCCACCTCGTTGGAGGCCTCCGCGCACCTGCTCCTCGGCCGCCGGTCGACCGCCTACCTGCCGTCGCCCGGGGACGACTGGGCGCTGCGTCGGATCGACCTGGGGCCGGACCGCTCGCTGCAGGAGAGCGCCGTCCCGAAGGCGCAGGCCCCCGCAGTGCCCGGCGGGGGCGGCCGACGACGCCGGGTCGTCGCCGCGGCCAGGAGCGGCGCCGACGCCGCGGACGGCTCCCCTCCCGATGCCGACCTGATCCTGTGTGTCGAGGGGCGTCCCCGCTCCCTGCGCCCCTTCGGCGCCGAGGACGTCCGCGTCCTCGACATGGTGGCCCAGCAGGCGGCCCGCGCGCTGCACACCACCCGCCTGGTCGAGCAGCTTCGGCACGACGCGCTGCACGACCCGCTCACCATGCTGCCGAACCGACGGTCGTTCCTGCACACCCTCGAGGACCGGCTGTCTCGAGGCGAGCGGTTGGCGGTGGCCCTGGTGCGCGCCCGTGACCTCGAGACGGTCAACGCCGCGCTCGGGCACGACCACGGTGACGACCTCCTGGTCGAGATCGCGCAGCGACTGTGCGCGGGGAGCGGACCCGGCTCCGTGGTGGCTCGCGTGGGAGGCGACGGGTTCGCGGTGCTGCTCCCGCTGCCCGCGCGCCGCGGGTCGCGGTCGTCGGTCGAGCCGCTGCTCGCGACCCTGAGCCGGCCGTTCACGATGTCGGGCGTCGACGTGCTGGCCCGAGCCTGCGCCGGTGTCGCCGAGACCGGCCCGGACGCCGACGTCACGGCGCGCGACCTGCTGCGTCGGGCCGACATCGCCATGCGGTTCGCACGTCGTACCGGCCGCGACGTCGAGGTCTACACCGCGGAGCTGGACACCGCGACACCGGAGCGGCTGTCCCTGGCGGCCGACCTGCAGACCGGGCTCACGCGCGGGGAGCTCACCCTCCACGCGCAGCCGCAGGTCCGCCTGGCCGACGGGGCGGTGACCGGGGTGGAGATGCTGGTGCGCTGGAACCACCCGGTGCGCGGGTTCCTGCCGCCCGGTGAGTTCATCCCGGTCGCGGAGCAGACCGGGCTGGACCGGCCGCTCACGGCATGGGTGCTCAACGCGGCGCTCAAGACGCTGGCGCGCTGGCGGGCGGACGGCCTGGACCTGACCGTCTCGGTCAACGTGCCGCCGAGCGCCCTGGAGGACTCCCAGCTCATCGAGCTGATCGACGAGCTGCTGACCCTGCGGGGGCTCGACGGAGCACAGCTGGTCGTGGAGCTGACCGAGAGCAGCCTGCTGACGAACTTCCTGGCCGCCACCGAGGTCCTCGAGGGTCTCTCCCACCTCGGCGTGAAAGTGTCCGTCGACGACTTCGGCACCGGCTTCTCCTCTCTGTCGCACCTGCGCAGGCTGCCGGTGGACGAGATCAAGATCGACCGCAGCTTCGTCGGCACGATGCTGCAGAGCAACGACGACGCGGCAATCGTGCGCTCGGTGATCGAGCTCGCTCGAGCGCTCGGGCTGGCCTGCGTGGCCGAGGGCATCGAGGACGAAGAGGTGTACGCCGCGCTCCAGCGGCTCGGATGCGACTCGGCCCAGGGCTACCTGATGGCCGCGCCGATGCCCGTCGAGGACGTTCCCGGCTGGCTGCGCAGCCGGCGACCCGTCGCGCCGGAGGGGGAGCAACGGGCCGCGTCGGCGTCGGTCAGCCGCCGCTGAGGCCGCTGGCCCGGCACAGCCTCCTGGTGACGTCCTCGGTGCGGTCCTCGGCGATCAGCCGGAACAGCCGCCGGGACCGCTCCGGGTCCCAATTCACCTCGAGGTCGGAGATGGGGACGCTGCAGGTGAGGCCGTTGCTGCCGTCGACCCGTGTCATCGCGAAGGCGAAGCGCAGCGAGGACACGAGGCCGGTGTCCTCGCCGACCGTGACCGCGTCGGCGCCGGCGAGCGCGAGCCGTGCGTAGCGCACCGGGTTGAGGACCGTCCACGGCGACACGGCCTCGGCGCCGACCGCACTGACCACCTCGCGCTGGTGCCGCGCGCGGGCGATGTCACCGAGGCCGGACGTGTGCCGCGACCGCGCATATCCCAGGGCCGTCCTGCCGTCGGCGTCCTGGCAGCCCTTCTCGATGTCGAGGGCGGCCCGGCGGTCCTTCATCCGCTGCGTCGGGCAGATCTCGATGCCGCCCACGGCGTCGACGACGTCCACGAAGCCCGCGAACCCGATCTCGACGTAGTCGTCCACCCTGATCCCCGTGTTCGCCTCGACCGTCTCGACCAACAGCTCGGGGCCACCGCTCGCGTAGGCAGAGTTGATCTTCGCGCTGCCCCTCCCGGGGATGTCCACGATGGAGTCGCGGGGGACGGACAGCAGCAGGTTGGGGCCGGCCCCCGTGTGCAGCAGCATGATCGTGTCGGTGCGCCGGCCGGCTGAGCTGCCGGTGCCGAGGCGCCGCTTCTGCGCCCTGGTGAGCCCCTGGCGGCTGTCGCTCCCGACCAGCAGGTACGTCGTCCCCGCCTGCTCGTCGGGGCGCTCCGCGTCCGGGGTGGCGTCCACGGTGGCCAGCCTCTGCCACGCGAGGATCGGCACGGCGACCAGGAACACCAGCCACAGGAGGAGCAGGTAGAACAGCCAGCGCAGCCGAGGGCGCGGGCGGCCTCGGGACGGCCGGGACGGAGGCGGGGCGACGGGCCGGCTGCTGCCGGGACCTCCCGGCCCGCGACCTCCGGTGGAGCGCCCTGGACCACCGGGACCGCCGCCCACGGGGGACCGCGACGGCGGCGGTGTCTGGTACGGCCCGCGCGACGCGGGGCGGGACATCGTCGGCAGCCTGCGGGTGGGCTCCGGGTCGTCGACTGCTCCCGCGTCGCCCCATCCCTCCGACGGCCGTGCCGAGCGGTCGCGCGGCTGCACCGGCGTGACGACGGTCTCCTCGTCCCGGCCGTCTGCGCCGCGCACACCGTCGGCGCGCCTCTCCCCGCCGCGGGGGCCGCTGCCGTACAGCCAGCCGAAGTCCGGCCCGTCCCGGTGCTCCGGGTCGTCGGGGGACGGGGGACGCGCTGCCATGAAGTCGACGCTACCCCGGCGACCGCGATCGACCGGGCATTCACCGGCGCAGCGCCGACGTCGGCCGCAGCGGGCACCCTGGGCACGACCGGGTCGCCGGCTCGGCGACCTCCGGACGGCGCGCCGTGGCCGCTGTGGCGCCTGTGACTGGTGATACTTGACCGTTTCGTCGCCGGCTGTTCGAAGGGGTCGCCCATGCCACCCGTCTCCGGGTCCGGGTCCGGCCCGTCCCCCCGTCCTCGGACCGGGAGCACCAGCACGACCGCCCGCAGCACCGGAGGCACCCCCGTCGGCCGCACCCGCGCAGCTGCGGCGTCCCGGGTGCGGTTCCGACGGGCTCTCACCCTGCTGGTGATGACGCTGCTGGTGCCAGGCTCGGCCCAGCTGGCCGCGGGCCGTCGCAGCGTCGGTCGCCTCGCCGTGCGGGTCGCGGCGGGGGTCGTGCTCGGCGCGCTGCTCCTGCTCCTGCTCGGGCTGGTGTGGCACGGAGTCATCTACTGGCTGGTCAGCAACAGCGTCGTGCTCGGCTTCGTGAGGCTCCTGCTGTGCGCCCTGGCAGTCGGCTGGGCCCTGCTGTTCCTGGACGCCTGGCGCCTCGGCCGTCCCCTCGAGCTGCGGCAGAAGCAGCGGCTGGCCATGGTCGGCCTGAACGGGGTGCTCTGCTTCTCGGTGGTGGGGTCCCTGCTGTTCGCCTCGCACCTGGTGGCGGTGCAGAAGGACTTCCTCGCCGCGATGTTCGGCAGCAGCACCGTGACCGAGGCCCACGACGGCCGCTACAACGTCCTGCTGCTGGGAAGCGACTCAGGAGCCGACCGGTGGGGGCTGCGCCCGGACAGCATCACCGTGGCGAGCATCGACGCGGAGAGCGGGCGGACCGTCCTGTTCGGCCTGCCACGGAACATGCGGAACTTCCCCTTCCCCGAGGGGTCGGTGATGGCGTCGCAGTTCCCCACGGCGTACGACTGCTCGACGTGCCAGCTGAACAGCCTGGCGACCTGGGCCGCTGACCACGAGGACCTGTTCTCGGGCTACGCCGACCCCGGGGTCCAGGCCACCAAGGAGGGAGTGGAGGGCATCACCGGGCTGCGGATCAACTACTACGCGATGGTGAACCTGCAAGGCTTCCGCGGGATGGTCCAGGCCGTCGGCGGGCTCAAGCTGCACGTCCGAGACCGGATCCCGATCGGCGGCGGTGGTGTGGACTCGCCGGTGACCGGCTACATCGAGCCCGGCGTGCAGCGGCTCAACGGCTTCGAGACGCTGTGGTTCGCCCGTTCCCGGGAGAGCGCCGACGACTACTCGCGGATGGCCCGCCAGAAGTGCGTGATGAACGCGATGCTGCAGCAGCTCTCGCCGGCCACGGTGATCACGAACTTCGAGCGGATCACCGAGGCCAGCGCGAGGCTGGTGACCACGGACCTGCCGGCCTCCCAGCTCGGCAGGTTCGCCGAGCTGGCCATGAAGGCGCGCTCCCGGCCGGTGCGCACGGTGTCGTTCGTCCCGCCGAAGGTGAGCACCTCGGCCCCGGACGTGCCGGAGATCCAGTCGATGGTGCAGGCGGCGGTGGACCCCTCCGAGAGCAAGGGCTCCACGTCCGCCGAGGGCGGCCGGCCCAAGGGCTTCACCTCGGCCAGGAAGCCGACCGTCGGCGGGTCCATCGGCAACCTGCACGACGGGTACGCCGCCAACACGGCCAGCGACCTGTCCCAGGCCTGTTGAGCGGAGATCGGTTCGGCAGTTTCCCTGGGCCCCCAGGGGAACTGGCACACCCCTGCTGTTGTAACGCTGGGGGTGTGCACGTTTACCTGGGGCCCCAGGGAATCCGGCAGGGGCCGGACGCGGTGGATAGGGTGCCGCGTGTGACATCCGGGTCCGCCGCCTCCGCCGTGCGGGTGGTCGCCGTGGTGGTCACCTGGAACCGGCGGGACCTCCTGGTCGAGGCGCTGGGGGCGGTGGAGGCGCAGACGCTTCGGCCTGCCGCCGTCGTCGTGGTGGACAACGCCTCCACCGACGGCACCGCTGACGTGCTGCGCAGCGACTTCTCGCACCTCGACGTGGTGCACCTCCGCAGCAACCTCGGCGGTGCCGGCGGCTTCGCTGCGGGCATCTCCCGGGCGCTCACGCACGACCCGGACCTGCTGTGGCTGCTCGACGACGACACGGTGCCGACCAGCGCAGCCGCCGAGCGCCTGGCGACTGCCTGGTCGACGTACCCCGGCGACGCCCCGGCGGTGCTGGCCAGCCGGGTGCTGTGGACCGACGGCCGCGACCACCCGATGAACACCCCCCGAGCCCGGCCCGGGGCGTCGGCGAGGGAGCGCGGGGCGGCGGCGGCGGTGGGATGCGTCCCGGTCCGGTCGGCGTCGTTCGTGTCGGTGATGTGCGACGCCGAGGCGGTCCGCGAGCGCGGCCTGCCGGTGGCCGACTACTTCTTGTGGAACGACGACTTCGAGTACACCACCAGGCTGACCCGTTCCCGGCCAGGGCTGTTCGTGCCCGGCAGTGTCGTGGTGCACAAGACGCGGTCCTTCGGGTCCACCGACGTGGACCCGGGGGAGCGGTTCTACCTCGAGGTGCGCAACAAGGTGTGGCTGTTCACCCGCAGCACCGGCCTGACGCCCCTGGAGAAGGTGCTCTACGGCGGCTCGACGGTACGGCGCTGGACGCGCACCGTCATCCGGTCGGGGGACCGTCGCACGCTGGCCACCGGCCTGGTCAGGGGACTTGCCACCGGACTGCGCACCCGCCCCCGTCCGACGGGTGTGGTGCTGGGCGAGGCAGGCTGGCCTCGACCGGCCGGCGACGCCCGGCCGGTCGACGTGCGAGCGGAGGCGTTCTCCCTGCTGCTCCCGGTGTGGGGCGGGGACGACCCGGCGTTCCTCCGTGCGGCGTTCACCTCCAGCGTGCAGGACCAGACCCGCCGTCCCGACCAGGTGGTGCTGGTGCAGGACGGGCCGGTCCCCGACGCGCTGGCCGAGACGATCGCCGACCTGGTCGCCGGCAGCCCGGTGCGCGTCGACCACGTCGCTCTGGCGGACAACGTCGGGCTGGGCCCCGCGCTGGACACCGGGCTCGCCGCCTGCGACCACGAGATCGTGGCGCGGATGGACGCCGACGACGTCAGCCTCCCGGACCGGTTCGAGAAGCAGCTGCCCGTGCTGGAGGCGGGGGCCGACATCGTGGGCACCGGCCTGCTCGAGTTCGAGTCGTCCGTGGAGGAGGTGGTGGGTCGTCGTACGCCTCCCACGGATCCGGACGAGATCCGGCGCGTCATCCGGTTCCGCGACCCGTTCAACCACCCGACCGTGGTGTACCGGCGCAGCGCCGTGCAGGCGGCCGGCGGCTACACCGACATGGCCCTGATGGAGGACTACCTGCTGTTCGCGCGGATGCTGGACGCCGGCGCCCGCCCGGCGAACCTGGCGGAGCCGCTGGTCTGCTATCGGGTGGGTGCCGGCGCCTACGCCCGGCGTGGTGGCCGGCAGCTGCTCCGCTCCGAGCTGGCGGTGCAGCGCAGGTTCCACGAGCTCGGCATCACCAGCCGGGCGGAGTACCTGCGCAACGTCGCCGTCCGCGGCGGCTACCGGCTGGTGCCCGAGGGCCTGCGCCGGCTCGCCTACCGGGCCCTGATCGCGAACCGGCGCCCGCGCGGCCGATAGACTCGCCCGTTGTTGCTCACCCAGGGACCAGTGCCGAGGAGCTGTGCGTGGACCATGACCTCGTCATCGTCGGATCCGGGTTCTTCGGGCTGACGGTCGCCGAACGCTGCGCGAACGAGCTGGGGCTGAAGGTGCTCGTGCTCGAGCGCCGCCACCACCTCGGCGGCAACGCCTACAGCGAGGCGGAGCCGGAGACCGGCATCGAGGTCCACGTCTACGGGGCGCACCTGTTCCACACGTCCAACGAGCGGGTCTGGGAGTACGCCAACCGCTTCACCTCCTTCACCGACTACCAGCACCGGGTGTTCACGAACCACCGGGGACAGGTCTACTCCTTCCCGCTCAACCTCGGGCTGATCAACCAGTTCTTCGGGCGCTCCCACACCCCCGACGAGGCGCGGGCGCTGGTCGCCGAGCAGGCCAGCGAGATCGACAGCGCCCAGGCCGAGAACCTCGAGGAGAAGGCGATCTCGCTGGTGGGCCGCCCGCTCTACGAGGCGTTCGTCCGGGGCTACACCGCCAAGCAGTGGCAGACCGACCCCAAGGAGCTGAGCCCGGACATCATCAGCCGGCTCCCGGTGCGCTACAACTTCACCAACCGGTGGTTCAACGACACCCACGAGGGTCTGCCGGTCGACGGCTACACCGCCTGGCTGACCCGGATGGCCGACCACCCGCACATCGAGGTGCGGCTGGACACCGACTTCCTGGCCCCCGGACCACACAGCCGGGAGCAGTACGTCGGAAAGGTCCCTGTCGTCTACACCGGCCCGGTCGACGAGTACTTCGGCCACCGCGAGGGCCGGCTGTCCTGGCGGACCGTCGACCTGCAGGCCGAGGTCAGGGACGTCGACGACTTCCAGGGCACGCCGGTGATGAACTACGCCGACGAGGACGTGCCGTTCACCCGGATCCTGGAGTTCAAGCACTTCCACCCCGAGCGGTCCTACCCCCCGGGCAAGACGGTGGTCGTGCACGAGTACTCCCGGTTCGCGGAGGAGGGCGACGAGCCCTACTACCCGGTCAACACCGCCGAGGACCGCGCGACGCTGCTGCGCTACCGCGAGCTCGCGAAGGCCGAGCCGATGGTGCTCTTCGGCGGCCGGCTCGGCACCTACAAGTACCTCGACATGCACATGGCGATCGGCTCGGCCCTGTCCATGTTCGACAACAAGCTCCGGCCGTACTTCGAGAGCGGTGCCGCCTGGGCGAGCGGAGGCGTCGGCGAATGACGGTCGCGACAGGCTCGACGACGAGGGTGTCGTCAGGCTCGACCACCGGCAGGACGCGCCGGGTGCTGCAGCGGGTGGTCCTGCCGGTCGACCGGGACACCGACGTGCTCCCGCTGTACGTCGACCCCGACCGTCCCCAGCTCGACGTGGACCGCAGCGCGTTGACCCTGAGCCAGCGTGCCAAGCTGCCCCCGACCGAGCCGAACTCGGTCGCCGAGCCGGACCCGCACGCCGTCCTGGGCCGGCACCGCTACCGGGTCGAGGAGCACCGGCGGGTCTCCTTCGGCACCTACTTCAACGGGTTCGCCGCCAGCTACTGGCGGCGGTGGACCGTCGTGGACCGCGTGACGCTCACGGTGCGCGTCAGTGGCGCCGGGTCCTCGGTCATCGTCTACCGGTCGATGCCGAACGGCCGCTCCCAGCGGGTGGACTCTGCCGCCGTCGCCGACGAGCACGGGGAGCTCGACTTCGACCTCACCCTGGCGCCCTTCGGCGACGGCGGCTGGTACTGGTTCGACCTGGTCGGCGGGCCGACGGGCGCGGTGCTCGAGCAGGCCGCCTGGGTGGCCGACGTGCCGGCCGATCGCGCCGGGTCCGGCTCGGTCACGATCGGCATCACCACGATGAACCGGCCGCACTTCTGCGCCGAGCTGCTCCACCAGATCGGCTCCGACGAGGACGTGCACACGATCCTGGACGAGGTCGTGGTCGCCGAGCAGGGCACTCTCACGGTCCGTGCCGATCCGGGGTTCGCGGCAGCGGAGGCGTCGCTGCGGGGCAAGCTGCGGGTCGTGGAGCAGGGCAACATGGGTGGCTCGGGGGGCTATGCGCGAGCTCAGCTCGAGACGCTCGAGGCCGGCCGGTCGACGTACATGATGTGCATGGACGACGACGTGGTGTGCGAGCCGGAGAGCATCGTGCGCGCGGTCACGTTCGGAGACCTGTGCCGGCGGCCCACCATCGTCGGCGGGCACATGTTCAGCCTCTACTCCAAAGCGCGGCTGCACAGCTTCGGGGAGATCATCAACCTCTACCGGTTCTGGTGGATGTCGCCGCCCACCGTGGAGTCGGACTGGGACTTCGCCGGCCGCAACCTGCGCAGCGCGCGGTGGCTGCACCGGCGCATCGACGTGGACTTCAACGGCTGGTTCATGTGCCTGATCCCCACTGAGGTGCTGCGCACCATCGGGCTGAGCCTGCCCCTGTTCATCAAGTGGGACGACTCGGAGTACGGCGTGCGCGCTGCGTCGCACGGCTTCCCGACCGTGACGCTCCCCG
Source organism: Nocardioidaceae bacterium (assembly GCA_035634095.1). Lineage (GTDB taxonomy): Bacteria > Actinomycetota > Actinomycetes > Propionibacteriales > Nocardioidaceae > Nocardioides_B. Next base: position 16,047 of record DASQDP010000015.1, on the reverse strand, counting down.
GCACGGCGGTGTGGCACGTGCCGTGGTCGGACAAGAACGACGCCCTGGACTGGCAGTCCTACTTCCACCAGCGCAACCGCACCATCGCGGCGCTGCTGCACTCGCCCTACGAGCACGGCGGTCGGGTGATCCGCGAGAGCTTCATCCTCCAGGTCAAGCACCTGTTCTCGTTGCAGTACTCCACCGCCGAGCTGCGTCACCTGGCGCTGGAGGACGTGCTGGCCGGACCGGAGCGCCTGCACGCCGACCTGACCACCAAGCTCCCGCAGCTGCAGGCCAAGCGACGCCAGTACGCCGACGCGCAGACCTCTGCCGATCCGGACGCGTTTCCGACCGTGCGCCGCGAGAAGCCGCCCAAGCGGGGGCAGGACCCCACGCTGCCCAAGGGACGGGCCGGCCAGCTCGTGGCCGCGGCCACCAGCGCCGTGCGGCAGCTGCGGCCGATCCGGTCGCTGGCCGAGCGCCACCCCGAGGCACGGCTCGCCGCGATGGACGCGAGGTGGTGGATGATCGCGCAGTTCGACTCGGTGGTCGTCTCGATGCCCGACGGCACCAGCGCCTCGTGGTACCAGCGGGACAAGGACGAGTTCGGCGACCTGCTGCGTCGTACCGTGGAGATCCACCAGCGGCTGTACCGCGAGTGGCCGGCGCTGGCCCGCCGCTACCGGCAGGCGCTCCCGGAGATCGTCTCGCCGGAGCAGTGGGCGAAGACGTTCGAGGCCTCGGCGCGGGGTACCACCACTCCGCCGCCGCCGAACCAGGAGCCCTCGTGACCATTCTGTCCCGCCACACCCCGGCCCAGCCGGCGCCGGGTGAGGAGCCCGAGCTGGCGTCGCCGTTCTCCGGAGGCGGGCTCGTTGACGTGTTCCGCCGCCGGTACCTGCTCAGGCTGCTGGTGCAGAAGGAGGTGCGCTCGCGCTACCAGGGCTCGGTCCTCGGCTTCCTGTGGTCCTACATCCAGCCGCTGGTGCGTTTCTGCATGTACTTCTTCGTCATCGGGCTCGTCCTGGGTCTGCACAAGGAGGTCCCGAACTTCGCGATCCACATGTTCTCGGCCATCGTGGCCGTGCACTTCTTCACCGAGACCTTCTCCTCCGGCACCCGCTCGATCGTGAAGAACAAGGCGATCGTGCGCAAGATGGCGATGCCGCGGGAGATGTTCCCGGTCGCCGCGGTCATCGTCTCGGCGATCAACACGTTCCCGCAGCTGCTGATCCTGTTCATCGCCTCCGTGGCGACCGGGTGGACCCCCGACCTGGTCGGCATCCTCGCGGCGGTGCTGGGGCTGGCGATCGTGACGCTGCTGGGCACGGCGCTCGCCCTGCTCTTCGCCGGCATGAACGTGTTCTTCCGCGACTTCCAGAACATCGTCGCCACGTTCACGTTGTTCACGCACTGGATCGTCCCGATGATCTACCCGTTCTCCAAGCTGGCGAGCAGCGAGCTCGGCCGCAACACGCTCTTCTACGACCTCTACCTCTCCAACCCGCTGACCGTCGGCGTGCTGCTGCTGCAACGCGCCTTCTGGGTGCCCACCACCCTCGGCAAGCAGGGGTACCCGACGGACGTCGCGGACGTCGGGTTCCCCTACCTGCCGCACGACCTGATGCTGCTCGGTGTGCTCATGCTGGCGGTCTCCTCGGTGCTGCTGCTGCTCTGCCAGCTCGTGTTCCGCCGCCTCGAGGGCAAGTTCGCGGAGCGTCTGTGATGACGGTCTCGATCAAGGCCGACCACGCCAGCAAAGTGTTCACGATGCGCTACCACCGCACCATCAAGCAGATCACGATCGCGGCCGTGCGCCGCCAGGCGATCAGCGACAGCTTCCGCGCCGTCGACGACGTCTCGTTCACCATCGAGCAGGGCGAGTCGGTCGGGTTGATGGGTCTCAACGGCTCGGGCAAGAGCACCCTGCTCAAGCTGCTCAACGGCGTGATGAAGCCGGACACGGGGACGGTGCTGACGCGCGGGCGGATCGCCGGCCTCATCGCCACCGGCGCCGGCTTCCACCCGCAGCTGACCGGCCGCGACAACGTCTACCTCAACGCGGCGATCCTCGGCATGAGCGAGGCGGAGACCCGGCGCAAGTTCGACGCGATCGTCGCCTTCGCCGACATCGGCAAGTTCCTCGAGACGCCCGTGGGTCACTACTCCTCCGGGATGTTCTCCCGTCTCGGCTTCGCGGTGGCCGTGCACACCGACTCCGACATCTTCCTGATCGACGAGGTGCTCGCCGTCGGCGACAAGCCCTTCAAGCGCAAGTGCATGGTGCGCATGCAGGAGATCCGGGACGAGGGCCGGACGATGGTCTACGTCAGCCACGCAGCCGCCTCGGTCCGCAGGATGTGCGACCGGGTGCTGGTGCTGGAGAAGGGCGTGCTGGGCTTCGACGGGCCGGTGGACGAGGGCATCCGCTACCTGCACTACGACGACTCCGAGGACGACGTGAACTCCGAGGAGGAGAGCGACTCCGACGAGGAGCTCGGCGCCGACGTCTGACCCGCCACAGGCCCTCCTCGGGCGGCGGCGGGACGTCCAGGACGGCGTTGAATTACAGATCTGTACTTAGAGCGAAGTCCTTGTGACGCACTGTGGCTGGTGTGACATTTGGTGTTCGTGTGATTCCCCCACCCCCCACAGGAGTGCCACCGCATGGCCGAGAACAGAAGCCGCTTCGTGCTCCTGTGCCAGCAGGCCTTGGCGTTCGGCGTGGTGGTCGCGGTCGCGGCCCCCGCTGCCAACGTCGTCGACCTCGAGATCGTCTCCCCGCCACCCTCCGCAGCGGGAGGCTCGACCGCGGGGGTGGACCTGTCCCGCTCGGCCTCTGTGGTGGCGTCCACACCGGTGCGCCCACGCGTCAGCTCCGTGCCGCTCTCCGGCGTGACTGCGGCGGGCCTGCGGGCGCTGGGCCAGCCGCGGCACGCCGTACCCGCGCTCGGTGCGGGAACCGCCCGACTCGCCTCCGCGGAGCCGAGCGGCAGCGCGCCGGACGCGGACGACCTGACCGTGCTGTCGGCGCCGCAGCCGGTCCAGGGGTTGGCCACCGTGGGCGTCACCTGGTCCATCCACGAGGACGTGCCCGACAGGTCCATCGCCGTCTCGGTGCGGACCCGCCAGGACGGTCGCTGGTCGGAGTGGACGCCGGTGCCCTACCACGAGGAGGAGGGCCCCGACCCGCTCAGCGCCGAGGGCCGCCGGGCCGAGCCGGGCACCGATCCCGTCTACGTCGGCGGCGTCGACGACGTGCAGGTCAAGGCGCTCACCGCCTCCGGTGAGGTCCCCGACGGCATGGAGCTCTCGCTGGTCGACCCGGGCACCGCCCGGACCAGGACTGCCGCACCGGCCATCGACACCGGCGAGGTGGACCTCCCCTCGGCGGGAGCAGACAGCACCGCGCGCTCCAGTGGGACCCGGCCCGCCGTCACCCTGTCCGCCGGCTCGGTCACCCGCAAGCCGGCGATCTTCTCGCGCCGGCAGTGGGGTGCCGACGAGCGGATGCGGGACCCCTCCTCGCTGCGCTACAACGAGGTGCACGCCGGCTTCGTGCACCACACCGTGAACGCCAACGACTACACGCGGGCCCAGGTGCCCTCGATCCTGCGCGGCATCTACGCCTACCACACCCAGGCACGGGGGTGGTCCGACGTCGGCTACAACGTCCTGGTCGACCGCTTCGGGCGGATCTGGGAGGGCAGGTACGGCGGGGTGTCCCGTCCCGTGGTGGGGGCGCACACCCTCGGCTACAACGACGACGCCTTCGCGATGTCCGCCATCGGGAACTACGACATCGCCCGCCCGTCCGCGGCGACCGTCGACGCCTTCGGCAGGTTGTTCGCCTGGAAGCTCAGCCTGCACGGCGTGCGGGCCTCCTCGGCGCGGCAGTGGGTCAGCGGCCGCTACCTGAGGGCCATCGACGCGCACCGCGACGTGGGCCAGACGGCCTGCCCGGGCCGGTACCTGTTCGCCCGGATGTCCGGGATCCGGTCGCTGGCCGCTCGGTACCAGCGCTCGTTCGCGGCCCGCGGACGCTACGCGGGAATCCCGAGCAGCACCCGCCCCGTCGTGGTGGCCCGCGACACGGAGACCCGGAGGGTCTTTCTGGTCAGGGCCGCGCCCGGCCGGCGGACCGGGCGGCTGGTCCGCACCGGCATCACCCTGCCCCTGGCCAATCGGGTGCTCAACGCCGGGGACTGGAACGGTGACGGCAGCGCCGACGTGATCACCCGCTCCGGCCGGACCGGCCTGACCTACCTGTACCCCGGCACCCGCACCGGTCGCCTGAGCGGTCCGGTCAAGATGAGCTCCACCAGCTTCGCGCGGGTCCGGTTGCTCGCCGCGGTGGGGGACCTGACCGGTGACGGTCATCCGGACCTGATGGGGCAGCCGGCGGGCGGGGCCATGCGCATCTTCCCCGGCAACGGGGCCACCGGGTTCCGCGTCGGGTACGTCGCCCACTCGGCCATCAGGGCCCGCTCGCACCTGGGGATCGGTCTGTGGGACTCCGACGGGTCGCCGGACTCACTGATGCGACGCCCAGACGGCGCGCTGGTGCTGTACCCGGGCAACGGGCCCGGCGGTCTCACCCGCGGCAGGGTGCTCGGGTCGGTGGGCAGCAGCTACGACTGGCTGCTCTCCGCCGGTGACCTCAACGGCGACGGACGCCCGGACCTTGTCGCACGTGCCCGGGCCACCGGCACGCTGTGGACGCTGCCCGGGACGACCAGCGGCTTCGGCCAGCGGCGCCCCTTCGTGGCCCGGATGGGGCGCTTCGACCTGGCCGGCTAGCAGTGACCGTCCGGCGGTGGCCGGCAGCAGCGGCGGGACGCTAGGCCGACGCGGCACGCAGCTGGTCGGTGGCGTGCTCCTGCTCGGCGCGGGCCGCCCACCGGGCCTCGTCGGGACGGCGGACCCAGACTGTCGACCCGTCCAGCAGCATCGGGGCGAGGAGCGTGGCCGCCCCGGAGCGACCGATCGGGTTGACGTCGGTCAGCAGCCGTCCGCCGGGTGCGACCACCGACGACCCGGCCGCCTCCGCCAGCAGGTCCGCCTGGCTCACCGCCACCCCCGAGGACGACGGGGCGAGCCAGGCCGGGTCCACGGGCTTCGGCGGGTCGCCGGCGACGAACACGTCCGGCTGCGCGAGCACCACCGATCCGTAGTCGGTGACGGTCGCCGGCAGCGGCTCCAGGAAGCGACCGCCCAGCGGCCGGAGGGACACCGCCACCACCGGCGCTCGTGGCCGGTTCCGGGCATGGTCTGTGACCCGGTCCGGGCCGCAGACGACCAGGTCGATGCTGCCGGCCGTCGAGAGGTCGTCGGTGACCGTCGCTCCGAGCGTCCACGCCGCCCCGAGCCACACCGCCCCCAGCCAGTGCGTGGGCAGGTCCAGCAGCACCTGCCCGCCGCGCTCCAGGTCCAGCTCGTCCTGCGCCAGCCCGGCCGTCTTGGCCACCCAGTTCGCGTAGGTCGCCACCGAGAGCTCGACCCGCTCACCGGTGGCGTCGTCGTAGAAGGTGACCAGGGGGCGCGTCGCGTCACCGCGCAGCAGCCGCTCCAGGGCCGCGGCGAAGGTGGCGGCACGCGGCGGGCCGGCCGACATGCTCATGTCCGCAGACTACGGAGTGCGAGGATGCCGTCATGTCCCAGTCCGGATCCGAGCCAGCCCTGCCGGCCGCTGCGGACGGGCCGGTCGAGGCCGTCATCGTCGCGGGAGGCTTCGGGAGCCGGCTCCTGCCCTTGACCGCCTCCCGGCCCAAGCACCTCCTCGAAGTCGGCGGCGTCCCCTTCCTGGAGCACCAGATCGGCCGGCTCGCCGTCTCGGGCGTGCAGCACGTCGTGGTCGCCACGTCCTACCGGGCAGAGCTCTTCGAACCGGTGCTCGGCGACGGGAGCCGCTGGGGCGTCCGGGTGGACTACGTGCAGGAGCGTGAGCCGCTCGGCACCGCCGGCGCCCTCCGCAACGTCACCGGGGTGCTCGCCGAGGACCCGGAGGGCGCGGTGGTGGTCCTCAACGGCGACGTGCTGTCCGGGCATGACCTCGCCGCTCAGCTGCGCGGGTTCTGGACGCCCCGTGAGGGGCGTGCGGTCGACGTGTCCCTGCACCTCGTCGAGGTCGAGGACGCCCGCGCCTTCGGCTGCGTGCCCACCGACGGGTCCGGTCGGGTGACGGGGTTCACCGAGAAGTCCGAGCACCCGGTGACCAACCAGGTGAACGCGGGCTGCTACGTGTTCCGGCGCCGGGTGATCGACGCGATTCCCGCAGGACGGGCGGTGTCTGTGGAGCGTGAGACCTTCCCGGGCCTGGTCCGTGACGGCGCCCTGGTGGTCGGCCACGTGGAGACCGCCTACTGGCGCGACGTGGGTACGCCGGCCGCCCTGGTGGCTGCCTCGCGTGACCTCGTCCTGGGGGTGGCCCCCAGCCCCGCCGCTCCGCCGTACCTGGACCGGGCGGACCGTCGGTCCCGCATCGACCCGACGGCGGCGGTCGCGCCTACCGCCCGGGTCGACGGCGGCTCCGTGCTGGTGCGTGGCGCGGCGGTGGGGAACGAGGCCGTGGTGTCGGGGAGCGTCCTGATGGCCGGGGCCGTCGTCGCGGACCGCTCCGTGGTGGTGGGCTCCGTGGTGGGGCCGGGCGCCCGGGTCGGCGCCGGCGTTCGGCTGGACGCGGTCACGGTCGGGGACGGGGCCGTGCTGGCCGACGGTGCCGTGCTCGAGCCGGGCACGCGCGTGGACTGCGGGACCGTGCTGGACTAGGGCGTGCGCCACCCGACGTTCGGGGTGCGGTGTCGGGCTGTTGATCCAGGTCGCGCACTGCGGTGTTCACCGATCGGCGGTCCGGCGCGGTCGGCAGGACCCGTCGCCCAGGTCAGCTCGTCGGGATGGCGGGCGGCTCGGGAACGTTCTCCGGCTTGGTGCCCGCTGGCATCGCCCACATGAAGGCGCGCATCAGCGCGTACTGGAGGCGCAGACCACTGCTGATCTCGCCTTTCTCCAGCACGTCCTTGAGAGCCTCGAGGATGGCTTTCCAGGTGTTGTCGACCTTGTGCAGCCGGGGGACGTCGGCGGGCCAGCCGGAGTTGCGCACGGTGACCCTCGTGCCGCCGTCGACCTCGCTCAGCTCCCAGGTGACCAGTGTCCACGGGTCGTCGCGCATGGTCAGCTTCTGGGTGTGGGAGAGCAGGTGGGGCGGGTTCACGTCCACCACGCGGCCGACGACGAAGACACGCTTGCCGTCAGGGGAGCGGTAGTAGAGCGGGGCCCCCGCCTTGAGCTCGGAGTCGAGGACGGCGTCCATCATGGCGCGCTGCTTGCCGTCGAGCTTCGTCAGCTCGGCCCATACCGCATTGATCGGGGCCGAGATCACGATGCTGTGCAGGAGATCCTTGTCAGCCAACTTCTCCACCTTCCTCCCACTCCCCGCGTTCGACCGAGTCCTTGAGGCCCACGAGCGCCGCCGCCCACGGTTGGTCGAACTCCGAGACCCACCGGCGGTGAATTCGCTGGATCGGCACCGGGTTGAGGTGATTGAGGCGACGCCGACCGCGCGCCTCGACGATCACGAGCTCGGCCTCGCGGAGCACGCGCAGGTGCTGCATGAGGACGTGTCGGTCGGCCGACAGTGCGGCGACGAGCTCCCCGGTCGCAAGCGGCCCGGTCCGGAGCTCGTCCAGGATCCCCCTGCGCAGCGGATGCGCGAGGGCCCTCCACACCGGCTCGTCATCGAGTGACATATCCATTACGTAAGGAAACTATCACACTTTCATGCGCACACGCCGGTCGTGTGAAGGCCGGTCGCTACCCGAGGCGGCGCTGGAGCACCGACGCGCCGGGGCCCTCGAGCTCGTCCGCGACTCCGCGTCGCCCGGCGAGGGCCATCAGAACAGCCTCGGCGGTGCCGCGTGCCTCGGGACCCTTGCCGCGGGACCAGTCGAGGTCAGTGGCGACCAGCCGCCCCCCGTGTGCGTGCCAGATGCCGCCCAGTGGAGGCGCGGTGACCGCGAACGGCAGCGCGTAGCGCAACCGGTCGGCCGGGATCTGACGTGGCCTGCCGAGGGGACGTCGCATGTCCTGGTGGTGGATCAGCCCATCGACCAGGCCGACGCCGCCGCCGCGGGCGGCAGTCGTCCCCCGCGGTTCCAGGTGAGACCGCAAGAACGCGACCAGATCTGCCGGAGCGAGTCGCCGGTAGCCGGCCATCGCCTCCTCGTTGAGTCGACGGGGTCGGAACCGCGCTCGGGCGAGCATCGCAAGTACCTCGACGCGGCTGCGCTCCTCGTAGCTGATGACGTGGGCGGCGACATCTCGCATGCACCAGCCAGCGCAGAGACTGGGGGTCTCCCACTGCTCAGGGGAGAGGGACTCGAGGAAGTCGGCCATGTCGGCGCGCTCGGCGGCGGCCATGTGCATCGCGTCCATGGCACGTCCTACCACGTTCGACCACGTTGGCCGGACCGTTCGCGCCCCAGCCGTCGGGACGCTCAGCGCAGCAGCTGCCCGAGCCACTCCGCACCGCCGAGCACAGCGGCGAAGCGCACCCACCGGCCGAGCAGGCCCAGGACGAAGAACAGGGTCAGGCTCATCCGCAGCTGCCCCGCGAGGACCGCGACGATCGCGAAGGGCGGGACGCCGCCAGAGGCGGAGGCGAACACCACCAGGCCGGTGAACACCGGCCGGCGCTGCGTGCGCTCGCGCCAACGGGCCAGTCGCGCCTGCGCTTTCGGGGTCTCCACCTTCTTGCGCACCCAGCCCCAGCTGAGAGCGTTGGCCCCGAGGTAGTACCAGACCACCTTGCCGAGCATCTGTCCCAGCGCTGCGGCGAAGCCCAGGGTCCAGACGCCGCCCACGTCGGCCACGGAGCCCCGCACGCCCAGGTAGGCCTCGATGTTGATGAGCGGCACCAGCGCGGAGGCGAAGCCGACCCCGAGCAGGGCCAGGACGTCCTTGACCAGCCCGGGCACCGGCTGACTATGCCGCCGACGGCTCGGGGGAGTCGGTGTAGGGGTAGTCCTTGGTGAACGTGCTGACCGCGGCGCCGCTGGGCGCCTTGCAGTACTGCCACACCCCCTGCTGGGCGGGCTTGGCGGCGTCCCCGCCCACAGACCAGTGCGTCATGGCGACGTGCATGCCGGCGGGGAACGCCTTGCCGTCCTCGGCGGTCCACGGCACGGCGATGAACTTGTTCGTCGGGCCGTTGCCCTCGAACTTGGCGGCGATGGCCTTGACGGCGTTCAGCTGGTCCTCGTCCTCCGCGATGGTCTCGTCGTACCAGAGCAGGTTGTATCCGTGCTCCAGGTTGTGCACGAGGTACTCGACCTCCGGCCGGTCGTCGGCTGTGTAGAAGGTGCGCCCGAACGGTGCCGTCACCGGGTAGTGCGGCCCGAAGGCCGGAGGCGAGTCCGGGTAGTCGATGGTGGTGCCCTCGTCCTGGTGCTGCTGGCTGCCGGTCGCCTTCTTCTTCACCACGTCCTGGCAGCTCCCCGCGCCCACGCCCACGTCCGTCAGTGCCTGGGAGGCGCGGCTGCGCTGCTGCAGCAGCGGGACGGCCGCGAAGCCGATGATCAGCGCCCCCACCACTGCGCAGGCGGAGATCACCGCGATCGTGCGACGGCGCTCGGAGCGCTGCTGGTCACGACGCATCTGCTCGACGACCGCACGACGGTCGCGGTCCTTGCTCGACTTGGCCATGTGGGTGCGGGTCTCCGGCTCGTTGCTGGGCGGTCGCGCGAAGTCTACGGACGAAGGGCCCAGAACCGCAGGAGCACCGGATCCGCCTCGCTGACGACCGGAGACCCCGACCCTGCCCTCGGGGTCGGCTCGGGTGCCGGCTCGGCACGCCAGCCGAGCGCGAACGCGGCGGCGCACAGCGTCGCCGTGGCGACTCCGCGCTGGTGCGGGGTGCCCTCCAGTCGCACGGTCACGCTCGGGCGCGCCCCGGTGCCCTCGACGTGTACGTCGCCGAGGCCGGTCTCGCGGCTGCTGCCGTGCGAGGCGCCTGGAGAGACCGCCAGTGTGCGCAGCTGCTCGACCAGCTCCGACGGCGAGCAGGGCGCCCCGAAGCCCCAGGGGTGCTCGCCGCGCAGCGCGCCGAACACCGCCTCCCGGGCACCGAGGCCGAACATGTCCTCGGACTGGTCCCGGACCAGGGCCGCCGCGCCGGGACCGTGCTCGCCCGGAAGGAGCACCAGGCCGGCGAGCCCGCGGACCACGGCGGCGGGTCGGCGGTCGACCTTGCGCTTGACCAGGTCGGCCGCGGCAGCGAGCTCGTCGGCGATGGCGGGGGCGGTGACTGCGAGCTCGTTGCCGTGGGTGTCGGTGGCCCCGGCGTAGTCGTGCAGCACCTCCAGTCCCGCGGCACCGACCGCGATGTCGGTCTGCCCGGTGCGCCAGGGCCGTCCAGCGGTGTCGCTGACCAGCACGGCGACGTTGAGACCGGTGTGCCGTGCCAGCCCCTCCCGCAGCCGGCGGGCGGAGCCGTCGGGGTCCTGCGGGAGCAGCACCACTGTGCCAGCGGCGGTGTTGGAGGCGTCCACCCCGGCGGCGGCCATCACCAGCCCGTGCCGGGTGCGCACGATCGACGTGCGCCCGCGCCGGGCGACCACCCGTTCGGTCTCCGCGTCCACGACGTCCTCTCGCGCAGCGACCCGCACCCGCCCCTCCGCCTTGCTGACCACCTTGCTGGTGACCACGAGGATGTCGCCGTCCTCAAGCCGGGCCGCGCCGGCCAGGACGGCGGCGAGGTCGTCGCCCTCGGTCACCTCGCCGATGCCGTCGACGGGCAGGCAGCACACCTGGTCCGGCGCTGGAGCCCCACTCGTCACCCGGAGGTCTCCGCAGCGAGCACGAACGCCGCCTCGGCCATCGCCGCGGTGGCCGCCACGTCGGTCATCATCAGCGGCACCGCCCGGCAGGAGATGCCCGCACCGCGGACCGTCTCGACCTCCGCCGCGTCGGCAGTGTCGACCAGCCACCCGTCCAGGACGCCGCCGGCGCTCCGGGCGCCGTAGTGCTGCGCGACGCCCGAGGCGCTGACCGGCACGCCGATCGCGGCCAGCACCTGGGCCGCCATCCCGCGCACGTGGTTGCCCGCAACGACGGGGGACAGGCCCACGACCGGCGCCGCGGTGGAGCGCACCGCCTCGCGCACACCAGGGACGCCGAGGATGGTGCCGACGGAGACGACCGGGTTCGAGGGCGGCAGGATCACCAGGTCAGCATCGCGGATGGCCTCGACGACGCCCGGGCCAGGGGTGGAGGCCTCCAGGCCCACGGGAACGACGGCGCGGGCGGGCGGCGTGGCGTGCAGGCGCACCCAGTACTCCTGGAAGTGCACGGCGCGCCGGCCCGAGGGCTCGGCGTCGTCGTCGATGACCACGTGCGTCTCGACGCGGTCGTCGGTCATCGGCAGCAGCTCGACGCCCGGCTGCCAGCGTGCGCACAGCGCGGCGGTGACGGCGGACAGGGGGTAGCCGGCGTCCAGCATCTGGGTCCGCACCAGGTGGGTGGCGAGGTCACGGTCCCCGAGCCCGAACCAGGTCGGCTCCACGCCGTACGCGGCGAGCTCCTCCTTGGCGTTCCAGGACTCGTCCTTGCGACCCCAGCCCCGCTCGGCGTCGATGCCGCCACCCAGCGTGTACATCACCGTGTCCAGGTCCGGGCAGACCTTCAGCCCATGTACCCAGATGTCGTCGGCGGTGTTCGCGACCACGGTGACCCGCCCCCTGTCGGCGAGCCGGTGCAGCAGTCCCTGCAGGAAGCGGGCGCCGCCCACGCCGCCGGACAGCACGGTGATCGTCAAGAACGGCGGTGCGGTGCTCATGGTCGTTCCTCCAGGGCTCGTCTCGACAGGCTGCGGGCGGGGCGTCCGGCCCGGTCACGGCGCGCCGCCGCGATTGTCCCGGCGTGTCGCCGCCTATAGCAGACCCGGGGTTGACTATGTCGGTACGACAGACGTGTAATTCCCCTAGTGTCGTTCGGCTGGTCAGTTTCCCTGACGAGCGGCGTTCTCAGCACTAGCGTGAGGACAGGCCCTGGGAGCGGGGCACGGAACGGGACCCGTCAGGGTCTCACGGGTCGAAAGGGCGAGAGCCGTGCGAGAGCTGTATCTGCTCGATGACGAGACCGAGGAGCTCGGTTGGCAGGAGCGCGCGCTGTGCGCCCAGACCGACCCTGAGGCGTTCTTCCCCGAGAAGGGAGGGTCCACCCGCGAGGCGAAGCGGGTGTGCCTCACCTGCGACGTCCGCGACGAGTGCCTGGAGTACGCACTCGGGCACGACGAGCGCTTCGGCATCTGGGGTGGCCTGTCCGAGCGAGAGCGCCGCAAGCTGAAGAAGCGAGCCGTCTGACGCACCGCCCGGCCATGTCCGGGCGCCCCCCACGAGGGGTCACTCCTCGGGGTCGTACCTCGGGTCGACCTCCTCGGGTGGACGTCCGAGCAGCTCGGAGACCTGCTCGACGAGCACCGTGAGCACCCTGGCGGACAGGTCCCCCCGGGTCTCCGAGCGCAGCTCGATCGGGCGGCGGAAGAGCACCAGCCGGGTCGGACGGCCTCCCGAGCCTCGCACCAGCGAGGCCAGCGGCACGGTGCCGGTGTCCCAGTCGTCGGGCACCATCGGGGTCTCCTCGACGGCGAACTCCACGAGGCCGAGCTCCTCGTGCCAGCGGGCCTCCAGCTCCCGCACGACGGTCAGCACGATCGCGTCGAAGGCCGCCTTGGGGCTCCGGGCGGCCGGCACGCCGTACGGCGACAGCGGCCCTGGCAGCAGCCCCGGTCCCCGCATGCCCCGGTCGCGGCGGTCCCGGCGCCGCCCTCCACGCCCGTCGGCCGACACCCACGGGCGAGCGCCCGCAGCCGCGTCGGCGCGGCCCGGAACGGAGCCGTCGGGGGACATGGGCACGCCCGCGAGCCTAGCCGTCGAGGTCGGTTGCGCGCGGTAGCGTGCGCGTCGTGAGTCCTGCCCGCCGATGCTCGAGAACCGCCTGCACGCGGTCCGCGGTGGCGACGTTGACCTATGTCTACTCCGACCAGACCGCGGTCCTCGGTCCGCTCGCCACCTATGCCGAGCCGCACGCCTACGACCTGTGCGACGCGCACAGCGACCGGCTCAGCGCGCCGCGGGGCTGGGAGGTGCTCCGGCTGGCGCCGGACGCGGTGGGGCCGAGCACTGACGACCTGCTCGCGCTCGCCGACGCTGTCCGGGAGGCCGCGCGGCCCCAGCCCGCGGCTCGCGACGTCGGCGCGCATCCCGGGCCGGCCGAGGAGCCCCGCGAGCTGGGGCGTCGAGGTCACCTGCGGGTCCTGCCGGCACCTGAGCCGTGAGCCGGCCCGGCCGATAGTCTGCGGGCCATGCCTGCCTCCGGCACCTCGGCCGAGACCCTGTCCGCCGTCTTCAAGGCCTACGACGTGCGCGGCACCGTGCCCGACCAGATCGACGAGGACCTCGCACGTGCCGTGGGCGGTGCGTTCGTCGAGGTCACCGGTGCCTCCCGGGGCGGGGTGGTCGTCGGCCACGACATGCGTCCCTCCTCACCGTCGCTGGCGCGCGCCTTCGCCGACGGCGCCGTGCGTGCCGGCGCCGACGTCACCATGATCGGCCTGGCCTCGACCGACCAGCTGTACTTCGCCTCGGGCAGCCTCGGGCTCCCGGGCGCGATGTTCACCGCCAGCCACAACCCGGCGCAGTACAACGGCATCAAGATGTGCCGAGCGCTCGCGGTGCCGCTCGGCTGGGACACCGGCCTGTCCGCCGTACGCGACCTCGTGGCGGCCACGGTCGCGGGCGGTCCCGCACCGGCGGCCACCCGAGGGAGCGTGGCGGACCGGGACGTGCTCGAGGACTACGCCAGCCACCTGCTGTCGCTGGCGGCTGTGTCCGGGCGGCGGTTGAAGGTGGTGGTCGACGCCGGCAACGGGATGGCCGGGCACACGGCTCCCGCCGTCCTGGGCCGAGTGGACCTGGAGGTGCTGCCCCTGTACTTCGAGCTCGACGGCACCTTCCCCCACCACGAGGCGAACCCGATCGAGCCGGCCAACCTGGTGGACCTGCAGGCGGCGGTCCGTGCCCATGGCGCTGACATCGGCCTGGCGTTCGACGGGGACGCGGACCGGTGCTTCCTCGTCGACGAGCGCGGGGAGGCGGTGAGCCCGTCGGTGGTCACTGCGCTGATCGCCTCCCGGGAGCTGGCGCGACGACCCGGCTCGGTGGTCATCCACAACCTGATCACCTCGCGCGCCGTTCCCGAGCTGGTCACCGCCCTCGGCGGCACGCCCGTGCGCACGCGCGTGGGCCACTCCTTCATCAAGGCGACCATGGCGGAGACGGACGCCGTCTTCGGCGGTGAGCACTCCGGACACTTCTACTTCCGGGACTTCTGGCGCGCGGACTCCGGGATGCTCGCCGCTCTGCACGTCCTGGCCGCCCTGGCCGAGACCGACCGGCCGCTCTCGGCGCTGCTGGAGGAGTTCTCCCGCTACGTCGCCACCGGCGAGATCAACTCCACAGTCGCCGACCAGGCCGCTGTGCTCGCCGACCTCGAGCGGGAGTACGCGACGGGCGAAGGGGTCCGGGTCGACCACCTCGACGGGCTGACCGTCGAGCACCCGGACTGGTGGTTCAATGTGCGCGCGTCCAACACCGAGCCGCTGCTGCGGCTGAATGCGGAGGCCGTCGACCAGGGCACGCTCGACACCCTGCGCGACTCGGTGCTCACGAGGATCAGGAGAGAGTCATGAAGCTCGACCCGGCGCTGCTCGACATCATCGTGTGCCCCGACTGCCGCGGCGCCCTGGCGGTCGACGAGGAGGCCTCGGAGCTGGTGTGCACAGCGTGCGGCCTGGCCTACCCGGTGCGGAACGACATCCCCGTGCTGCTCGTCGACGAGGCCCGCCGCCCCGAGAAGGCCTAGCCGGTGGCCGACGTCTTCGACGACGCTCGACTCGACGACGAGGCGGCCCTGGCGGTCGCCGACGCCACCCTGCGCGCGCTCGCGGAGGCCGGTGCCCGGGTTCGACGCGAGGTCGGCGCGGCGGCCGACGCCATCGAGGAGGCGGTGACCAGAGCCGCCGACGACGCCCGGCCCCGCGCAGTGGTCGCGGCGGGGCCGGACTCACGGCTCCTGCGGGCGGTGCTGGAGCCCTGGTGCCCGGTGCCGTTCGTGGCCTGGCCCGGACCGTCCCTGCCCGGCTGGGCCGGAGGGCTGGACCTGGTGGTGGTCCTCGCCCCGGAGGGCAGCGACACCGGGTCGGCGTCCGCGGTGGCCGAGGCGGTGCGGCGCGGCTGCCGCGTGGTGGTCGCCTGCGCCCCCCGGTCCCTGGTCGCCGAGCACGCAGAGGGCCGCGACAGCACCGTGCTGCCCTGCGCGTCGGGGGACCAGCTGGCCACCGCAGTGGTGATGCTGGAGTTCCTGGACCGTGTCGACCTCGGGCCGGACACGGACGCCGAGGCCGTGGCGCAGGCCCTCGACGACGTGGCGATCGCGTGCTCCCCCTTCCGCGACCTGGCGGTGAACCCGGCCAAGATGCTGGCGATCGCGCTGGCCGACACCACCCCGCTGGTGTGGGGCGGCTCGGTGCTCGCCGCACGCGCCGCCCGCCGGGTCGCCGAGGCGGTCCGCCGAGCCAGCGGGCGCACCGCCCTGGCCGGGGATGCCGAGCACCTGCTGCCGGTGATCACCGCAGCCAAGGTGCCGGACCTGTTCGACGACCCGTTCGACGACCCCTTCGACGACCGGGGCGAGGGGGACCGGCCGCCGGCGCTGCTGATCCTCGACGACGGCGCTGACAACGCGGGGATCCGGGAGCAGCGCGGCCGTCTCGCCGCCACGGCGGAGGAGCACCGGGTGCGGGTCGAGAAGGTCAGCAGCGAGGCGACCACCGACGTGGCGCGCTACGCCGCGCTGCTGGCGACGGGGAGCTACGCGGCGGCGTACCTCGGCGTCGGCCTCGGACGCGGTGAGCGCGGCGTCGGCCTCGGACGCGGTTAGAGGGAGCGTCGGCCTCGGACGCGGTTAGAGGGAGCGTCGGCCTCGGACGCGGTTAGAGGGAGCGTCGGCCTC
>DASQDP010000014.1:0-3449 GCA_035634095.1 Nocardioidaceae bacterium | reverse complement strand
CGACTCGTTCTCCACCTCGGTGCAGCGGTTCATCGAGCAGGCAGCCGACGACCCGCACGTGCTGGCCATCAAGCAGACGCTCTACCGCACCTCCGGCGACTCCCCCATCGTGGAGGCGCTGGTGGACGCCGCCGACGCCGGCAAGCAGGTGCTGGTCCTCGTGGAGATCAAGGCGCGCTTCGACGAGCAGGCCAACATCAAGTGGGCCCGCAAGCTGGAGCACGCCGGGTGCCACGTGGTCTACGGGCTGGTCGGGCTCAAGACGCACTGCAAGCTGGCGATGGTGGTCCGCGACGAGGCCGACACCGGCCGGGGGATCCGTCGCTACGTGCACATCGGCACCGGCAACTACAACCCCAAGACAGCGCGGATGTACGAGGACTACGGCCTGCTCACCGCCCACGACGGCATCGGCGAGGACGTGGCGCACCTGTTCAACAACCTGTCGGGCTTCTCGCGCAACGCCTCCTACGAGAACCTGCTGGTCGCCCCGGACTCGGCACGCACCGGCCTGCTGGACCGGATCCGCGGCGAGGTCGAGCACCACCGGGCCGGTGCCCCTGCTCGGATCCGGATCAAGGCGAACTCCATCGTCGACGAGGCGGTGATCGACGAGCTCTACCGCGCGACAATGGCCGGCGTCCCGGTGGACCTGCTGACCCGCGGCATCTGCGCCGCGCGCCCCGGCGTACCAGGGCTCTCGGAGAGCATGCGGGTGCGTTCGATCCTGGGTCGCTTCCTCGAGCACAGCCGGGTGTTCTGGTTCGAGAACGGCGGGTCCCCCGAGGCCTGGATCGGGTCGGCGGACCTCATGCACCGCAACCTCGACCGACGGGTGGAGGCGCTGGTGCGGCTGCCCGGTGGGAGTCAGGTCGATGAGGTAGCTCGGCTGCTCGACCTGTGCTTCGACAACCGGACGGCGTCGTGGTGGCTGAACTCGGAGGGCGACTGGGAGCGGCACCACCTCGACGCCGACGGGGAGCCGTTGCGCGAGCTGCAGGAGATGCTGATCGCCACCAAGCGCCGCCGTCGCCCGGCCCGTCCGGCCGAGCGCCCGACGGAGCCGTCCACCGCCCTGCGCTGACGTCCGACCGCCGGGCGTTCACCCGTTCGCCCGGCGGTGGTGTGAGACTGACCGCATGCCCGATCCCGAGATCGTCGCCGGCGGCGCGGTCGTCGCGCGCAAGGGTCCGCAAGTGCTCCTGGTGCACCGTCCCAAGTACGACGACTGGTCGTTCCCCAAGGGGAAGGTCGACCCGGGCGAGCACGTCACGGCGGCCGCCGTTCGCGAGGTGGCGGAGGAGACCGGACTGCACATCCGGCTCGGGCCGCCGCTGACCCCGCAGCACTACGTCGTGCGCAACGGCCACTCCTCCGCCAAGCGGGTGGACTACTGGGCGGGGCGCGTCGTGGGCAGCGACGACGTCAGGTCCTACCAGGTCAACGCAGAGATCGACGAGGTCCGCTGGGTGCCGCTCGACGACGCAGCGAGGCTGCTCAGCTACGACCGGGACCGCGCCACCCTCGAGGAGTCAGCTCAGCACCTGAGGAAGAGCCACCCGCTCATCGTGCTGCGGCACGGCCGGTCCCGCTCGCGCAAGAAGTGGAAGAAGGACGACCGCGAGCGCCCGCTCAACAAAGCCGGCCGGCTGCAGGCCGAGCAGCTGGTCCCCATCCTGGGTGCGTACGGCGTGCGCAAGGTCCTCAGCTCGAGCAGCCGACGGTGCTGGACGACGGTGAGCCCGTACGCCGACGTGGCCAGGCTGGACCTGCAGGTGACCCGCGACCTGTCCGAGGAGGACGCCACCCCGCGCGGGGCCGCTCGGCACGTGCACCGGCTCCTCGAGCGACCGGAGCCCTCGGCCGTGTGCAGCCACCGGCCGGTGCTGCCGCACGTCTACGCGGCGCTCGGGGTGCCGGACCCGGATCTCCCCCCGGCGGGGCTGCTCGTCGTGCACCACCGCAACGGCCAGATCCTGGCGGTGGAGCGGCACCAGCCGGTGGGCGATCCCTGAGCGGCTCAGGCCCGGGCCCCGCCTCGCGAGGCCGCCGTCCGGAAATCGTCAATTGTTGGCGACTTTCCGCGTCATAGCACGGCTGATGGGTCGTCTCCTGTGTGGCCGGGGACAGCCGGGGGGATGCCGGGCCGGGCAGGGTAGGTCGTGCCTCCAACGGGGGTAGGCACGACCTTCCCGCCCGCCCTGGCGTCGTCGCCTACCGGCGGCATGCCTCGCCGGCGCGGCACGGCTGCCGCGGAAGCCGCCGATCAGGCGTCGTGCCGGGCCTTCTGCACGGGGATGCCGGTGGTCGAGCGGGTGTCCACCGCGAGGCCGAGCAACCGGTCGACCTCACTCTGCGGCAGCAGGCTCTCGGACTCGCTGGCGGCGATGATGAGGTTGGTGGTGAGCTCCACCTCGGCGAGCAGCTCGGCGTCCTCCAGCGGGACGTTCAGCTGGTCGTCCATCACGCTGCTCCCTTCGCGTGCCATGAGCTTTTCCCTCCGAGTGCGCGAGTGTGCCCCCGCAACCAATTGTCGCGACCTCGAGCGGCGTTACCCATAGTCACTTTGGCCCAAAGAAAAGGGCCCCGACGGAACTCCGTCGGGGCCCTTCGCTGCCTGAACGGGTCAGGCGTTCCCTCTGTGACCGGGGTCCGAGGACCTCAGAGAGGGCGGACGTTCTCGGCCTGCGGGCCCTTCGGACCCTGCGTGACGTCGAACTCGACCTTCTGGTTCTCGTCCAGGGACTTGTAGCCCTGGCTCTGAATGGCCGAGTAGTGCACGAAGACGTCGTCGCCGCCGTCCTCCTGCGCAATGAAGCCGAAGCCCTTCTCGGCGTTGAACCACTTGACGGTGCCCTGAGCCATGCTCGAATACTCCTCATACGGGGGGGAGCCGCCACCTCGGCGACCCCACGACAGATGCGGGTGAAACGCCGAGACCCCTTGAAAAGCTTGTCGCTCGACTCAAGAGAACACGCCGTCGGATCACAAACTCCGCGGGCGTACCTGCTGGAACTTGCATCTGTAGCAGGCTCACCGTACCAACATCCGGCCCAGAAACCGAGTCGGGGGTCCGCCGTCTCGTCGGGCCCCCGTTATCGCCCTGCTACGACCCCGTCACGACGGCGTCATCACCCCGAGCGGGCGGTAGCTCAGGCCCGGGAAGACTGCGGTCGCGGACCGCTGGGGGAACCGCGTGGAGACCACCTCGCCGAGCACGTTGCGGTAGTCGGTGGTGACCTGCAGGTCGCCGTCGGCGAGGCTGGATCGGTCCAGCCCCGGCCAGCTGGCGTAGTAGCGGCCGCCCCGCACGCCGCCGCCCATCAGCAGCATCATGTTGCCCCAGCCGTGGTCCAGGCCCCGGTTGCCGTTCTCGGCGACGCGACGGCCGAACTCGCTGATCGTGACCAGCGTGACCCTGGTGCGCAACGGCCCCAGGTCCTTGAGGA
>DASQDP010000013.1:0-3911 GCA_035634095.1 Nocardioidaceae bacterium | reverse complement strand
GGGTACACCCGCGCCCGGGTGCTGCTGCAGATGCGCCGCGAGCTGGCCGGCGTGGACCCCGAGCCCCGGCTGCGGCTGCCCGAGGGCGTGCTGGTGCGCACCTTCCGACCCGGCCGCGACGAGCTGGCGTGGCTGCGCACCAACGCCCGCGCGTTCGCGCACCACCCGGAGCAGGGCAGCTGGACGCCTGCGGACCTGCAGCTGCGCGAGGCCGAGCCGTGGTTCGACCCGGCGGGCTTCTTCCTGGCCTGGGACGGCGAGCGGCTCCTGGGGTCGCACTGGACGAAGGTGCACCCGCCCGGTGACGAGGGTCCCGAGGCGATCGGTGAGGTCTACGTGCTGGGCATCGACCCCGACGCCCAGGGGCTGGGACTGGGCCGTGCGCTGACCGACGTGGGGCTGGCGCACCTGCGGGGCCTCGGGCTGCGGCAGGTCCTGCTCTACGTCGAGGAGGACAACACCGCGGCGGTGACGCTCTACGAGCGCAGCGGCTTCACCCGGCACGCCGTCGACGTCTCCTGGCGCCGCTCCCCCTGAGTGCCGACGGGGGCATCGCGAGGCATCGACCCCTCAGCGTCCCTGCCACCTGATCGTCACGACAGGCGGCACGCCGACGGTTCACGGGTTGGTCACTCGCCGTAACGGTGCAGGTCAGCGGGATCACAGCGGTCGTTCATCACGCGTTCATCCGGCACACCGGAGGCGGCCACCTCGGCTGCCTAGCGTCCTCTCCCGTTGGTTCCCTGCTGCCCGGCGAGAGAAGTCCGGGCACACCGTCGAAAGGCATCGAGTTGAACCTGCGTTCCAGGACGCGCGCCCTCGCGCTCTCCACGGCGTTCGTCGGCACCCTCACGCTCACCGCGTGCGGCGCCGCCAACGAGGAGGAGGCCGCCGGCAGCGGCGGTGGCGAGGCGACCGGCAGCGCCGAGGAGCTCAGCGGCGACCTCGTCGGCGCCGGCGCGAGCAGCCAGCAGGCGGCCATGCAGGGGTGGACCGCCGGCTTCTCGAGCCAGCAGCCCGGCGTGAACGTCAGCTACGACCCGGTCGGCTCCGGCGGCGGCCGTGAGCAGTTCATCGCGGGCGGCACCGACTTCGCCGGCTCCGACGCCTACCTCGACGACGAGGAGCTGGCCGCGGCGCAGGAGCGCTGCGCCGGTGGGGAGGTCTTCGAGCTGCCCAACTACATCTCGCCGATCGCGGTCGTCTACAACCTCGAGGGCGTCGAGGAGCTCAACCTCTCGCCCGAGGTCATCGCGGGCGTCTTCGACCGGCAGATCACCAACTGGAACGACCCCGCCATCGCCGCCGACAACCCCGGCGTGACGCTGCCGGACCAGGCGATCACCCCGGTCAACCGGTCCGACGAGTCGGGCACCACGGAGAACTTCACCGAGTACCTCGCCGCGGCCGCCCCCGAGGCCTGGACCTACGAGCCGGACGGCAACTGGCCGGTCTCCGGCGGTGAGGCCGCGCAGGGCACCTCCGGCGTGGTCAGCGCCGTGAGCGGCGGCCAGGGCACCATCGGCTACGCCGACCTCTCCCAGGCCGGTGAGCTCGGCGTCGCGAGCATCGGCGTCGGCGAGGAGTTCGTGGCCCCGTCGGCCGAGGCCGCCGCGGCCGTCGTCGAGAACTCCGAGCGGGTCGAGGGCCGGGGCGAGTACGACTTCGCCATCGAGCTGGCCCGCGACACCGCCGAGTCGGGCAACTACCCGATCGTCCTGGTGAGCTACCACATCGGCTGCATCGCCTACGACGACCAGACCGAGGCCGACCTGGTGAGCGCCTTCATGGGCTACGTCATCAGCGAGGAGGGCCAGCAGGCCGCGGCCGACGCCGCGGGCTCGGCCCCGATCTCCGACGCGCTGCGCGAGCAGGCCCAGGGTGCCGTCGACGCGATCAGCGCCGGCTGACCTGAGCAGCACCGGCGACGGCCCGCCCCGAGTCGGGCAGGATCTCCCCGCACCCGTTGCCGCGCCCCCAGTGCCCGGCACAGACACCACGGAGCAACGGTGACCGCCACCAGGACCCCGCCACAGCCCACGACCGGCCGGCCGGTCCGCCGCCCCGGGGACCGCATCTTCGCCGGCAGCGCCCGAGGCGCCGGGATCCTGATCCTGGTCATCCTCGCCGGGGTGGCCGCCTTCCTCGTCGTGGAGGCGGTCCCCGCACTGACCGCGCCGGCAGAGGACATCCCGGGCGACGCCGGCCTGGCCGGCTACGTCGCCCCGCTGCTGTTCGGCACGCTGCTCGCGGCGGTGATCGCGCTGCTGGTGGCGACCCCGCTGGCGGTGGCCATCGCGCTGTTCATCGCCTACTACGCCCCCCGGCGACTGGCGCAGGGCCTGGGCTACGTGGTCGACCTGCTCGCGGCGATCCCGAGCATCGTCTACGGCTTCTGGGGCATCTTCTGGCTGGCGCCCAAGCTGGTGCCCCTCCACGAGTGGGTCGAGCGCAACCTCGGCTTCATCCCGCTGTTCGCCGGGCCCGCCTCGACCACCGGGCGGACGATGCTGACCGTCGGGCTGGTGCTGGCGATCATGATCCTGCCGATCATCAGCGCCATCTCGCGCGAGGTCTTCCTCCAGGTCCCGACCCTGCACCGCGAGGCCGCGCTGGCGCTGGGCGCCACCCGCTGGGAGATGATCCGCATGGCGGTCTTCCCCTACGGCCGCTCCGGCGTCATCGGCGGTGCCATGCTCGGCCTGGGCCGCGCACTCGGCGAGACCATGGCGGTCGCCATCGTGCTGTCGGTCTCCGGTGGCATCACGTTCAACCTGATCAGCAGCGGCAACCCCTCGACGATCGCGGCCAACATCGCGCTGGAGTTCCCCGAGTCCAGCGGCATCGACATCAACACGCTGATCGCCAGCGGGCTCGCCCTGTTCGTCATCACCTTCGCGGTGAACATGCTCGCCCGCGCCATCGTCAACCGCCGGGCCGACTTCTCCGGAGCCAACTGATGAGCCAGACCTCCACGGTCCCGGTCGCCACGGCCGGCAACGGCGCCCCCCCGTCCGGGCGGGGGCGGACCAGGCGGCTGCCGCGCTGGATCCCCTGGGCGTGCTTCGTCGGCGCCGCGGTCCTCGTCGGGTTGCTCTGGCCGGTCTTCGACCTCAACACAGCCCTGTTCGTCGTCTACACCGTCGTCTTCGGGACGCTCGCGCTGTACGTGCTCACCCGGACGGTGGAGGGCTCCCGCCGGGCCACCGACCGGCTGGTCACCTGCCTGGTGGTCAGCGCGTTCGGGCTGGCCATGGTGCCGCTGGTCTCGCTGGTCTGGACCGTCGTCGGCCGCGGCATCACCCGCCTCGACGGCGAGTTCTTCGGCTACTCGCTCGTCGGGGTCGTGGGTGAGGGCGGCGGCGCGTACCACGCGATCATGGGCACCCTGGTCATCACCGCGCTCACCGCGCTGATCTCGGTGCCGATCGGTCTGCTGACGGCGATCTTCCTCGTCGAGTACGCCCGCGGGCGGCTGAAGCGGGCGATCACCTTCTTCGTCGACGTCATGACCGGCATCCCGTCGATCGTGGCCGGTCTGTTCGCCTACGCGCTGTTCGCGATCTTCTTCGGCCCGGGCATCCGGCTGGGCGTCATGGGCGCCATCGCGCTGTCGGTGCTGATGATCCCGGTCGTCGTCCGCTCGGCGGAGGAGGTGCTCAAGCTCGTGCCGAACGAGCTGCGGGAGGCCTCCTACGCGCTCGGCGTGCCCAAGTGGCGGACGATCGTCAAGGTCGTCATCCCGACCGCGATCGCCGGCCTCGGCACCAGTGTCACGCTGGCGATCGCCCGCGTGATCGGGGAGACCGCGCCGCTGCTGATCACGGTCGGCATCATCAACGGGACGAACCTCGACCCGTTCGACGGCCGCATGGCCACGCTCCCCGTCTACGCCTACTACCAGCTCACCC
>DASQDP010000012.1:0-3430 GCA_035634095.1 Nocardioidaceae bacterium | reverse complement strand
CCCGCGCGCGACGGCGTCGCCGACTACACCCGTCACCTCGCCAGGCAGCTGCGGGCGGCCGGGTGCGAGTCCCTGATCTGCACCGCGCACCGGTACGCGCGGACACCGGGCGAGGAGATCGTCGGCGTGACCGACCGCTGGGACGTCCGCGGTGTCCGCCGAGCCGCCCGCGCCATCTCGCGGCTGCCGCTGGACGTCGTCCACGTCCAGTTCGCGCCGTCCGCCTTCGGCTTCTCCCGGGCGGTGGGCCTGTTGCCGCTCCTCCTCCCGGCCGGCACACCGGTGGTGGCCACGTTGCACGAGTACGGCGTCTGGACGGCCGGTGGCGCCGGCGGAGGGCTCCGCTCCGCTGCCTGGTCCGCGTTGGAGCGGCAGCAGCGCGCGGACCGCGAGACGTTGGTGCTCACGCTGGAGGCCGACCGGCTGCTCGTCACCGCACCCGAGCACGCCGACGTGGTGCACGCCCGCTTCGCCGATCGTCGGCTCGAGGTGACACACGTGCCGATCGCGCCGAACATCCCCGTCGCCCGGCTCGACGGGGAGGACGTCCCGTCGGCGGTGCGGGCATCGCTGGGCCTACCACCGGACGCACGCCTAGCCGTCTTCTTCGGCTTCCTCCACCCGGTCAAGGGCCTCGCGGGCCTCATCGAGGCGGTCGCCGCCGTTCGCCGGGTGGTCCCCGGTCTCCGGCTCGTCCTCGCCGGCGGGGGCGAGAGCCACTCCGTGCACGCCGGTGCCGCTGATGCGATGCGCCAGGGGCTGGAGGACGTCGCACGCCGCTCCGGCGTGGCAGACGCCGTCGTCTTCACGGGCTACCTGCACGAGGACGAGGTGTCCCGCCTGCTGCGCGCCGCGGATGCGGCCGTGTTCCCGTTCGACGCCGGGGTGACCGCCAAGTCGGGGTCCCTCCTCGCCGCGCTCGCGCACGGCGTACCGACGATCGCGACCGCACCCCCCGGTGCGCTGGACCGGCCGACGGAGGTCGAGGGCGTCCTCCGTGTGCCACCGCGGGACACCACTGCACTGGCCGACGCACTGCTCCTCGTGCTGTCCGACCGTGCGCTCGCGGCGAGGCTGGCCGCGGCCGGACGCGCGGGCGCCGACCGGTGGACGTGGCCGAGGATCGCCGACTTCCACGCCCGGATGTACGCCCAGGTGCTCCAGGAAGCCGGTCGCAACGAGGGTCATGGCCTCCGCCGCAGGGTAGTGGCAGGCTCCGGGATCCGCCGTGGCGGCAGGAAGGGACCCTGATGTCTCTGGTCAACCGCGCAATGAGGGCCGCGCGTGAACGTGGACTCGCGCTCCTCTCCGACAACCGCCTCGACGGGAAGCCCCCGGGAGCGCGGGCCACCGAGGACCCGGCACTGTTCCGGCCGCTCATCTACGGCGACCCCGACCGTCTGCACATCCACCCGACGGCCGTCCTGAACAACGCCCTGATCAACCTGTCCTCGGGGGACGTGACGATCGGCGAGTACGCGTTCTTCGGGCACAACGTCTCGATCCTCACCGGCACGCACGACTGGACGAAGTTCGGCGCCGAGCGTCAGGTGGCCGTTCCCTCCTCCGGCCGCGACGTGGTGATCGAAGAGGGTGCCTGGCTCTCCAGCAACGTCATCGTCGTCGCTCCCTGCCGCATCGGCGCGCACTCCGTGGTCGGGGTCGCGTCGCTGGTGCTGGGTGACGTCGAGCCCTACACCGTCGTCGCGGGCAGTCCCGCGAAGGTCCTCCGGCAGATCCCGAGGCCGGACGCGTCGGCCACCGCGCCCGCCGATCCCGACGCAGGGGAGGCCGGCAGAGTGGGCGCGGGATGAGCCCGGGCGCCGCTCGGGACGGATCCCCGCCGCAGGCGCGAGAGGCGGACCTCGAGCGCCAGGTGGCGGGCCTGAGCCATGCCGTCGGCGAGCTGGGCCGCCTGGCTCGGGACACCCAGGACCGGCTGCGGTCGGTGGAGGCCGAGCTGCGGGGTCTGCAGGCGAGCGGCGGGAGCAGCAACGACGTCGACGGATGGGGCCCGCGCTTCGCTGCGATCTACGCCGACTTCACCGAGCACGTCCGCGGCTCGACCGCCGAGGTCAGCGCCAAGCTCGAGGGCTACCTGCCCGACGTCCGCCGGCTCGCCGGCCCCGGCGGCGTCGTGGACCTGGGCTGCGGGCGAGGCGAGTGGCTGACCCTGCTCCGCGCCGCAGGGGTGGCAGCCAGGGGCGTCGACACCAACCCCGCGTTCGTGGCCGCGGGCCGCGCGCGGGGGCTGGACATGGAGCTCGGCGACGCCCTCGGCTACCTGGAGGCACTGCCGCCGGACTCCCTCGACATGGTCACGGCCTTCCACGTCATCGAACACCTGCCCACCGAGGACCTGCTGGCGCTGCTCGAAGCGGCGAGAGGGGCGCTGCGCCCCGGCGGCTGCCTGCTGCTCGAGACGCCGAACCCCACGAACCTGGTCATGGCCGCCTGCGACTTCTACAACGACCCGACGCACCGGTCGCCGCTTCCCCCGGCCCTGACGGAGTACCTCGTGTCCACGCAGGGTTTCGGGGACGTCGAGGTCCGGCCGCTCCATCCGAAGTCCTCCCCGATGGGGCCCACCGGGGATGAAGGCGCCGGCACCCAGCTCCACGAGCTCGTCGCACAGGCTCTCTTCGGGCCGCAGGACTACGCCGTCCTCGGCTACAAGCTGCCGGCGGAGGAACGATGAGGTCCGGGAGATGAAACGCGACGCGTGCCGGGTGCTCTACCTCGACGGCTACACGGTGCCCGATCCGAAGGTCGGCGTTCCGTCCAGTGACGCCATCGGGTACGGCATCACGGCGTCCTCGGCGATCCGCGACGGACTGGCAGCCCTCGGACTCGACGTCGTCCGTCCCCGACTCGACCTGCCGCCGACCGGGCCCGGAGGTCCGGATCACCGGCTCTCGTGGATCCTCGCGAACTACCGCGGCGTGCTCCGCGAACTCGTCGAGGACCCTCCCGACGTCATCTTCTGCTTCCACGTCTTCTCGGTCTTCCCCGTGGAGATCAGGCGGATGCTGCTCGACCTCGGTCTGTCGATCCCCATCGTCGGTTACACGCACGGCAGTCACTGGGACCCCACCGACACCTTCCGCTCCGAGACCTATCCCGGGATGGAGGTGCTGGACCTGGCCGACCTGCACGTCCTCGACCGCGTGTTCCTGGTCTCCGAGTACATGCGGACGACGTTGCGGACCACGATCGGCGCCTTCAACACCCCCCTGGCCGAGCAGATCGACGCCCACGCCGCGGTGGTCGGGTTGCCCCTCGACGTCGACCGGATGGACGCCTGCCGATCCGACCGCCGGTCTCCCCGCCCGACCGTGGTCTTCAACCACGCCCCGGTGTCCAGCAAGAACCCCGAGCTCTTCGCCCGCGTCATGGCCCGGGTGCTGGCGCACCACGACGTCGGTGTCCT
>DASQDP010000011.1:0-10380 GCA_035634095.1 Nocardioidaceae bacterium | reverse complement strand
GTCCACGGACTCGTAGCGCTGCCCCATCGGGTTGTACACCTTGGCCGTCGGGAACATCCCGTCCATGCCGAAGGTGCGGTACTCGTCGGGAGCGATCGGCACGATCCGCTTGCCGATCTCCTTGTCCTTCATCAGGTCGCGAAGAAGCCGCACCAGCGCCATGGTGGTGGCGATGGCCTGCTTCCCCGAGCCCTGCTTCAGCTCGGCGTAGGTCTTGTCGCCGGGGAGCGTGAGCGGGGTGGACCTGTCGACGCGCCTGGGCAGCGACCCGCCGAGCTGGCGCCGGCGCTCCAGCATGTACTCGATCTCCGGCGAGTCCTTGCCGGGGTGGTAGAACGGCGCGACCTCGGACTCGTCGATCTCCTTGTCGGTGATCGGCAGGTAGAGCCGGTCCCGCATCGCCTTGAGGTCCTTGTTGGTCAGCTTCTTCATCTGGTGGGTGGCGTTCTTGCCCTCCAGGGCGTCGATCGTCCAGCCCTTGATGGTGTGCGCCAGGATCACCGTCGGCTGCCCGACGTGCTTGGTGGCGGCGTCGAAGGCCGAGTAGACCTTGCGGTAGTCGTGGCCGCCGCGGGGCAGCTTGACGATGTCCTCGTCGCTCATGTGCTCGACCATCTTGCGCAGCCGCGGGTCGCCGCCGAAGAAGCTCTCCCGGATGTAGGCGCCGGACTCCACCGAGTAGGTCTGGAACTGCCCGTCCGGGGTGCTGTTCATCTTGTTGACCAGCACGCCGTCGACGTCGCGGGCGAGCAGGTCGTCCCACTCGCGACCCCAGACGACCTTGATGACGTTCCAGCCGGCGCCGCGGAAGGTCGACTCCAGCTCCTGGATGATCTTGCCGTTCCCGCGCACCGGGCCGTCGAGCTGCTGCAGGTTGCAGTTGACCACGAAGGTGAGGTTGTCGAGCTCCTCGCGGGCAGCCACGCCGATGGCGCCGAGCGACTCCGGCTCGCCCATCTCGCCGTCGCCGAGGAACGCCCAGACGTGCTGGTCGCTGGTGTCCTTGATGCCGCGGTTGGCCATGTAGCGGTTGAACCGGGCCTGGTAGATCGCGTTGAGCGCGGTCAGGCCCATCGACACCGTGGGGAACTCCCAGAAGTCCGGCATCAGCCTCGGGTGCGGGTACGACGGAAGTCCCTGCCCCGGGCCGTGCTGGACCTCCTGCCGGAACCGGGACAGCTGGGTCTCGGTCAGCCGGCCCTCGAGGAACGCCCGGGCGTAGATGCCGGGGGAGGCGTGGCCCTGGATGTAGACGTGGTCGCCGCCGCCGGGGTGGTCCTTGCCGCGGAAGAAGTGGTTGAACCCGACCTCGTAGAGCGACGCGGAGGACTGGAACGTCGCGATGTGGCCGCCGACCTCGAGACCCTTGCGGTTGGCCGTGGACACGATCACTGCGGCGTTCCAGCGCAGGAACGCGCGGATCCGGCGCTCGATGTGCTCGTCGCCCGGGAACCACGGCTCACGCTCCGGAGTGATCGTGTTGATGTAGTCGGTGCTGCGGAGGGCGGGCACTCCGACGTTGTGCTCACGTGCCCGTTCGAGCAGCCGCAGCATCAGGTAGCGGGCGCGCGAACGACCCCGGTCGTCGACCATCGCGTCGAACGACTCCAACCACTCCGACGTCTCGTCGGGGTCGATGTCGGGCAGCTGGGTGGCGAGGCCCTCGTGGATGACCGGAGGCCGGCCCATCTTGGTGGGGGACTGCTCAGGATCTGTGGCCACGATTCCTCTGCTCTCGTGCTCGGTGTGCGCGATCGGTGGCACTGTCTGGGGCCCCCGCGTCGAGGGAGGCTCACTCATCGTGTCACGCCGGGGCCTGTCGGGAAACGTACTCCCCGCCCGGTGCCGCGCGCCTGTCGCTACACCACGGGGAGAGGGCGGTGTGGTGCCTCGGGCAGCACGACGGTGATGCGGTCGCCGGGCCGGACCTCGCCCCCGCGGCGTACGACGCCCATCACCCCGACCCGCCGCACCAACGAGCCGTCCGCGTCGCGACCGATGACTTGCCGGAGCAGTCCCGGCTGGAAGTCCTCGATCTGACGGCAGGGGTTGCGCAGCCCGGTCACCTCCACCTGCGCGGTGTCCCCGAGGAGCAGCGCGGTGCCCTCCGGCAGCGACAGGAGGTCCACCCCGCTGGTGGTGATGTTCTCCCCCAGGGCGCCGGCCTCGACTCGGTGCCCGGTGGCGAGCAGCTCGTCGAAGAGCTCCGCGTGCAGGAGGTGCACCTGTCGCAGGTTGGGGGCGGAGGCGGCACGGCGCAGCCGGGAACGGTGCTGCACCCTGTCCCCGAGATGGGCGTCGCCCTCGACGCCGCGGCCCTCGAGCAGCCTGATCACCGGCCGGGTGGGCTTGCTGAACCGGTGCTCGCCGTCCGCGGCGACGGCGACCACGAACGGGCGCTGGTGCGTCACCGCCCCGGTAGGCGCCAAGTCGGGGGCCGGCATGGCACTAGCCTGGCAGCCGAGGGGCCGGTCTTGCGAACCAGGTCGACATCGGATGGACTACCCGCAGGCACGGGCGCGCCGGGCCGGCACGCGGAAGGACCGGGAGCGCGACCAGCGGAGAGATGTGGAGGAGTGACGTGAGCGCGAGCGCGGGTGGCCAGGACGGCACCGCCACTCAGAACGCGGGCGAGCGGCTCGGGTTGAGGCCCGGGATGGTGGTCCAGGAGCTCGGCTGGGACGAGGACGTCGACGACGGCCTGCGCGTCGCGGTCGAGGACTCCATCGATGCCGACCTGGTGGACGGGGACTACGGCAACGTCGTGGACTCCGTGCTGCTGTGGTGGCGCGATGACGACGGCGACCTCGTGGACGCACTCGTGGACGCTCCCAGCGACCTGGCCGCCGGAGGCGTCATCTGGCTGCTCACGCCCAAGGTAGGGCGCCCGAGCGCCGTGGACCCTGCCGACATCGCCGAGGCGGCGCCCATCGCCGGTCTCGCCACCACCACGACGGTGGCCGTCAGCTCCGACTGGGCAGCCACCCGGCTGGTCGCCCCGAAGGCCGCTCGCTGAACGCTGCGGGCGCTCCTGTGAGCCTGGGCATCGGGCAACCGGCCCCGGACTTCGAGCTGCGCGACCAGCACGGGCAGTCGGTGCGGCTGTCCGACTTCCGCGGCCGCAGGGCCGTGGTGGTGATGTTCTACCCGTTCGCCTTCAGCCGGGTCTGCACAGGCGAGCTGGAAGCTGTTCGGGATGCCCTGCCGGCCTTCGAGTCCGCCGACGTGCAGCTGGTGGCGGTCTCCTGCGACCCGATGTTCGCGCTGCGTTCCTTCGCCGAGCAGGCCGGGCTCACCTTCCCGCTGCTCTCGGACTTCTGGCCCCACGGCGAGGTGGCGCGTTCCTTCGGCGTCTTCGACGAGACCCGCGGCTGCGCCGGACGCTCGACCTTCATCGTGGACAAGGGCGGCACCGTGCGGTGGCTCGTGCACAACGCGATGCCGGATGCCCGCGACCTCGAGGAGCAGGCCCGGGCGCTGGCCGTGGTCGCCTGAGGCGCGAGGGCCGGGCAGAGCGAGAGGGACGGGTCTCGGGTCCCGTCCCTCTCGCTCTGCCAGTCTGCCACGTCCACCCTGAGATCCGCATGGCCCAGTCGGGTGGTTCTGGCCCGACGGTGTGCTCGGGTCACCGTGGGTTGCCGGCCCGACGTGGCGGTGGGCGCAGCAGGGATCGAACCTGCGACCACCTCCTTGTAAGGGAGGTGCTCTACCGCTGAGCTATACGCCCTGAGGGCGGGGCGCCCGTCTGGGTCAGCCTACGGGAGGTCGGCCGCGACGTTCGGGGCCGGACACAACAACGACCGCTGGCGTCTCGGGTCACCAGCGGTCGTTGCGTAAGACATTCAACTACCTCCGGGCGCCGGTGCACGACCGAAGCAGCAGGATTCAGCAATTCTTTACCTGACAAAGAGGATTTCTCGCCGGTTCCGGGCCGGACCGCCGCGTTATGGGCGCAACTGGACTGGACCAGTGGGGCCCTCGAACGGGCCGCTGCCCCGACGTGGCTGAGCACCGGCCGCGCTGAGGAGCTCCGCGCCAGCGGTGCCGCCGTACGCTCGGCGCCATGCGACTTCGGCTCGAGGACGTCACCGCTCTTCTGGACGAGTGGTACGACCCGGCGTGGGCCGCCGAGTGGGACGCCGTGGGTCTGGTGTGCGGTGACACCGAGGCGCAGGTCGCCAAGGTGCTGCTGGCGGTGGACCCGGCCCCCGCCGTGGTGGCCGAGGCACTGGAGTGGGGCGCCGACCTGGTGCTGTGCCACCACCCGCTGCTGCTGGCTCCGGTGCACGGCGTCCCCGCGACGACTCCCAAGGGGCGGGCCGTCACCGACCTCGTGCGCGCCGGCGTCGCGTTGCTCACCGCGCACACGAACGCCGACGTGCCGGTCGACGGGGTGAACGACTGCCTCGCCCGTGCCCTGGGGGTGGCGGACCCCGACGTGCTGCTCGTGGAGGGCCCGGTGGGGGCTCGAGAAGCTGGACCAGCGCGGGGGCACGGCCGGATCGGCCGGCTGGAACGCCCGGTCCCGCTGCGCGACTTCGCCGAGCGGGTGCGTGCCGCCCTGCCTGCCACCGCCTCCGGCGTCCGGGTCGCCGGTGACCCTGACCGCCCGGTGCACACAGTCGCGGTGGGCAGCGGTGCGGGCGACTTCCTGCTCGACAGGGTGCTGGCGAGCGACGCTGATGTCTACGTGACCTCCGACCTGCGGCACCACCGGGCGGGAGAGTTCCGCGACCAGGACGGGCCGGCGCTGGTCGACGTCGCGCACTGGGCGGCGGAGTGGACCTGGCTACCCGTGGTCGCGCGGAAGTTGACCGAAGCTGTCGCCGCGTCGGGCGCTACGGTGGAGACCCGGGTCAGCGTCGTGGTGACCGACCCGTGGACCTTCCGGGTCGACTGACCCGCGACCCCGAGGAGACCCGCTGAAAGCCGACCCCTTCGCGCAGCTCACGCTGCTCGACGTCCAGGAGCTCGACGCCAGGATCGACCAGCTCCGCCACCGCCTGGCCACCCTGCCCGAGGCGCGGGAGCTGGCGGCCATCACCGCCGAACGGGACGAGGTCCAGGGCGCGGCCCGTGATGCTCAGATCGCCATCGACGACCTCACCCGCGAGCAGCGCAAGGCCGACGCGGACGTCGAGCAGGTCAAGGCGCGCAGGACGCGCGACCAGGACCGGATGGACCGAGGGCTGGTCAGCAACCCCAAGGACCTCGAGCGGATGCAGCAGGAGCTCGTCTCACTGGCCCGTCGGATCTCCGACCTGGAGGACACCGAGCTGGAGGTGATGGAGCGGCTCGAGTCCGCGCAGCGCGACCACGACCGGCTCCGCGCGCGGCTCACCGAGCTGGACGCCCGTGCCGGCGAGCTGACGGAGGCGCGCGACGCCAAGGCCGAGAAGGCATCCGCGGAGATGGCCGCGGCCGGCGACGAGCGCACGATGAGGGCGCAGGGCGTCCCCGCCGACCTCCTCGCGCTCTACGAGCGGCTGCGCGCGCAGAAGGGCGGGGTGGGTGCGGCGGCGCTGGTGCGGCGCCGGTGCAGCGGGTGCAGCCTGGACCTGACTGCGTCGGACCTGGGCGCCATCGCCAAGGCAGCGCCCGACGAGGTGGTGCGCTGCGAGGAGTGCAACCGGATCCTGGTGCGCACCGCGGAGTCCGGGATCTGATGGCGGCTGCAGGCGGCGACGCCGGCGGCAGGCACCGTTCCGTGCTGGTGGAGGCGGACGGCGGCTCCCGCGGCAACCCCGGTCCCGCCGCCTTCGGAGCGGTGCTCTTCGACGCTGACACCCGCGAGGTGATCGCCGAGCGGGCGGAGTGCATCGGGCGTGCCACCAACAACGTCGCGGAGTACCAGGGCCTGATCGCGGGTCTCGAACTGCACCGAGAGCACACTCCCGACGCCGACCTCGAAGTGCGCATGGACTCCAAGCTCGTGGTGGAGCAGATGTCGGGCCGCTGGAAGATCAAGCACCCTGGCATGAGGCCGCTCGCGGCCCGGGCCCACCAGCTCGCTCCCTTCGGTACGACGTACACCTGGATCCCGCGCGCGCAGAACGGGCACGCGGACCGCATCCTCAACGAGGCGCTGGACGTCCAGGCCGGTAGGAAGCCGAGGCCGATGCGGGACCCGAGCGGCGCCGAGGTGCCGCAGGCCCCGCCGACCGAGGAGCGGTCGGCCGTCCGCGGCTGGTCGGAGTTCGCGGCGGCGACCACGCTGGTTCTGGTGCGGCACGGGGTGACCGCGCACACCGTGGCCCGACGGTTCTCAGGAGGACTGGGCGGCAGCGACCCGGGCCTCTCCGACGAGGGTCGCGACCAGGTGCGGGCCACGGCCGACTGGCTCTCCCCGCTCGCCGACGACATCCACGGCGTGGTGGCCTCCCCGGTGCGGCGCGCCCGGGAGTCCGCGGAGATCATCGCCGAGCGGCTCGGCCTCGAGATCTCGACCGAGGCCGGGCTGGCCGAGATGGAGTTCGGCGCGTGGGACGGGCTCACCTTCGCCGAGCTGCGGGAGCGGCACCCCGACCAGCTCGACGCCTGGTTCGGGTCGCTCGACGTTCCGGCCGGCGGCGGCGAGTCGTTCCGGGTGGTCGAGGCGCGGGTCCTGGCGGCGCTCGACCGGCTGCTCGAGGAACACGCGGGGCGCACCGTCCTGGTGGTCAGCCACGTCACCCCGATCAGCGTCCTGGTCGCCCGTGCCCTCGCGGCCCCGCTGGAGTCGGTGTACCGGATGGAGCTCGCCCCGGCATCGGTGACGGCCCTGTCCTTCTACGACGACGGGCGCGCCACCCTGCGGATGTTCAACGCTCGTTCGACGGAGCCGGCGCTGCCAGCTCGCTGACGACCACGTCGAGCCGCCTCCGCTGCTCGCCGGCCGTGCTGTCCTCGACGTGCCAGCCCAGGGAGCGCAGGTGGTCGGCGAGCCGCGGAGCGCTGCCCGGCGCGCCGCCGTCCTGAAGGAGCGTCCGCACCAGCCGCCCCTTGGTGGCCTTGTTGAAGTGCGACACCACCGACCGGACACCGGCGGCCTCGTGCAGCACCCGCATCGAGACCACCCGCCGCGCCAGGTCCGGTCCGGGGCGCCAGAACGAGGCGTAAGCCGACGAGCGCAGGTCCAGCACCAGTCCCCTCCCGGCGGCCTGCCGCACGCTGTCGTCGAGGCGCCGCGCCCAGTATGTCGAGAGCGGGCCGATGCCCGGCAGGGACACCGAGCCGGAGAGGCGGTACGCCGGGATGCGGTCGGCGGGTCTCAGCAACCCGAAGAGCCCTGAGGTCACGGCGAGCCACGAGGTGGCCCGGCGGCGGGCCGACGCGTCGAGGGACGGCAGGTCCAGCGCCTCGTAGAGCACCCCCCGATAGACCGCGTCGGCTCGCGCCGTGGGCGCCTGCAGCAGCCCGGCGTCGGCCGTGACCTCGGCGGCCTGGCTCGGGCCGAGTCCGAGCACCCGGGCCGCGGAGGCCGGCGGAGCCGTCGTACACAGGTCGACGAGGGCGCCGAGCACGGCGGCGCGGTGCTGCTCGAGTGCGGGGAAGGAGAGGCTGCCCAGCTCCAGGGGCCGTCCGCGCCGCGGTACCCGCTTCCCCTCGGACGGAGGCAGCAGGACCAGCACGGGCGTCACCCTATGCTGGCCCAGCCGACGGCCGGCCGACCACGGTGCCGAGGCCGGGCGCAGTCGAAGGGTGAGGTGTCGTGCCGAGACGAGTCGTGAAGGTGCACTCCGCCGACGCCGGCACGCTGCGGGACGGCATCGCGGCCATCCACCGGGAGCTGGAGCTCGTCCCCGAGTTCCCCGAGGAGGTCGAGCGGGTCGCACGTCAGGCCGCCGGTGACCCGCGGCTCCCCGACCTGGACCGCACCGACATCCCGTTCGTGACGATCGATCCGGAGACCTCTCGCGATCTCGACCAGGCGCTGCACCTCGAGCGCGACGGCAGCGGCTTCCTCGTGCACTACGCGATCGCCGACGTCGCCGCGTTCGTGACCCCGGGGGACGCGGTCGACGAGGAGGCCAACCGTCGAGGGGCCACGTTGTACGGCGCCGACTCGAAGATCCCGCTGCACCCGGTCGTGCTCTCGGAGGGAGCGGCGTCCCTGCTGCCGGACACGACCAGGCCGGCTCTGCTGTGGACCATCAGGGTCGACCGGGACGGCGAGGGCACCGACGTGCACGTCGAGCGGGCACTGGTCAGCAGCCGTGCGAAGCTCGACTACACCAGCCTGCAGGAGCAGGTGGACGCCGGAACCGCGGACGAGATGATCGGCCTGCTCGGGGAGGTCGGCGAGCTGCGGAAGAAGAGGGAGGCGGCCCGGGGCGGGGTCTCCCTCCCGCTGCCCGAGCAGGAGATCGACGTGGACGGCGAGGCGTGGACGCTCAGCTTCCGGCAGATGCTGCCGGTCGAGGAGTGGAACGCCCAGATCTCGCTGCTCACCGGAATGGCGGCCGCGTCGTTGATGGTGTACGCCGGCGTCGGGCTGCTCCGCACGCTGCCGCCGCCCGACAACCGGGACGTGCAGCGGCTGCACCGCACCGCCAAGGCACTTCGCATCGAGTGGCCGGCCGAGCAGCTCTACCCCGACTTCGTCCGCTCCCTGGACCCGAGCCTGCCCCACCACGCCGCCATGGTGGTGGCCTCCACCCGGCTGCTGCGTGGATCGGGCTACGTCGGCTTCGACGGCCAGCCTCCCGAGCAGCCCGAGCACTCGGCGCTCGCCTCGGAGTACGCCCACGTCACCGCACCCCTGCGGAGGCTGGCGGACCGCTACGCCGCCGAGGTCTGCGTGGCGCTGTGCGCAGGGGAGCCGGTGCCGGACTGGGTCCTCGGCAAGCTCCCCGTGCTGCCGAGGACGATGCGGTCCGCCGACCACCGCGCGCACCAGTACGAGAACGCCGTGGTCGCCCTTGTCGAGGCGGCCGTCCTGGCACCGCACGTCGGCGAGGAGTTCGACGGCGTGGTGGTGCAGGTCGACGAGGACGACCCGAAGCACGGTGACCTCGTGGTGCAGCAGCCCGCGACCGAGGCGCCGGTGGCGTCCGCACGCGACTTGCCGCTCGGCGCCGACGTCCGGGCTCGGCTGGTGGAGGCGGACCCGCGCACCCGCACGGTCCGCTTCGAGATCTGACGCGGGCTAGACTGCCGGACGGATGAGTCGGCCGGGCGGCCGCGGCGAGCTCGCTCGTCGAGGAAGGTCCGGGCTCCACAGGGCAGGGTGGTGGGCAACTCCCACCCGGGGTGACCCGCGGGACAGTGCCACAGAGAACAGACCGCCGTACGACGGCTCCGGCCGCCGAACGGTAAGGGTGAAACGGTGGTGTAAGAGACCACCAGCGCTCCGGGTGACCGGAGCGGCTCGGTAAACCCCACCCGGAGCAAGGTCAAGAAGGGGGCGTGGGGCGACCCACGCGCCTGCGCGAGCGTTCGAGGGCGGCCCGCCCGAGCTCGCGGGTGGACCGCACGAGGCTGCCGGTGACGGCAGTCCCAGATGGATGGCCGCCGACCGCGTTGCCGCAAGGCGCGCGGAGACAGAACCCGGCCTACAGGCCGGCTCATCCCTCGTTCTTGCTTCTTGCGCACTGGCCTCAGCTGGGCGGCGGCGGAGCAACAAGCGCCTGTTGCGGCACACCTGACTGCCGGCCCGCAATCACGAGCCGCCTCACACGGTTGCGGTGACCCGCAGCACGTCGGTCGACAGCCGGGAACGGTCGGGTGCTCCGGGCCTGCCAACCGGCAGCTGACGACCGGTCTTCGACCGAGTAGGACGTTGTCACCCGAGCGGTATGGTGCTCGAATGACTGCGAGTCGCAAGCGCGGTCTGGGTTCGACTGGCGACAGCGGTTGGACCGGCCCCGTTGCGTCATTCGCCCCGTGGTCGCGGCGGCTCTACGTCATCATCGCTGCGCTCCTCGTCACCAGCCTGTTGCTGCGCCTGGCGCAGGAATCCCCAGGGCTCGACTTTCGAGGCCTGGGTTCCTTGCAGCTGTGGTTCGACGTGGACGAGGAAACCAATGTGCCGACCTGGTTCTCCTGCACCCTGCTGTTTCTCTGCGCACAGACGATGTGGCTGGTGGCCGAGCCCCGGGTCGGCGGACCCAGGCGATGGCGGCTTCACGAGCGGGGGCTGGCGGCAGTCTTCCTGTACCTCAGCATCGACGAGCTCACGCAGATCCACGAGCAGGTCATCAAGCCTCTGCGTTCGTTTCTCCACCTGAGTGGAGCGTTGTACTTCGCTTGGACAGTCGTTGCCCTACCGCTGACGGGCCTCTACGCGCTCCTCATGCTCGGATACCTGCGAGCCCTACCGCGCGTGACTCGGCGCTCCTTCTTGCTCGCGGGAATCATGTACGTCGGAGGCGCCGCCGGGGTGGAGATGATCGGGTCCAG
>DASQDP010000010.1:0-8947 GCA_035634095.1 Nocardioidaceae bacterium | reverse complement strand
GCGATCAGCTGCGGAATGGCCGCCCGCAGCCCACCGCGGGCCAGCGCGGCGATCGTCGGCTTGAGCTCGGGCAGCTGCAGCTTGGCCAGGCAGTGCAGCGACTCCTCCACCGGCCGGAACCCGCACAGCGCCTCGAAGGTGGTCAGCGCCAGCAGCAGCTCGGGCTTGTGCCAGGGGTCCTTGAACGTCCGCGCCGGATCGTCCCTGGGGATGCCGGCGGCCTCCTCGGCGGTGTACCCGGCCGCCGCCTGCTCCATCGTGGGATGCGCCTGCAGCGACAGCGGCCGGTCGGCGGCGAGCACCTTGAGCAGGAACGGCAGCCGCGGCCCGAACCGGTCCACCACCGGCGCCCCCAGCAGCCGCTCGGGCTCCTCGGCGATGGCCCGGTCCAGCCGCCGCCCATCGGCCAGCAGACTCGGCTGGTCCGGATGCGCCCCCATC
Source organism: Nocardioidaceae bacterium (assembly GCA_035634095.1). GTDB lineage: Bacteria > Actinomycetota > Actinomycetes > Propionibacteriales > Nocardioidaceae > Nocardioides_B. The sequence goes on along the minus strand of DASQDP010000010.1, from coordinate 8,506 downwards.
CACAACTCCGCGTGCGGCTGGGCAGCCGGACTGGGCTGACCCAACAACTCGGGGATGACCGTGGCCGACCCCCAGGCGTAGTGACGCACCACGTTCTTCATCAGCCACACCGGCGCGCACGTTACCGACAGCGGATGCCCCGAGGCCGACCCCTGCCGGCAGCACGGGCATCGACACCGGTGAGCGCACGTCGCGATCTCCCGGCGGCCACCGCAGCGCGGGCGCCAGCCCCGGCGAGGTGGGCCCGGTGGCTAGGCGTACACCGGCACACGTGAGCGGACCCGCGGGGCGAAGTCCCCACGCGCGTCGAGTTCGTACCGCTCGGCGCCTTCGGGCGTGGCGGCGATCTCCCGCAGCGCCTGTCCGAGGATCGGGATGTCGGTGAGGTAGGTCTGCCGGTTCGCGCTGACCCGGACCGCGCCAGGGAGCCGATGACGGGCGCCTGCGCGAACGTCGGCATGGAACTGGGCGACCTCGGCGTCGGTGAGCCCCAGCAGCCGGCCCATGTAGGGGTGCGCGCAGAAGCAGCCGCTGCGGGTACCGATGGCGTACTCGTTGGCGAGCCGGGCGGCCAGCAGACCGTGGGGCACCCCTTCGAGGTTGAAGGCGGCGACCGGCAGCCGGTCCCCGGTGACCGGCCCGAGCCGGTGCAATCCGGGCACCGAGCGGAGCTCTGAGTCCAGGGCGCGCACCAGGTGGTCCTCGTGGGCGCGCACTGCCGACCACCCGTCGCTGCGCAGCTCGTCCGCCGCCGCGGTGAGGGCGACGACGCCGATGACGTTGGGCGAGCCGGCGTCGTCACGGTCGGGGCCGTCGGCCCAGATGACGTCGTCGAACGAGACAGCCCCGACCGCCCCACCCCCGACGAGGAACGGTTCCCCGTCGGCCAGCAGCGCGCGCGGCGCGATCAGGGCGCCGGCACCGAAGGGCGCGTACATCTTGTGCCCGGAGAAGGCGATGACGTCGATCCCGAGGGCGCTGATGTCCACGGGGCGGTGCGGCACCAGTTGGGCGCCGTCGACCACCGTCAGCACGCCCCGCTGGCGGGCGGCGGCGGCGATGGCCCGCAGGTCGGGCAGCCAGCCGGTGACGTTGGAACCCCCGGAGACCGCCAGGACGCGGGGCCGCGGGTGCTGGTCCAGCGCGGCCTCCACCGCGGCGACGTCGAAGGTGCCCTGCCCATCGACGTCCACGACCCGCAGCTGCGCGTGCCGGCGCCAGGGCAGCAGGTTCGCGTGGTGCTCGACGGCCGTGGTGACGACGACGTCGTCCTTGGTCAGGCCCAGGCGGAAGGCGAGCAGGTTGAGCGCCTCGGTGGTGTTGCGCGGGAACAGCGCCACGTGCGTGGCGGGATCGCCACCGACGAAGCGTGTGATGGCCTCGCGCGCCTCCTCGTACCGGGCACTGGTGAGCTGGGACCGGATGCCGGCGCCGCGGTGCACGCTCGCGTACCAGGGCAGGAAGTCCTGCACCGCACGGGCGACGACGACCGACGCCGAGCTGGTGGCGGCGGTGTCGAGGTCGACGTACTGACGGGTGCAGCCGTCGAGGACAGACACCCACAGGTCATCGCCCACGTACTGGCCGGCCGTGAAGGACAGCGGGATCTCCATGCCAGACAGATCGACGTCCGACACCATTCCTTGAGCGACTCGAGGGAACCACCCCGAAATGGTGGAGTCGTTCCGACGATTCGTGCGTGGTCCCTCAAGTGCACGCGAGAACGGCCGATCCGCTTCCCATGTCGCTGCATGACCTGCCGGCCGAGAAGCGGCCGCGTACGCGTCGGGGATTTCGGTTGACCTCCCGCGTGTTCTGGGACATGGCCATCTACATGGTCGGTCTCGGTCTGGCCGTCGGGGTCGTCTTCCCGCCGTTCGCCGTGCTGTTCGGCGTCCCGGAGACGATCGCTCACCGGCCCGTCTTCGGCTCGGCCTGCCTGGTGGCCGGCTTCCTCGTCGGCGCCATGAACTACGCGCTGTGCCGCGGCGTCGTCGGTGGCCGCCTGGAGGTGCTCAGCAGCCACCTGCGATCCGCGACCAGCATGGTCTCCTCGGCCTCGAGCTCCGGCGACTGGTCCGAAGCGGTGTTCGAGCGGATCGACGTCGACTCCGACGACCAGATCGGCGAGGCCGGCCGCGCCTTCAACAGCCTCCTGGGCGCCGTCGAGGGACGGAAGGACCTGGAGGACCGGTTGCGCTTCCAGGCCTTCCACGACGTGCTCACCGGCCTGCCCAACCGGGCCTGGTTCATGGAGCGGCTGACCGAGGCCGAGGCCGCCCGCCAGGAGACCGGCGCCCAGTCGGCGGTGCTCTTCCTCGACGTGGACAACCTCAAGGCGGTCAACGACAACCTCGGCCACGAGGGCGGTGACGGCCTGATCAAGCTGCTCAGCCGGCGCATGGTCAGCTGTGTCCGGGACACCGACACGGTGGCCCGCCTCTCCGGTGACGAGTTCGCCATCCTGCTGACCGGCCCCGGCAGCGCCCACCAGGCCGAGCGCGTCGCGCACCGCATCCTGGACTCGCTGCGGGCGCCCACCCGGATCGGGGAGCACACGGTGCGCACCGGGCTGAGCATCGGCCTGGCCACCTCGGACGCGTGCGCCCCCACCGGCATCACGATGCTCCGGGCCGCCGACCTGGCCATGTACGCGGCCAAGACGGGCGGCAAGGGTCGGCTGGAGGTGTTCCAGCCCAGCCACCACACCGCTCAGGTACGCCGCGACGCCGTCCGGGCGGAACTGTCCGGGGCACTGGACGCCGAGCAGCTCGAGCTGCACTACCAGCCGATCGTCGACGTGTCCTCTCAGGTCATCGTCGGGTTCGAGGCGCTACTGCGGTGGCAGCACCCCGAGCGGGGCCTCGTGTCGCCGTTGGAGTTCATCCCGCTGGCCGAGGAGACCGGCCTGATCGTGCCGATCGGCCGCTGGGTCCTGCAGGAGGCCACCCGGCAGGCCGCCGCCTGGCAGAACCGCTCACCACTGGGCCGGCTGCGCATGAGCGTCAACGTCTCCGTCCGCCAGTTCCAGCACCCGGACCTGGTGGGGGACGTGGCCGATGCGCTGCACCGGTCGGGTCTGCACCCATCGCTGCTCACTCTGGAGATCACCGAATCGCTGTTCGCGCAGGACATCGAGGAGGCGACCCACAAGATCGGCCTCCTCAAGGACCTGGGGGTCCGTCTCGCTCTCGACGACTTCGGCACGGGCTACTCGTCGCTCAGCTATCTGCGGCGCTTCCCGATCGACACGCTGAAGATCGACAAGTCCTTCATCGACGATGTGACCACCAGTCCCGAGGGTCACGCGGTGGTCGCAGCCATCACCCAGCTCGGTCAGAACCTGCGCCTGGAAGTGGTCGCCGAGGGACTGGAGAACGGCAACCAGCTCGAGACTCTGCGCTCGCTGGGCTGTCCGCTCGGCCAGGGCTACCACTTCTCTCGACCGCTGGTCGCCGGCGAGGCGGTGAAGCTGCTGCTGACCGGGCGCAAGCCCACGCCTGCCATGCTCGTCCCTGCGTGATCGCCGGTCGACATGGCGCCGGCAACCCCTGGCTCCGGCCCGACATCGGGGTTGCTGCTCGTGCAGCACAACGGCGTTCCCGCACTGGACGAAGAACGCCTGGATGAATGTGGAACCAGGCGACGCTCATGGATGCCGTGACAGATGAGTGACGTGGGTATCCGGGGGCGGGGCCGTCCGTTCCTGGACTTCTCTGATCTCGCAACAGTGCCCGGAGAACGCTGTCAGCCACCACCGCCACCGGGGGCCGACGTCACCAGGTCGGGGGCGGGAACGACGGCGTCACCGGGGCCGCCAGACGACCATCCGGAGGACGGCGGGCCTGCGGCGCGAGCGGCTACGGCAGGCCATCGGCTGCGGCCGCTCGGTTCGCCCGACCACCGACCGTCGGCCCACCTCGAACCGGCGCGGGCCGCACGGCGAGGTGGCGCCCTCCCCGCGAGCGCAGGCCACGGCCCGCGGCGTCGCCCCTGTCCTGCGGGTGGTCGAGCGCCTCGGACTGTGGGTGCGGCCGCTCTCCGTCCTCGGGCGATTCGTCCCGCGGCCGAGCCACTCCGACGACTACCTGCCCGGGGAGCACGACGCCGTCGTCGCCACTGACGAGGAGAGCGGGACGAACGGGATGCTGCACATCGTCCACCGGGTCGCGATCCTGAGGCACGGCCGATTCGATCACGTGCACGACGTGGCGCCGTGGCCGGACGCTCCCGGCGACCAGACCTCCGTCGCGGTCCCGCTCGAGGCACCCACCTGGCGCGAGGCCTCCAGCGGACTGCGCCCGGTGAAGACCCAGCTGTCACGTGGGTCGACGCCGCTGACCGACGCCGCGCGCTACGTGGTGGTGATCCGCGACCCCGAGGACGTGGTGGTCTCCAGCTACCACTTCGTGAGCGGCATCGCCCAGGGCCCCTGATGCGCAGCGTGGACACGTGGGTGGAGCTGTTCCTCAGCGAGCGGGGGTTCGCCCCCTCCGGCGCACCCTGGCCGGAGCACGTCGCCGGCTGGTGGGCCGAGCGCCACCGGCCCGACGTCCTCGCCCTGCGCTACGAGGTGCCGGTCGCCGACCTGCCCGGCGGCATCGGCCAGCTCGCAGACCTGATGGGCGTCGACCTCGACCCGGACGCCCTGGAGAGCTGCCTGACACGAGACCGCGCGCACGGGCACGACCTCCTCATCGGCAGCCGTGGACCACTCAGCTGTCTCGAGGGGAGGCATGGCCGGCACGGCCGAGGGTCGGCCGGTAGGCCTCCGGGATCACGTCCACGGACGACCGCGGCAGGGCAGCACGTCGATGACCCTGCGGGGTGAGCGCGAGTGCCTCGGCCTGCCATCCGGCCGGTGTCACCGTCCGGACCGTGCCCGCACCTCGTCCAGCGGGCCGGCCAGCAGCACGGGCACAGCGCCGTTCGCTGGCGCGACGGGTCCGGGGAGCCATCACGAGTTCGCGTGGGCCTCGCTCGGCCACGTCCAGCCACTCCTGGCTGGGTGTCAGACGGTGGGGGCGGTGACCCGGTCACCACCGGCGCTCTTGGCTCGATACATGGCCGCATCGGCCCGACAGAGCAGCTCGTGGACGTCGTCTGCGGCGTTCACCATGGTGGCTCCGACGCTGCCGGTGACGCCGCAGAACCGGCCGGCTGCGGCCACTGCGTCGCGGACGCGCTCGGCGAGGAACACACCGTCGGTGGGACCGGTGACCGTGGCGAGGACGGCGAACTCGTCGCCGCCCAGACGCGCGACGGTGTCGGTCTCACGGACGGCGGCGCCCAGCCGCGTGGCCACGCTGCGCAGGACGGCGTCACCGGCGGCGTGCCCAGCGCCGTCGTTGACGGCCTTGAAGCCGTCGAGGTCGATCAGGCAGAGCACCATCTGCTCACCACCCGCAGCTGCGGACACGGCCCGGCCGAGGCGTTCCAGAAAGGCCCGACGGTTCAGACAGCCGGTGAGCGGGTCGGTGGCAGCCAGCACCTCTTGGCTGCGCAGCATGAGCAACTGCCCGTCGTACGCATTCCACTGGTTACCAGAGATCATCGCGCAGGTCATCGTGAACGCCGCCATCACCACCGCGAGGAACCAGCCCCCCAGCGGAATGACCGGCGCACAGATCACGAGCAGGTAGGCGGCGATCATGAGCCCGCCCATGGCGACGACGCCGGCCGGCGGATAGGTCACTGCCATGAAGGCCAGGGTGAGGAACAGCAGCCCCGCCATGGGACTGGTCGCTCCGCCATCGACCCGGGAGATGATGGCGACCACGACGGTGTCGGCGATGCTCCAGGCGTAGAAGAACGACGCCCCGCGGTAGTCCCGGGTCATGGCCGCGATCGGGAGGACCAGCAGCAGCGGCGTCCCGAGGATCACCACACCCGCCAGGCCGAGCACCACCAGACTCCCCCGCGCGGGCGTGGTGGTGAGCATCGCGTAGCCCACCACTGCCCAGGCTGCGAGCTCACTGAGCAGCACACCGATCCGCGTGTGCCGCAGCCAGTACGCCGCACGCTCGTCATCGTCGGCCAGCGGTCGGTACAGCCGGGTGCCGACGGCCGCGCGCCACGAACGGACGGCGATACGCGACGGCGTACACCGGCCGCCCACGCCCACAACCTGCAGGGTCATACCGACACAATCGGTCACCTACCGGCATGCCTTGAGCACCCCGAGAGGGGAACTCGCGGCACTGGACCTCGAGCGTCGTGGACGAGCGCGGGTGGTCGACGGTTGCACGTCATCCGGCCGGTCGGCGCGGAACCGCGAACACGATGGGGCTCGATCCGCCCTGAGCCAGTGCTCTTCGTCCCATGGGCTCTGCTCCGTGCTCCAGACGAGCGAAGCGGCGTGCTCTCTGCCGTTGGCGGGAGTCACCCGGGGGAGACCTTCGTGGACGTCCTCCGCCGGGCCACGGTGATCGGCCGATCCGGTGCAGCGCACCTCGCGGCCAGGGGCGACGACGACGAAGGTAGGACAGGGCTGCGAACTCACGTCGCGCGGCTCCTCTGCAGGTGTCGCGGCCCCGTCGCCGACAGCCTGGGCAACCGAGAACGGGGGCCAGGCCCGACCTGCGCGAGCTGGTCAGACCTCGCGGCCACGTCGTGAAGCGGGCGTCCGGCCGACCCGCGGGCGCAGGACCTGCCGCGGGCCTGCTGCGACGAACGGTCGGGGCCGAGGACGTCCATCGGCTGCGAGCCCACGAGCTCGGGCTCACCGGATCTGCCTCCATGACAGGCCATGGCACAGGCCATGGTCGTAGCCGCGTAGCACCTCGCGACATCGCCGATGCCCGCACGACGCACTGCCGCGCAGGTGTCGACCAAGATCTTTCCGTAACCCCCTTGTAATACAGAACACACGGAACGTTATGTTGGCGCCTGTGGCGATGGACTCGGCGCGGGCTGTGACCCATCTACAGATGTTCGTGGAGATGACCAACCCGGGACGCGGACCGCTCGGACCCGTACCGCCGCTGCCGGACGATGCAGTCCTCCCCGAAACCCCTCTAGTCGAGTCGATACTCGACGAGGTCACACCGGACTGGCGGACCACCGTTCCCACGTCCTGCATGCACCGCTGGGCCCAACACCGCGAGGCGGCGCGGCGCGCGATGACCGACCTCCTCTGCGCTGCTGAACTGCAGACGCAGTCCGCACTCGAGCAGCCGGCCATCATCAGCGTGGTGGCCCGTTGGCTCGACGATGCACGTGTGGTGGCCGCACCCTGACAGGCTGTTCCGCACCGGTGCGCTCCAGCCGCACGGGGGTACCGCCCAGCACTGCAGACTCTGGGAACCCCTGTGCCGACGTAGGCAGGGTCGGCTGCGGCACCTCCAGAGCGAGCGGGGCGGCGGTGACCGTGGCCACCGGTCGGCGGACGCGGGAGCCGCGGCCCCGAAGTGGTGCACGCCGGGTCCCCGGATCAAAGACGTTGCGCATGTGGATCTTCACCCTCGGCCGGCTCCCGTCCTACGAACGCCCGGCCCTGCGCCACGACCGCGCCGCGCTGACCACCAACGCCCTGGCTCGCCTCGCCGTCACCCTCCTCTGCGCCCGACGGTTGCCGACGAACTAGGACTCTGCCAGCCACGCCAGCAAGCGGCCCCGCGACCAGCAGCGGCCAGTGGCCTCGGCGCGCAGAGCCGACCGGTCGACCACCGCCAGACCGATGATGCTGTGGCCAGAGGCGCGACGATCGCCGAGTGTCGGGACCGCCGGCGCGACCCCGACCCCCTCCGCTGACACCCACGCCACCGCCCGGCCGGCCGCCGCTTCGTCGAGGCGGTGCAGGAAGCGCAGGCGGCTCTCGAGCGGGGAGTGCGACAGCGCCCACGTCGTGGTGACGACCGGCAGGGCGTCCGCGGGCACACGGGCGAAGGCGTCGGGCAGCACCTCGACGGCGTTCCCTCGCAGCAGCAGCGGAGGGGCCGTCGCCGCCAACGCCAGCTCCGCTTCGAGCCTCGCGACCCGCTCCGGCTGATCCGGCCACAGGCAGGCGCGCAGCCATCGGGCGTCATCCGCATCGGTCACGTCGACCGGATCGAGGTCGACGCCGACCCGGGCGACGACCTCGGGCATCGCCCGCGTCGGGATGGGCCGGTCTCCCACGATCGAAGACGACATCTGCACGGGAGATGACAGGTCGCCCAGCGATTGTCCGTTGCTGTACGTGATGCCGACGCGATCGACGTGGAGATTGAGCCCAGCCGAACAGCCCACGTCGATCAGCCCGACCGCATCCGCGCCTACCCGGCGCGCCGCCTCGGCGATGGCCGGATACAGCACGGCGCAGCGTCCGGTCTCGAAGGCCTGCGTCTGCCGGCGCACGGCGATGGCCACGACCGCGTCGGTCATCCGCAGCAGCGTGTCGATCGCCGCGCCAGCGGCAGCGTCGCCGTCCGCAGCGGCATAGGCCGCGGCAAGCGCCGGGGCGCGTCCGGCGAGGGCGAGGTCGTGCAGCGCGGCGAGGATCACCGTGGGGTGCCGCTTGCGCGCC
>DASQDP010000009.1:0-3732 GCA_035634095.1 Nocardioidaceae bacterium | reverse complement strand
ATGCGCCGCGTGCTGGAGCTGGTGGACTCGGGCGAGCTGGGTGAGGTCGTCCACGTCGAGGCGACGATCGCCATGCTGCCCCCGGACGACGGCGACCCGCGCTGGTCGCTGGACCTGTCCGGCGGGGCGCTCATGGACCTCGGCTGCTACGGGCTGCACGTCGCGCGCACCCTGGCGCCGTGGGCCGGCGGGGAGCCGGAGCCGGCCGCCGTCCGGGCCGGGGAGCGCGCGGGTGCCCCAGGCGTCGACGAGTGGCTCGACGCCGAGCTCCGGTTCCCGTCGGGTGCCACCGCCACCGTGCGCTGCAGCATGGTGCACCCCAGCAGGGTGATGTCCCTGCGGATCGTGGGCTCGGAGGGAGAGGTGGCGGCGCCGGGCTTCGTCGAGCCGAACCGGGACGACCGCGTGCTCGTGCGCACCGCCGCCGGCACGAGGACCGAGCACCTCGGCACCCGGACGTCGTACACCTACCAGCTGAAGGCGTTGGTCCAGGCGCTGCGGCACGGGTCCCCGGTCCCCACCGACCCGGACGACGCGGTCGCGACCATGATCCTGATCGACCGGTGCTACCGGCTCGCCGGGCTGCCGCCCCGGCCGCGGGCGGCGGCGGAGCCGCACCGAGCCGGGGCGTGACCACCCGGCGCTACGGCTCCTCGGCCGCGGCGCACAGGTCCTCCGCCGTCGGGGCCAGGCCCTCCAGGCGGTCGTAGGCGGCGTCCTCGTGCTCGATGTCGACCGCCATGTCCGGGTCGACCCGGCCAGGGCGCGGGGAACCCGGTCCGGTGTCGTGACGTGCCCGCGAACTCGGGTCCCGTGGACCGGTCCCCGAGGTCCCGGCAGGACCGCGCCACCCCGGGACGGAACCGACCCGGGGTGGCGCGAGAGATGGTGGTCCGTCCGCTCACCCGCCGCGGACGCCGGCCGGGGCCTCGTGCACGAAGTGCCCGGCGTCGCGCGTCCGGAAGTTGTCCTCGAGCTCCTCCAGGGAGCGGCCGCGCGTCTCCGGTGCGAACTTCTTGACGAAGATGAGCGAGCCGACGTTGATCAGCGCGAACAGACCGAAGGTCGGTGTCGCTCCGAGCGTGGCCACCAGCGGCGGGAAGGCGAAGGAGATCGCCGCGTTCACCGTCCACAGGACGAAGACCGCGATGCCCATCGCGAAGCCACGAATGGTCATCGGGAAGATCTCCGAGAGCAACAGCCACACCAGCGTGCCGATGAACGTCTGCACGAAGAAGACGACCAGGAGCATCGCGGCCAGGATGAGGTAACTGCGGAAGTTCGATTCGGGCAGCAGGAACGAGAAGGCGAGGACCGCGTGCCCGGCCGCTACTCCGATGAAGCCGGTGATGATGAGCGGTCTGCGGTTGATGAAGCCGAGCAGGATGATCCCGATGACCGTTCCGATGATCGCGATGACACCGACGGTGACGGTGAGGACGAGGCTCGCGCTCGCCCCCAGGCCGGTCGACTCGAGGATCGTCGGGGCGTAGTAGTTGACGGTGTTGATGCCCGTCGCCTGCTGCACCGTGGCGAGGCCGCAGCCGATCCAGAGGATCCGGCGCATCCACGGGTAGGCCCGCAGGTCCGCCAGCGCCCTGCCCTTGTCCTCGCCGACGTCGCGCCGGGCGTGCTCGGCGACCACGTTGTACTCCTCGGCGGCCTCGGCCGGCGGGCGGCTCAGGCTCAGGACCCGACGGGTGTCGTCGAGCCGGTTCCGGACCGCGTACCAGCGCGGCGAATCCGGCAGGAAGAACAGGCCGATGAACAGGGCGACCGCGGGGATGGTGGCGACGCCCAGCATCCACCGCCAGACGTGCGGGTCCTGGATGATCGCGTCGAGGATGGCGTTGGTCGTGAAGGCGAGGAACTGGCCGGTCACGATCATGAGCTCGTTGATCGTGACCATGCGGCCCCGCGCGTCCACGGGTGCCATCTCGGCGAGGTAGAGCGGGACGACCGCCGCCGCGGCTCCCACGCCGAAGCCGAGGAGGATGCGGCCGGCCACCATGATCGGGACGTTGGGCGCGACGGCCGTGATCGCGGCTCCGACGAGGAAGAGGACGGCGCAGACGAAGAGCGCTCCGCGCCGGCCCAGGGCATCGGCCAGCTTGCCGCCGAGGAGCGCGCCGAAGGCCGCCCCGGGGAAGAGCAGGGAACTGACCACGACCGCCTCGCTGAGCGGAGTGAGGTTCAGGTCCTCGCCCATGTACAGCAGGGCACCGGAGATCACACCGGTGTCGTAGCCGAACAGGAGACCGCCGAGCGTGGAGATCACGGTCAGCTTGACGAGGAACCGGTTGTTCGCTTTCGACCGCCCGGACCCACCCTTCGTCCCCATGGAATGGCCGGTCCCGTGACCGTGACTCGCCACCGTTGCGCCTTCCTTCGATGTCAGGCCAGCATTCCGGCACTGTGTCTGGAGGGCGGATGGAGCGGACGCACGGTTCGATCCCCTCGCCCAGATGGTGACGAGGACGTTAAGCGCGGGTCGATGGCGTTTCAACGGAGATCCGTGTTCGCCATTGCACATCTGGAGTTCGGTTACGAACACCGGAAAGCGGTGGCGGGTCCGAGTGGGCCACTCCCCAGTAGGGAAGGCACATCGCACGCAGGAGGGAACAGCCGGCTCACCCGCCGACGACGTGCGGGACCACACCCACCCGACGCAAGGCGCTGCTCAGCTCCCCCGGTGGCGGCCGATCGGCGACCACCGTCGTCAGTCGGTCCAGCGGCGCGATCCGCGCGGGCGCGGAGTTCGAGAAGGCCTCGTGCGTGGCGACGACGACGACCTCGTCGGCGATGTCCATCAGCCGTCGCTGCACGCTCGCCTCGGCGGGCGACTCTGCGTACACGCCGCGTGAGTCGATGCTGCAGGGGGACAGGAAGAACGTGCGCACGCGCAGCTGGGCGACCGCCGCTTCCGTCGTCGGGCCGACGAAGGCGTGGCGATCAGGCAGGAGCTCGCCACCCAGCGCGACCACCCGGCGCAACCGCCCGACCGTGAGGGACTGCAGCACGGGCATGGAGTGGCTGATGACGCAACCGCCGAACCCCTCGGGCAGCGACCGGGCGACCGCGTGACCCGTGGCACCGGCGTCGATGGCGATCGTGTCGGTCGCGCCGACGAGGCCGACGGCGTGCGCGGCCACTCGTTCCCGGGCCGACGCGTGGTCGTCGTCGGGGAACACGGAGATCCGCAGGGCGCGGGGGGTGAGGCTGGCTCCGCCGTGGACGAGGCGGACGTCGCCGGTGTCCTCGAGCGCGTGCAGGTCCCTGCGGATGGTCATCTGGGAGACGCCGAGCTTGCGCGCGAGGTCGACGACGGAGAGGAAGCCGGCCGACTGGAGGTTCGAGACGATCCACGCCCGGCGCTCGGCCGCCGCCTCGTAGCGCAGACTCGCATCGGTCACGGCGTCGGGTCCGGTCCGGTGCCCGGGGAGACGCGGGCCGGCCCGGTGCTGGACCGGACGACGAGCTCGGCCGAGATCTCCCGCGGACTGCGCAGGCCCGTGTCGCGGCCCCGCACGAGGTCCAGCAACAGCTCGACGGCGGCGGTCCCGGCCGTCGCGGCCGGGATCCGCACGGTGGTCAACCGGGGCGTCACCATCTCGGCGAGCTGGGTGTCGTCGAAGCCGACGACGCTGATGTCGCCGGGCACACCGATCCCGCGGTCGGCGAGTCGGTTGACCACTCCCACCGCGATCTCGTCGTTGTAGGCGACGACAGCCG
>DASQDP010000008.1:0-70081 GCA_035634095.1 Nocardioidaceae bacterium | reverse complement strand
CAGCGGGTCCACCCCGGAGATCCCGAGCAGGTAGTTGACCAGGCTGCCCGCGCCCGACCCCCGGGCCGCGCACCGCACGCCCATGTCCTTGACCAGGTCGGTGACGTCGGCGACGGTGAGGAAGTAGGGGGCGTAGCCCAGCCCGCCGACGATCTGCAGCTCGTCGTCGAGCCGCTTCCAGATCCGGGCCTTGGGCGCGCTGCCGTAGCGGCGCGCGATGCCGGCCTCGCACCGGGCGCGCAGCACCGCGTCGGCGACCCCGGCGGCGTCGGGGCCGCTACGCGGACGCAGTCCGCCTGTTCCGGCGGACCAAGGCTCCTTCGTCGCCGGTCCGACGGCGAACTCCGGGAAGTGCACCTCTCCGAGCCCGAGGTCGGAGCGCGGGTCGAGCGCACACCGGTCCGCGACCGTACGGGTGGAGGCGAGCAGGTTGCGGGCCTCACGCTCGCTGTGCGACCCCAGGCCGGCGTAGCGGCAGATCTCCTCGGCCACCTCGGCCATCTGCTTGCCCGACTTCAAGAAGCCCTCGGCGTTCCACCGGCCACCGGGTCCGCTGGCCCCCCGGACGCCCGAGTCGAGACGCCGGAGGTCGGCGGAGCCGAGCGGGACGAGACGGCGGGCCGCGTCGAGCACGTCCACGGTCGGGGCGTCCATCCGGTCGGCGTAGCGGACCGCGTTGCTGAGCAGCACCCCGAGACCCTGGGAGCGGGCCAGCCCCGCCATCCGAGCGGCGTGCGGCGCTGAGCCGGGACCGGCGCCGGGCAACCGGTGGGAGACGAGCTCGACGAGCAGGTCGGCCCGGTCGACGACCTCCAGCCAGGGCCGGAGCGCAGCCTGCGCGAGGTCGTCGCGACGCAGGGTCACGGCTCGGCCCAGCTCGGAGCCCGGCCCCAGCAGGACCAGCACCTCACCGGCCCCGACACTGTCCGAGACGTGCTCGGCGACCAGGTCGAGCGTGCTCACCGGCCGGCCGCGCTCCCCGGCCAGGTGGGTCGCCGAGACCAGCCGGCACACCGCTGCCCAGCCCCGCCGGCTGCCCGCCAGGAACGTCACCCGCGGTGGGTCCTGGTCGCGGAACACGCCACCGCGCGCCGGGGTCCGCTGGGCGCGGGCGGACCGACCCTCCGAGTCACCTGGACCGCCCGGACCGCCCGCCCAGGGGTGTGCCGAAGCGACGGCGAGGTCCACCCCGAGGACCGGCCGCACGCCGCCCTGCAGGCAGGCCTTGGCGAACTTGACCGCACCGTAGGCACCGTCCCGGTCGGTGAGGGCGAGGGTGTCCATCTCCTGCTCGACGGCCCGCTCCACGAGCGTCTGGGGATGGGAGGCGCCGTACTGCAGGGAGTAGCCGGACGCGACGTGCAGGTGCACGAACGGGTCAGGCAACGTGGTGCCTGCCCGTCTGCGGCTCGGCGAGGAGGTGCTCCTGGAACGGCACGTGCCGGGTCATCCCGAGGAGCTCCTCCACCAGGCCGAGGAACCGGTCGGCGTCCCGCACCAGGTCGTCGGCCTCCCGCTCGGTGACCGCCCGCCGGGAGCCCGCCTCGGCGGCGGCCCGCTTGGACGCACCCGCGGCGAAGAACGCCGCCCACTCGCCGAGCTCGGGGGCGATCTCGGCGAGCAGCACCCAGGCGTTCTTCTGCCGACCCCTGCGGGCCGGAAGGGCCGGGGTGGCCCGGGCGGCGAGCAGCGCCGCCGTGGCGCGCAGCGCCGCGACGTGGGCGAGCGCATATCTCATCGGGACCTCCGAGGTGGTCATCGCCTCCTGCAGCGAGGACGCGGAGCGCGCGAGGTAGGAGTGCGTAGCAGCCGGGAGGTCGAACTGGGTGCCGGCCGAAGTGGGACCCGGGGTGGTCGGGGCGGTGGGGGTGGTCGGGGCGGTGGTCATCGTCGGTCCGCCTCTCAGTCCAGGCACCGGGTGAGCCGCCAGCTGCCGTCGGCCCAGTCGAAGACCAGGTCGAACACCCCGTGACCCAGGCCGACCGCCCGCCCCGGGCCCGCCTCGACCCGCCAGACCTCCCGCTCGGCCCCCAGGTCGCTGGCAGCACCGGAGGTGCCGGAGGCCTCGGAGAAGTCGGGGCCGTCCAGGGTGTCGGCCGGGTCGGCACCCAGCACGGCGTGCGCACCGCTGGACTGCCACCACGGCCCGGTCTCCACCCACTGGGCGACCACCTCGTGCACCTTCCACAGCCGGCCCCTCCACAAGAACTGCTCCGGGCCCTCGACCGGGCCGCCACCCATGCCGGTCACCCGTCCTTTGCGCACCTCCACGAGGTCGTCGTACCGTCGCACCACTGCCGCCCTTCACTCGGTCGCCAGTGCCGGGCACCGCCGCTCCCGGCATCGTTCGAACACTTGTTCGAACAATGCCTACGCTACACCTCCCCCCGGACACGTCAAGGGCTTCGAGAACCACGGGGGACGCGCTGACGGATACTCGACGCATGAGCACCCAGCGATTCCGCACCCCGCTCCTGCTGGGCGGCCGCACCGCCACCGGGATCTCCGTCCCCACCGAGGTTGTCGAGGCCCTCGGTGGCGGCAAGCGGCCTCCGGTCCGCGTCACCCTGCACACCCCGCACGGCCCCTACGCCTACCGCAGCACGGTGGCGCCGATGGGCGGGCTCTTCATGGTGGGCGTGAGTGCGGAGCACCGAGCAGCCTCGGGAGCGGTGGCCGGCGACGAGCTCGACGTGGAGCTCGAGCTCGACACCGAGCCCCGCGTCGTCGACGTGCCCGAGGACCTCGCGGCCGCACTCTCGCGGGACCCCGAGGCCCGGCGGTACTTCGACACCCTGTCCTACAGCCACCAGCGCGCGTACACCCTGTGGGTGCTGGACGCCAAGCGGGCCGAGACTCGCGCACGCCGCGTCGAGCAGGCCACCTCGATGCTGCACGAAGGCAGGAAGCGGTGACCGCGCCCCCGACCGGCCCGGCCGAGCCCGCAGCGGTCAGCCGCTTCCGCGCGCAGTTGGAGGCGCGCGGCGGACGCGGCGACGTCGTCGTGCTCCCCGACTCGGTGCACACCGCCGCCCTGGCCGCCGAGGCGCTCGGCTGCGAGGTCGGGGCGATCGCGAACAGCCTGCTCTTCGACGCCGACGGCTCGCCGGTCCTGATCCTCACCTCCGGTGCGCACCGCGTCGACGTCGGTGCCGTCGCCGCGAGGATCGGCGTGCCCGCCCTGCGCCGCGCCAGGCCCGAGTTCGTCCGGCACCACACCGGCCAGGTCATCGGCGGCGTCTCCCCGATCGGCCATCCCACCGCGGTGCCCACCTACATCGACCCGTGGCTGCGCGACCACGAGGTGGTGTGGGCGGCCGCCGGCCATCCCGCGGCGGTGTTCTCCACGACGTACGACGAGCTGGTCGCCCTCACCGCCGCCGAGGAGACCGCGGTCGACTGACGACCGCGGCGCACGGGGACCGCGATGAGTCCGACGCCGGAGCGGGGTCTACCTGAGGACCCCGACGCAGGAGGAACCATGGACACCACCCAGGAAGCCACCCCGATCGCCAGCTTCACCGCGACGCTGCAGAAGAGCCCGAGCCCTGGAGGCTGGACCTACGTCGTCTGGCCGGAGTCGGTCGAGCACTTCGGCACGCGGGGACTGGTCAAGGTGCGCGGCACCGTGGACGGTCACCCCTTCCGCAGCTCCTTCATGGCACTCGGCGACGGCACCCACAAGCTGCCGGTGAAGGCCGACGTCCGCGCGGCCATCGGCAAGCAGGCCGGGGACACCGTGCGCGTCGACCTGCTGGAGCGCCTGGAGCGCTGACCCGAGGCGGGCCGGTCCCGAGCGGCCTGACTACTGTCGAGGCATGTCGCGGGTGGTCGTCGTGGGAGGCGGCCTCGCTGGCACCGCCACCGCCGCCCGGTTGGCCAAGCAGCGCCACGACGTCGTCCTGCTGGAGCGGCGCGACCGGCTCGGGGGCGACCTCGGGTTCGTCGAGCGCGACGGCTACCGGTGGGACGCCGGACCGACCTCCACCGCCCTGCCCGCGGTGCTGCGCGACCTGTTCCGCAAGTCCGGGCGTCCGCTCGAGCGCGAGCTGGAGCTGGTTCCGGTCGACCCGATGCGCCGCCACGTGTTCCCCGACGGGACCTCGCTGGACCTGCCGTCCGGCAGCCGGTCCGCGCAGCTCGACGCGGTCGACGCGGCGCTCGGCCGGGGGCTCGGGCGGCAGTGGGTGGACTACGTGCACCGGCACGCCGACGCGTGGGACCTGCTCCGCCGTGGCTACCTCGAGCACCCCTGGTCCCCCGATCACGGGCAGCGGTCCACCCGGGCGCTGCTGCGCACCCGGACCTCCCTGCAGCGCGCCGTGGCCCGGACGCTGACCGACGACCGGCTGCGCGCGGTGGCCACGCACGCGGCGCGCCTCGACGGGCACGACCCGCGGCGGGTGCCGTGGTGGCTGGGGACCTGGTCCTACGTCGAGCAGAACTTCGGCAGGTGGACGGTGCCCGGCGGGATGGGGCTGCTGGCCGAGGCGATGACGAAGCGGCTGCGTGAGCGCAGGGTGGACACCCGCCTTGGCACGACCGCCCGGGACGTCACCGTGCGGGACGGGCGCGCCGTCGGGGTGGAGACCGACGCCGGGACCGTGCCCGCCGACGTCGTGGTGTGCGCGGTCGACCCGCGCGGCCTGCCTCGTCTGCGCCGGCATGCCGGCCGCAGCCGTCCGGCGCTCCCCCCCTCGGTCTGCCACCTGGGGCTGACCGCAGCCCCGGAGCTGCCGGCCGAGGTGGTGCTGCACGGTGACCCCCTGCTGCTGGTGCGCTCCGGAGGCACCGCCCCCGAAGGAGCCGCCGCGTGGACGGTGCTGTCGCGAGGTGCCACGGACGAGGACGTCCTGGTCTCCCTGGCACGCCGCGGGCTCGACATCCGGGGGCTGGTCGGGGTGCGCGTGGACCGCTCCCCCGCCGACCAGGTGCGTGAGCTGGGCGGCTCGTCGTACGGCGTGCGCTGGCACGGGCGCCGCACGGTGGACCGGACGCTGCGCCCGCTCCCCGTGCCCGGGGTGTACGCCGCGGGCGCGCATGCCGCGGTGGCGGCCGAGATCCCGCTGGTGGGGCTCACGGCCTCGGTCGCGGCCCAGCGGATCGGGCCCGCCTGAGGGATCGCTCAGGCCACGGTGCTGCGCAGACCCGCGAAGATCTCCCGGGTCGCCTTGGACCGGTTGAGCGTGTAGAAGTGCAGCCCCGGGGCGCCGCCCGCGAGCAGGTCGTCGCACAGCTCGGTGGCGATCGCGATGCCCTCGGCGCGGAGGGCAGCCGAGTCGCCGTCGTGGCGCGAGACCCGCTCCACCACCGACGCGGGGATCTCCCTGCCGGACAGCTCGGTCATCCGCTGGATCTGCGGCAGGCTGGTGATGGGCATGATGCCCGGCAGGATCGGCATGGTGACCCCCACGGCGTCGCAGCGCTCCCGGAGGGCGAAGTAGTCCTCGACCCGGAAGAACAGCTCGGTGATGGCGAACGACGCGCCCGCGTCCTGCTTGGCCTTCATGACCCGGGCGTCGTGCTCGACGCTGGCCGCCTCGCGGTGTCCCTCGGGGAAGGCCGCGGCCCCGACGCAGAAGTCGCCGAGCGAGCTGACCAGCTCGATCAGCTCGGTGGCGTACGTCAGTCCGCCGGGGGTGGGCTTCCAGGCGGTGCCCGGACCGCCCGGCGGGTCACCCCGCAGCGCGAGCACGTTGCGCACCCCCGCGGCGGCGTAGGAGCCGATCACCGACCGCAGCTCCTCGACGGGGTGCCCGACGCAGGTCAGGTGCGCCATTGGGGTGAGCGTCGTCTGCTGTGCGATGCCCTCGGTGACCCGGATGGTGCGGTCCCGGGTCGAGCCGCCGGCGCCGTACGTCACGGAGACGAAGGTGGGGCGCAGCGCCTCGAGCTCACGCAGGGTGGTCCACAGCTGGCGCTCCCCCGCCTCGTCCTTGGGCGGGAAGAACTCGAAGGAGATGGACCGCTCCCCGTCGGCGATCAGCTCGCTGACGCTCGGTGCACCGACGGTCGGGGAGATCGCGGGGGGTGGCTGCGCCATACGCAACAGCATAGGGGTCGCTACGGCCGCGTCTCCCGCACCGCGCGGGCACGAGACGCGACCGCCGCGCGACCGTAGGCTCACGTGCGTGACCGGGACCTCGCCGTCGTGGGACGCGGACGCCTTCCGCGCCGCGATCCAGTCCGCGCTCGACTCCTTCGTCTACGAGCAGGCGGTGTCCCTGCGGCTTCTCGGGGAGGACGCGGCCCGGCTCCTCGAGGCGGCGCACGGCTCGGTGTCCGGAGGCAAGCGGTTCCGAGCGGCGTTCTGCTTCTGGGGCTACCGCGCGGTGCGTGACGAGCCCGCTGACGAGCCGGCCCTGCTCCGGGCGGCGGCGGCGCTCGAGCTGCTGCACGCCAGCGCACTGGTGCACGACGACCTCATGGACTCCTCCGACACCCGCCGTGGCCGACCGGCGCCCCACCGGGCGTTCGAGGCGCTGCACCAGGAGCAGGGCTGGTCCGGCGACCCGGGGCAGTACGGCGCGGCGGCCGCGATCCTGCTCGGCGACCTGCTGCTGTGCTGGTCCGACGAGCTGCTGCGGCGCTGCGGCCTGCCCGAGGACCGGGTCACCGAGGCGCTCGGGTTCTTCGACACGACCCGGGGCGAGGTGATCACCGGACAGTTCCTCGACGTCTCGGTTCAGGCGCGGGGTGCCGGTGACGTGGAGCAGGCGATGCGGGTGCTGCGCTACAAGTCCGCGAAGTACTCCGTCGAGCGGCCCCTGCACGTCGGTGCCGCCCTGGCCGGCGCCGGTCCGGACGTGCTCGCGGCGCTGACCCGGTTCGGCCTGCCGCTCGGGGAGGCGTTCCAGCTCCGCGACGACCTGCTCGGGGTCTTCGGAGACCCCGAGGTGACCGGCAAGCCCGCGGGTGACGACCTCACCGAGGGCAAGCGCACCGTCCTGGTCGCGCTGACCCTCGAACGCGCCGCCGACCGGGACGCCAAGCGGCTCGACGAGGCACTCGGGGGCCGGCTGTCCGACGCGGAGGTCGCGGACCTGCGCGCGGTCATCGAGGGCTGCGGCGCCGCTGCCGAGGTCGAGCGCCGCATCCAGGCCCTCACCGAGCAGGGGCTGGCCGCCCTCGACGAGGCGCCGGTGACCGCTGGAGCGCGCCGGGAGCTGCGGTCGCTGGCGACGGCCGCCACGCAGCGGGCGATCTGAGCCATCGCGCCGGCTCGACGGGGCTAGAAGGCCATCGCCTGGGCGCGCCGCTTCACCTCGGCGCCACGGTTCTCCCGCAGGGCGTCGATGGGCCTCCCGGGCAGGGTGTCGTCGGGCGTGAACAGCCAGGTGAGGATCGCCCGGTCGTCATACCCGCCGTCGTGCAGCACGGTGCACACCCCCGGCACGCCCTTGACCACGGCACCGTCCGAGATCAGGTCCGCAGGCACCTTCTGCCCGGCCCCCGGAACGGGTACGACGGCCGCCAGCTGGTGCTCGCGGATCAGCTGCCGGACCTTGCTGGCGCTCAGACCCAGCAGCTCGCCGGCCTGGCCCCAGTCCAGCCACTCCCCGACCAGGTCGGCCAGCCGGTCGTCCTCGGGCGCGCGTGTCTCCTCCACCTCGCCAACTCTGCCATGGGCGTCGGAGCGCGGCGTGAGGCGGCGGGGAGGCGGCGTCGGACGCCGCGCCACGCCGACCGCCGTCGGCGCACGCCTGCGCACCGCCCTCCGGACCTAGAATCGGGCCGGGACGCCGGGCCCTCCCCCTCTCCCGGCCGCCGCCCACCCCACCGGAGGCAGCCGTCGTGGACCGGACCGTCACCGACCCGATGATCGGGCGGGTGCTGGACGGCCGCTACCGCGTCGGCGCGCGCATCGCCCGTGGGGGCATGGCCACCGTCTACGAGGCCACCGATCTCCGCCTGGACCGGGTGGTGGCACTCAAGGTGCTGCACGCGGCGCTCGGCGACGACGACGACTTCGCGGACCGCTTCGTGCGCGAGGCCCGCTCCGCCGCCCGGCTCTCGCACCCGCACGTGGTGAGCGTCTTCGACCAGGGCGCCGACGACGGCACGCTCTTCCTGGTGATGGAGCACGTCGACGGCCACACCCTGCGCGACGTGATCCGGTCCGAGGCCCCGCTGGCGCCGTCGCGGGCGCTCGCTCTGCTCGACCCGGTGCTCTCCGCGCTCGGCGCCGCGCACCAGGCCGGTCTGGTGCACCGTGACGTGAAGCCCGAGAACGTGCTGCTCGCCGACGACGGCCGGGTCAAGGTGGCGGACTTCGGGCTGGCGCGCGCGGTGAGCGCCGAGACCCAGCACACCACGACCGGCATCCTGATCGGCACCGTGTCCTACCTGTCCCCCGAGCTGCTCGTCGACGGCCGGGCCGACGCCCGCTCGGACGTGTACTCCGCCGGCGTGGTGCTCTACGAGATGCTCACGCGGCGCAAGCCCCACGAGGCGGCCTCGCCGATCCAGGTCGCCTACAAGCACGTCCACGAGGACGTGCCGCCGCCCTCTCTGCTGGTGCCCGGGCTGCCGCCGTACGTCGATGCGCTCGTCGCCCGCGCCACCGCCCGGGACCGGGACCTGCGCCCGGCCGACGCGCGGGTCCTGCTGCGCCACGTGCGGCGGGTGCGGGTCGCGCTCGACCACGGCGTGCACGACGACGTCGAGCTGACCTCCGACCTCGCTCCGACCGTGCCCGTGCAGCGACTGACCCGCGACCCGGACGACATCGACTACGTGCGCGAGGACGCCGACCGCGAGGACACCGCCGGTGACCTCCCAACGGTGCTGACGCCCGCCCAGGCGGCACGTCGACGCACCCGTCCCGAGCCTCCCGAACGGCGACGCTCCCGTCGCGGACCCGGGCTGCTCGCGCTGGTGCTTCTGCTGGTGGGCGCCCTGGCGGCGGGCGGCTGGTGGCTCGGCGTCGGCCGCTACACCACCACCCCGGGTGTGCTCAACCTGTCCGCCCAGGCGGCGCAGGCCGAGGTGGAGGCGGCCGGCCTGCGGTTCGACGTCGCCGGCCGCGCCTACTCGGAGACGGTCGCCGTGGGGGCCGTTGTCCGAACCGACCCGGCCGGAGGCGACGACGTCGTCCGCGACGGCACGGTGAGCGCCGTGCTGTCCCGAGGACCGGAGCGTCACGAGGTCCCTGCGGTGAGCCGGGAAGCCCTCGACGAGGCGCAGCAGGCCCTGCAGGACGCCCGGCTGACGGTCGGCGACGCGTCGTACGCCTTCTCGGACTCGGTGGCTGCGGGGGTCGTGCTGCGCACGGACCCCCGCGCAGGGGCCTCACTGCGGCGCGGTGCCGTCGTCGACCTCCTGGTGAGCAAGGGCCCGCGACCCGTCAGGGTGCCCGACGTCACCGGTCAGGACGCCGGTGACGCGACGGCCGCGCTGCGCCGGCTGAAGCTGGAGGTGACCCGCTCGTCGGCGCACAGCGACACCGTCGACAGCGGCGACGTGGTGTCCCAGACACCGGCCACGGGCCGGCTGCTCCCCGGCAGGACGGTCCGGCTCGTGGTCTCCAAGGGGCCTGTGCTGGTCGACGTGCCCCGGGTCGTGGGACAGGGAGCCTCCGGCGCTCAGGCCGCTCTGGAGGCGGCGGGCTTCTCCGTCGTGGTCACCCACGTGGAGTACTACATCGGCCTCGGCGTCGTGGTGAGGCAGAGCCCCGGAGGAGGCGACCGCGCGCCCCGCGGCGGCACCGTGACGCTGTCCGTGGTGTGAGCCGCCACCCGGCCGGGCAGGTCAGGTGGCGAGCACCTCGGCCAGGACCCGCGCGGCGGTCTGCACCTGGTCAGGCGTCACGTCGAGGTGGGTGACCATCCGCAGCGCCCGCGGCCCGACGGCCGAGACCAGCACGCCGTGCTCCCGGGCCGCGGCGACGACCGCCGCCGCGTCGGGTACGTCGACCACGACGATGTTCGTGTCCACCGCCGAGGCGTCCACGCCGCACGCCTCCGCGAGCACGCCGGCGTTCTCGTGGTCCTCGGCGAGCCGATCCAGGTGGTGGTCGAGGGCGTGCCGCCCGGCGGCCGCGAGGATGCCCACCTGGCGCATCCCGCCACCCATCCGCTTGCGCCACACCCGGGCCTCGTCGACGGCCTGCTGAGTGCCCACCACGAGCGAGCCGACCGGGGCCCCCAGACCCTTGCTCAAGCAGACCGCGAGGACGTCGGCCGTGGCGCCGTACTCCTCCAGCGGGGTTGCCGTCGCCACGGAGGCGTTGAAGATGCGGGCGCCGTCGAGGTGCACCCCCACCCCGCGCTCGTCGGCGAAGCGTCGCACCGCCTGCATGTCCGACAGCGCGGTGACCGTGCCGCCACCGAAGTTGTGGGTGTTCTCCATCGAGACCGCCCGGGTGGGCACGAAGAACGGCCCCATGTCCGGGGCGTACAACGTCTCGATCTGCGCCAGGTCCACCGGCCGTCCGACCCAGGTGCGCATCGTCACGCCGCTGAACGCCCCGTGGGCCCCCAGCTCCGCCCTTGCGATGTGCGCGGAGGACTCGCAGAGCACCTCCTCGCCGACGCCGACCAGGGACCTGACCGCCAGCACGTTGGCCATCGACCCGGTGGGGGTGAACAGAGCGGCCTCCTTGCCGAAGAGGCCGGCCACCTGCTCCTCCAGCGCCCGCACCGTCGGGTCCTCGCCGTAGACGTCGTCGCCCACCTCGGCCGCCGCCATCGCCGCCCGCATCGCCTCGGTCGGACGGGTGACCGTGTCGCTCCTCAGGTCGATCATGGAACGGGGGTGCTCAGCAGTGCTGGGCGGCCGGGACGCTGGTCGTCGGCGCGGCACCTCGCAGCATCTCCGCCACCAGGAAGGCCAGCTCCAGCGACTGGACGCGGTTCAGCCGGGGGTCGCACGCGGACTCGTAGCGGTTGCCCAGGTCGCCCTCGAGCAGCGCCTCACCACCGCCGACGCACTCGGTCACATCGTCCCCGGTCAGCTCCACGTGCACGCCGCCCGGCCAGGTGCCCAGGCTTCGGTGCACGTCGAAGAAGCCCTGCACCTCTGCGATCACGTCGTCGAAACGCCGGGTCTTGTAGCCCGAGGATGCCTCGAAGGTGTTGCCGTGCATCGGGTCGCAGACCCAGGCCACCGAGACACCGGCGGCGGTCACCTTCTCCACCAGCTCGGGCAGCCGGTCGCGGATCCTCCCGGCCCCCATCCGGGTGATGAAGGTGAGCCGGCCGGGCTCGTTGTCGGGGTTGAGCCGCTCCGCGAGGGCGATGGCGTCGTCGGGGCCGGTGGCGGGACCCAGCTTGACGCCGATCGGGTTGCGGATGTGGGAGAGCAGCTCGACGTGCGCGCCGTCGAGCTGGCGGGTGCGCTCCCCGATCCAGACGAAGTGTCCGGACACGTCGTACGGCGTGGAGGTGCGCGAGTCGATGCGGGTCAGCGCGTGCTCGTACTCGAGGATCAGCGCCTCGTGGCTGGAGTGGAAGTCGACCCGGTGGAACTCGTCGGGGTCCGCCCCGATCACCTGCATGAAGGTCAGGGCCCGGTCGATCTCGGAGGCGAGCTTCTCGTAGCGCCGTCCGACCGGCGAGGAGCGCACGAAGTCGGTGTTCCAGGCGTGCACCTGACGCAGGTCGGCGTACCCGCCGGTCACGAACGCGCGGACCAGGTTCAAGGTCGCGGCCGAGGAGTGGTAGACCTCCACCAGCCGCTGCGGGTCGGGCACCCGCGACTCGGGGGTGAACTCGAAGCCGTTGACGGCGTCGCCTCGGTAGGCGGGCAGGGTCACCCCGTCGCGCGTCTCGTCGTCGGAAGAGCGCGGCTTGGCGTACTGCCCGGCCAGCCGGCCGAGCTTCACGACCGGCACCGACGCGGCGTAGGTCAGCACCACCGCCATCTGCAGCAGCACGCGCAGCTTGTTGCGGACGTTGTCGGCCGTGACCCCGTCGAAGGTCTCGGCACAGTCGCCGCCCTGCAGCAGGAACGCCTCACCGCGCGCGACGGCGGCGAGCTTGGCCTTGAGATCGTCGCACTCACCGGCGAACACCAGCGGCGGCACGCTGCGCAGCTTGGTCACCGCCGCTTCGAGCGCCGCAGGGTCGGGCCAGTGCGGCTGCTGCCGGGCGCCCAGGGCGTGCAGGGAGGCGAGGTCGGGGACGGACGGGTGGCTCACCGCCCCAGCCTACGACTCCCTGCCGCTCCCCCACGGCCGGTCGGCGAGGTGCGAGACGGTGAGGGCCCGCTCGGGCATGACCGGAGCTCGGCGCGGGCACCCTCCCCTGTGCGCATCGCGACCTTCAACATCCTGCACGGCCGGTCCCCTCGTGACGACCGGGTCGACCTCGACCGGTTCGCGGACGCCGTAGTCGCCCTGGACGCCGATGTCCTGTGCCTGCAGGAGGTGGACCGCAACCAGCCTCGGTCGATGCACGCGGACCTCACCGGCACCGCGGCGCGGGCCATGAGGGCCACCGAGCACCGGTTCGTGGCGGCCCTCTCCGGGACCCCCGGGGCCACCTGGCTGGCCGCCACCGGGGAGGAGCAGCCCGACGCGGCGGCGTACGGCATCGCGCTGCTCAGCAGGTTCCCGGTCACAGGCTGGCAGGTGCTGCGGCTGCCACCCGTGCCCACCTCCACACCGGTGCGGTTCCGTGGCAGGTGGCGTCCGGAGTGGGTGCGCGACGAGCCGCGCGTCGCGGTGGTCGCCGAGGTGCAGACACCTTCCGGTGCGATGCGGGTCGCCACCACGCACCTGTCGTTCATCCGGTGGTGGAACAGCCGCCAGCTCCGGTTGCTGATGCGGTCGCTGCGAGCGGGGCAGGGGCCGTTGGTCCTCACCGGCGACCTGAACATGGACGCCCGCAAGGCCTCGGACCTCACCGGCCTGCGCTCGCTGGCCATCGGCTTGACCTTCCCGGCCGACGAGCCCGCCGAGCAGCTCGACCACATCCTCACCGACGACCCGGACCTGAGCGTGCACCACGACGAGGTGGTCGAGCTGCCGTTGTCCGACCACCGCGCCCTGGTCGCGGACCTCAGCCGATCAGTCGGCTGACCCCGGCTCGGTCATCTTGCCCATGCCGGCGGCGACCTTGCTGTCCGGAAGCAGGGTCGCGGTGGTCGTGTGCACCTTGTTCTTCACCGACCCGGCCACCACGTGGTCCTTGCCGGCCATCAGGGCCGCGAAGCCGTCCAGCGCGACGTCGTCGGGGTCGTCCTTGCCCTTCATCGCGCCCAGCCTCGTGTCCAGCATGTCGGCGCGCTCGAAGAAGTCGGTGTCGGTCGGCCCGGGCATCAGCGAGGTCACGGTCACGCCGGTGTCCGCGAGCTCGACCCGGATGGCCTCGGCGAACGAGTGCACGAACGCCTTCGAGGCGGCGTAGGTCGCGTGGTACGGGCCCGGCGTGGTGGCCGCGATCGAGGCCGTGAACAGCAGGCGACCCTCACCGGCCCGGACCATGTCCCGGGTCAGCAGCTTCGCGAGGTGCACCGTGGAGCGGCAGTTCAGGTCGACCACCCCGAGGTCCCGGTCGAGGTCGGTCTCGTCGAAGCGGCCCCCGACCCCCACGCCGGCGTTGAGCGCCGCCGCGCTGACGGTGCCGAGCCCGGCGGCGGTCCGGTACAGCGCCTCCACTCCCTCGGCGGTGGAGAGGTCCACCTGCTCCGCGGTCACCGTGCAGCCGCCGGCCCGCAGTGCCTCCGCCGCGGAGGTGATGGCGTCGTCGTCGGCTGCGATGACGAGGTCGAACCCGTTGTCAGCGAACACGTGCGCCAGGGCGCGGCCGATGCCGGTGGAGGCACCCGTCACGAGTGCCAGCGGGCGGGGTGCGGTGGTGGTGTCCTCGGTCATGGTGGCTCCTGCTCGTCGGCTGCTCGTGAGAGCCGCCGCCGTACCCACCCGGCGGTGAGCCACACGAGCCGGACGCCGAGCCGGGCGCCGAGTCAGCCGCCCGGTCAGCCGCTGAGCGAGTCCACGTCGCGGAAGCCGGTCCTCTTCGCCCGCACCCCGCGGTTCCACAGCCACGTGCCCAGCCACAGCACGATCCCGACCACCAGCAGCCCACCGGCGATGACGTACTGCTCCTGCTGCTCGTCGCTGCGGGCCCACGGGCCGGCGAGGAAGGCGCACGTGACCGCACCGATCACCGGCAGGAACACCGGTGTGCGGAAGTGCTCGTGGTCGACAGTGCGACGGCGCAGCACGAGCAGCGACACGTTCACGACGGTGAAGACGCACAGCAGCAGCAGCGACGTGGTGCCGCCGAGCAGCGCGATGTTGGACGCCCCGGCCTCCGAGGCGCTGGCCTGCACCACGTACGTGATCAGCCCGAAGGCGATCAGCGTGGTGAAGATGATCGCCACCCACGGCGTACGCCGGGTGGGGTGCACCTTGCCGAGCGAGCGCGGCAGCACGTCCTGGTTGGCCAGCCCGTAGAGCAGCCGGCTGGCCATCAGCATGTTGATCAGCGCCGAGTTGGCCACCGCGAACATGCCGATGAAGGGGAAGAGGGTGTCGAACGGGAGGTCCGGCGCCCCGGCGGCGACCACCTGGGTCAGCGCGGAGCCCTTGTCGGGGTCGGTCAGGTCGCCGACCGGGACGAGCGCCACCGCGGTGACGGAGACCAGGAGGTAGATCAGGCCGGTGATCCCCAGGCCGGTGAGCATCATCTTCGGGAAGTCGCGCACCGGGTTCGTGCACTCCTCGGCCATGTTGACCGAGTCCTCGAAGCCCACCATCGCGAAGAACGCCAGCGACGTGGCCGCGGTGAGCGCGAAGAACGCGCTCTTGTCCTCACTGGACTCGAAGACGGTCACCTCGGTGAAGTCGGCGTTGCCGCCGGTGATGGCGTAGAGGCCGACGAAGATGACCAGGAGCAGGCCGGAGAGCTCGACGAGGGTGAGGACGACGTTGACCTTGACGCTCTCGCCGACCCCGCGGAAGTTCACCGCGGCCACCAGCAGCATGAAGGCGAGGGCCACCAGGGTCAGCCCCAGGCCGCCGGACGGCATGTCGAACCCGAAGCCGTCGTTGAGGAACCCCGCGAAGGCGTTGGCGGCAGTGGACGCGGAGGTGATGCCCGAGCACATGACCGTGAACGCCACCAGGAACGTCAGGAAGTGCACCCCGAAGGCCTTGTGCGTGTACAGCGCCGCCCCCGCAGCCTGCGGGTAGCGGGTGACCAGCTCCAGGTAGGAGAACGCGGTGACGGTCGCCACGGCGAAGGCCAGCAGGAACGGCGCCCAGGCCGCGCCGCCCACCTCCCCTGCGACCGCACCGGTGAGGGCGTAGACGCCGGTGCCGAGGATGTCCCCGACGATGAACAGCAGCAGCAGCTTGGGGCCGATGACCCTGTTCAGGTCGGGCTGGTCCCCGTTGAGGTCCGGTGTGGTCGATTCGACGTTCGTGCTCATCAGGGGCCTTTCGCCGGGAGCAGTCGTCCTACCCTCGCAGCGGCGACGGCCAAACGCCATCAGGTCGCTGTGACGGTCCGTCGTGTCGCGCGCCCCTGTGGTCGCGGCCGACCGCTCAGGGTCGGCGGTGCAGCAGCAGCGGGAGCACGACCGAGGCACCCGCCCGCCGTAGCACCGCCGATGCCACCGTGACCGGCCAGAGGGAGGAGGACGCGTCCACCACGAGCAGGACGACCCGCCCGGCGACCGCACCGGCGGCCGGGGAGGCGTCCAGCGAGTCCCGCCAGAAGGCTGCCTCGTCGGCGGAGCTCAGCTCGCGCAGGTCCGGAGGTGCGGCCGGGCCGGTCAGGGACGCGCGGGCGAGGCGTCCCACGGAGGCGAGGTGGTCCGCCACCGAGCCGACCAGCTGCGGCGAGCCGGTGGCAGTCAGGTCGACGACCACCTCGGGACGCGCCGGCCACGCGGTGCGCCACGAGGCGAGCAGCCGCACGCAGGCCTCCAGGACGTCGGACGGAGCGGGCGCGTCGCGCGCGAACATCGCGACGACGGTCTCCCGCCACTCCGGCGCGTCGGCGAAGACCAGCGTGCGCCCGACGGCGTGCGCCTCCTCGGCGGGGATCCGGCCGCGGGACCCGAACGCTCCCCCGGGCCACATCTTGCGCGGCTCCAGCAGATGCACCTGACCGCGCAGCAGGGCCGTGACGGCACGCACGGTCTCCGGGGAGGGACGTCCCTCCAGCTGCGCGGGCAGCTCCCCGCGGCACACCGAGCAGCGACCGCAGGGCTCGGCCGCAGGGTCGTCCAGCGACTCCTGCAGCAGCTCCATCAGGCAGCGCTCGCCGCGGACGTAGGACCGCATGATGTCCGCCTCGCGTCGGCGGACGGCGACCACGCCCTCGTAGTGCTCGGCGTCGTAGGACCACGCCGTGCCGGTGGCGAGCCAGCCGCCCTCCACCCGGTCGACGATGCCGTCGACGGCCAGCTGTTTGAGCATCAGCTCGACCCGGCCGCGGCGTACGCCCGACTGCGCCTCGATCGCCACCACGCTCAGCGGCTCACCGGCGGACCTGTCGAGCACGTCGAGGACCGCTCGCACCTGCTCGGGCACCGGGATCGTTGAGGTGGCGAAGTAGTCCCAGACCCCGGAGTCGGCGTCCGACGGCAGCAGCACCGCGTGCGCGTGCTCGATCGCCCGCCCGGCCCGCCCGACCTGCTGGTAGTAGGACACCGGCGACGGTGGCGCGCCCACGTGCACCACGAAGCCCAGGTCGGGCTTGTCGTAGCCCATCCCCAGCGCGGACGTGGCGACGAGGGCCTTGAGCCGGTTGTCCCGCAGCGAGTCCTCGAGCTCGTGCCGTCGTTCGGCGTCGAGCTGCCCGGTGTAGGCGGCGACCGGTACGGCGTCGCCGTGGGCGTCTCGCACGGCGGCGGCCAGCCGCTCGGCGTCGGCCACGGTGAGGGCATAGACGATGCCGGACCCCTCCAGCCGCGGCAGGTGGTCGACGACCCAGGCGTAGCGCTCCAGCGGTGACAGCCGGTCCACGACCGACAGCTCCAGGCTCGCCCGCGCCAGCTGCCCCCGCAGCACCATCGTGGTCGCGCCCAGCTGCGCGGCGACGTCGTCGGTGACGCGCCGGTTGGCCGTCGCGGTGGTCGCCAGCACCGGGGTGTCCGGGTTGAGCCGCTGCAGGACGTCGGAGACACGTCGGTAGTCGGGGCGGAAGTCGTGGCCCCAGTCGGAGATCGCGTGCGCCTCGTCGATGACCAGCAGCCCGAGCCGCCCGGCGAGCCCGTCGAGGACGCGCCGTCCGAAGCCCGGGTTGGCCAGCCGCTCCGGGGAGACCAGCAGCACGTCGAGCCCCCCGCTCCGCAAGGACGCCTCCACCGACGCCCACTCGTCGATGTTCGACGAGTTGACCGTCGCCGCGCGCAGCCCTGCCCGTGCTGCCGCGGCGACCTGGTCCCGCATCAGCGACAGCAGCGGCGAGACCACGAGGGTGGGTCCGAACCCCTCGTCCCGGCGTACGGCGGTGGCGGCCCAGTAGACCGCCGACTTGCCCCACCCGGTCGCCTGCACCACCAGCACCCGGGCGGCCGACCCGGACAGCGCCGCGACGGCTGTCGCCTGGTCCTCCCGCAGGCGTGCGTCGGGGCCGGCCATGGCGGTGATGACG
Source organism: Nocardioidaceae bacterium (assembly GCA_035634095.1). Lineage (GTDB taxonomy): Bacteria > Actinomycetota > Actinomycetes > Propionibacteriales > Nocardioidaceae > Nocardioides_B. The sequence goes on along the minus strand of DASQDP010000008.1, from coordinate 52,529 downwards.
CGGTCGGCGACCGCAGCGCGTGCCGCGGAGAGGGCGGTGGTGGCGACCATGCAGCCACCGTAGGCGCGCCCTCCGACAGCAGCGCGGTGCGACGCCGCTGCCAGTACTGCCTAGACGCGTGTGGCGTCGCCGAAGGGGTACGACGGCTCGCTGTCGCGCCCGCCCCGCACCCACGAGCCGTTCCGGAGGACACATGCCTGAGACGACGCTGCCGACACTGCACGATCTGCCGACAGGCGCGGACACTCCGCGTCCGGCGAACGCCGCGTCCGTCATCTTCGAGCGGGCGCGAGCGGTGACCGCCGGCTGTCGCTGGGTCACCCTGGGCCGCTTGGACCAGGGCCTCCTGCACACGGTCGCAGCAACCGGCTCCGTTCCCGCTGCACTCGACGCCGTGCAGTACCTGGACGGCGGCCCCTGCGTGATGTCCCCGCTCTACGGGACGCGGGTGGAGGCCCGGCTCGCCGACAGCGACGAGGCGAGCCCCTGGGGACTTCTGGGCCTCTCCGCCGGGAGCGCCGGCGTGGGCTCCGTGCTGTCACTGCCGGTCACCGACGACGGTGTCGTCGTCGGGGCGCTGACGCTGTACGACTCACGCGGGGACGCCCTGGACGGCCACGAGCAGCAGCTCGCAGACCTCTGCGCCGGGCTCGCCGTCGACGGGCTGCGACGCGCCGAGCAGACCCCCGCGCAGCGGCTCGCGAACGCCCTGGCCCCGGAGCGGGCGAGGGACCAGAACTCGATCGACTGGGCCATCAGCCTGGTGGCCCGCCTGGTCGACGCCGACCCCGCTGACGCGTCGGACTCCTTCCGCCGCGCCGCGACCAGGGCCGGCATGTCCGACTCGGCCCTCGCCGCTCACCTCATCGAGTGGCTGGACACCTGAGCCGACCCACAACGCCGCGCGCCGGCCTTCGGCGAGGCAGAATGCCGGCATGCCAGCGGAGGAGCGGTACGGCGTCCGGCTGACCAACCTCGACCAGCCGCTGTTCCCCGACGCCGGCGCCACCAAGCGCCACCTCGTCGACTACCTGGACGCCGTCGCGGACCTGATCGTCCCGGTGCTGGCCGGGAGGGCCCTCAGCGTGGTGCGGGTGCTGCGCGGGCAGGACGCGTTCATGCAGAAGAACCTGCCGGCGTACGCCCCCGCGTCGGTCCCGACGCTCGAGGTCCCGACGCAGGACGGGCGACGGGTGGTCCGCTACCCCGTCTGCGACGACAGGCAGACGCTGCTGTGGTTCGCGAACCAGCGGGCGGTCGAGTACCACCCGACCCTGTTCCGGGGACTCTCCTTCGACGCCCCCACCCACCTCGTCGTCGATCTCGACCCACCCGCGGGCTCCGAGGCCTTCGCAGCTGCTGTGCAGGGCGCCCTGCTGGTCCGGGAGGCGCTGGCCACGGTGGGGCTGGCAGCGCTGGCGAAGACGAGCGGGGCCAAGGGCGTGCACGTCGTCGTCCCCCTGGCTCCCGGTCAGTCGGCGCCGGACGTGGCGGCCGCCACCCGCGCCGTGGCGGCGCGAGCGGAGCGTCTGGACCCGGAGCGGACGACGACGGCGTTCGTCGTCGAGGAGCGGAACGGCAAGGTCTTCCTCGACGCGACGCGGTCCGGTGGCGCGACCGTGGTGGCGGCGTACAGCCCCCGGGTGCGTCCGGGGGTCCCGGTGTCCCACCCCGTGGCCTGGGACGACCTTCCCGGCGTCTCGCCGGCGGACTTCACGGTCCTCAGCGTGCCGAGGTCGATCGGCGGCGCGGACCCGTGGGCCCGGTTGATGCCGCCGCCTCAGGTCCTCGACCCAGGACTGGTCGAGGAGGGGCACACCATCCCGGTCGCCCGCGTCGCGGCCATGCACGCGGGCAAGCGCCGGGCACGGGAGCGACGTGCCGCGGAGGCGGCCCCGGAGGGCTAGCGTGGGCTCGTGAGGATCGAGGTCGCCCCCGCCACCAGCGCGCGGTTCGACGACGTCGCCACCATGCTCGGACCCAGGAACCCCGCTTCGTCGGTCTGCTGGTGCCTGAGCCACCGCCTCGACTCGCGGACCAACCGCGAGCTGGTCGGCCGGGCGCGGGCCGACCACGTCGCGCGGCTGTGCGCCCGCGAGATCGCCCCGGGCGTCCTGGTCTACGCCGACGGGGAGGTCGCCGGCTGGGCCGCCGTCGCACCTCGTTCCGAGCTGCCCTTCGCCCGGTCCACCAAGATCCCGCACGTCGACGACCTTCCGGTGTGGTCGGCCTGGTGCATCCGGGTCCGACCGGGTCACCGTGGCCGGGGCCTCTCCTCGGCACTGCTCGAGGGTGCCGCGGCGTACGCGCAGGCTCAGGGCGCGCCAGCGGTCGAGGGCTACCCCGTGGACAACGCGGGAGCCAAGGTCGACACCACGATGGCCTACGTCGGCACCCGCGCACTGTTCGAGCGCGCCGGCTTCACCAAGGCCGCGGACACCTCGGCGGTCTCGGGCGGCTTCCCTCGCGTCGTGATGCGGCTCGACCTGCGCTGAGCCCGCGGCCCGGCCCCGCAGCCCTCAGCCGCCGAGCAGTGCGAGCATGTCCGGCAGCTCGAAGAAGGTCGCCACCGCCACCGCCGACCGCGGGCCATGGTGGGGGTCCGCGCCGGCGCGCAGGAGCTCGGTGACGATCCCTGCGTGCCGACGGAAGACCGCCGCGGCCAGCGCCGTCTGGCCCCTGTCGTTGACCCGGGCATGATCGGCTCCCCGCGCGATCAACGCCTCCACCACGTCGTCGTGGGCGTGGTAGGCCGCCAGGATGAGCAGGGTGTCGCCCGTGCCGTTGGTCAGGTTGACCGGCACGCCTGCGTCGAGCTTCTCGACCAGCCGGTCCAGCTGGCCGTCGCGGACGTGGTCGAACGTCGCCAGCAGGAACGCCAGCTCGTCGGGCGACAGGTCGTCCGTCACGGTGCCGGCGTCCTCTCGCGCTCGGGGCTCAGCCGAAGAACACCTCGGCCTCGGCGTACGCCGCGGGCTGCACCAGCTTGAGCTCCCCGGTGCCCTCCGCGAGGGGGACGCGCACGATGTCGGCGCCGCGGAGGGCGACCATGGTGCCGTAGTCCTGCTCGGCGACGGCGGTGACCGCGTGCAGGCCGAACCGGGTGGCGAGCCAGCGGTCGAAGGCGGTGGGAGTCCCACCGCGCTGCACGTGACCGAGGACCACGGCGCGGGCCTCCTTGCCGGTCCGGGTCTCGATCTCCTTGGCGAGCCGGTCGCCGATGCCGCCGAGGCGTACGTGACCGAAGGCGTCGGTCTCGCCGCTGGCCAGGGTCATGTCCCGGCCGGCGATCGGGACGGCGCCCTCGGAGACCACGACGATGGGCGAGTAGTGCGACCGGAAGCGCTTCTCGACGTACTCGCAGACCCTCTCGATGTCGAACGGCTGCTCGGGGATGAGCACGACGTTGGCGCCGCCGGCGATGCCCGCGTGGAGGGCGATCCACCCTGCGTGCCGGCCCATCACCTCGACGACGAGCACCCGGTGGTGCGACTCGGCGGTGGTGTGCAGCCGGTCGATCGCCTCCATGGCGATGTTGACTGCGGTGTCGAAGCCGAACGTGAAGTCGGTCCCGGAGAGGTCGTTGTCGATCGTCTTGGGGACCCCGACCACGTTGACGCCGAGGTCGGCGAGCTTGGTGGCGACCCCGAGGGTGTCCTCACCGCCGATGGCGATCAGGGCGTCCACGCCGTGGCCCGCCAGGTTCTCCTTGATCCGCTCGACGCCGCCGTCGATCTTGAAGGGGTTGGTGCGCGAGGACTTCAGCACGGTCCCGCCGCGGGGGAGGATCCCGCGGACCTGGTCGACGCCGAGCGGGGTCGTCTTGTTCTCCAGCGGACCGCGCCAGCCGTCGAGGAAGCCGACGAAGTCGAAGCCGTACTCGCCGACGCCCTTGCGCACCACCGCGCGGATCACCGCGTTCAACCCGGGGCAGTCGCCGCCGCCGGTCAGTACTCCCACACGCATGCTGTGGTCTCCTCGCTCGTCGTCGCCGGTGCCGTCGTCCTGACACTAGCGATCGCCCGCCCTCCTCGTCGGCCGGGGCTCCTCCCGGGTCGAGAGGCGGACGGGCGGGTGCGGCGCGCGGCCTCTGGGCAGCCTCTAGGCTCGCACCCATGACCTTCTCGATCGTGGCCCGGTCCCCGGACGGCACGTCGTGGGGCGTGGCGGTCGCCTCGAAGTTCCTGGCGGTGGGCTCGGTGGTTCCCGCCGCGGTCGCCGGCATCGGAGCGCTGGCCACGCAGGCCGACGCGAACGTGTCCTGGAAGGGACGGCTGCTGGCGCTGCTCGACGAGGGCGCCACCGCACCGGTCGCCCTGGAGCGGGTCGTGGCCGACGACGAGGCCCCCACGCACCGGCAGGTCGGCATCGTGGACCTGGACGGCACGGCCGCTGCGCACACGGGTGCCGACTGCCTCCCCTGGGCGGGCGACCGGGTCGGGGACGGGGTGAGCCTGCAGGGCAACGTGCTGGCGGGTCCCGAGGTGCTCGCCGCCATGGAGGAGTCGTGGCACGCGACCGCCCCAGAGGGCGTGCTGGCCCGTCGGCTGCTTGCTGCGCTGCGGGCCGGCGACCGGGCCGGCGGGGACCGCCGTGGTCGGCAGTCCGCGGCGCTGCTGGTGGTGCGGGAGGGCGCCGGGTACGGCGGCCTCGACGACGTCGCGGTCGACCTCCGGGTCGACGACCACCCGGACCCGTGCGCGGAGCTCGAGCGGCTGCTGGATCTGCACCGGCTGTACCTGACCGCCTCGACCGAGCAGGAGAAGGTCCCGCTCGACGCGCCCCTCCGTGCCGAGCTCGAGGCCCTGGCGCGCGCGACGGGTCACCGCGACCTGGCCGCCTGGGTCGGCAGCGAGAACTACGAGATGCGCGCCGACCTGGACCCCTCCTCCGGGTGGGTCGACGTGCTGGTGCTCCAGGCACTGCGCGACACCGCCGGGGCTGCACCGGCCTGAGCCGCTCCGGCCGCCGTACGCCGTCACCGCTTCGGGTCGCCGACAGCCGGCCCGTCGCACCACAACAGGTCACCGTGACCGATCCTGGTTGCTGGCCCTGGGTCCCCCCGGCGTCCCGGCTCGAGCGCGGCCCCTCAGGCACCGTCCAGCTCGGACAGTTCCGACAGCGCTGCCTGCGCCTGCTCCAGCGCCCGCTGCGCCTCGGCGTACCGCTGCTCGGCCCGGACCCGCCGCTCCTCCGCCGACCCGGCCTCGTCGTCGAGCCCCTCGAGCTCGTGCTCGAGCTCCGCGACCCGGCGCCGCGCCTGGTCGAGCTCGTCGGCGGTCTGGAGGGTGTGGGCCTGGACCCTCTTGACCCGCTTGTCCGCCTTGCGCAGCCGGCGCTGCGCCTCGTCCGCGTCGGCCAGGGCTGCCGCCACCGCCTCCTGGGCGGACCGGCGCCGGGCCTCCTGCTCGGCCTCGCGGGCCCGCTGCTGCTCGTCCGGCGTCGGCTCCGGCGGGGGAACCACGCTCAGCCCGGGCCGCTCCGGCACGGGCGCCGAAGCCGCCGGCGCGGTCCGCGCTCTCGGTCGTGCGGTCATCCCGATGGCGGCGGGGACCGCCACCGCATCCACCACGTCGGCGCTCCCCACGCCGGTCGCCACCAGCGGGCCGACCAGCATCCCGCTGCGGACCGCGGCCGCCGCGTCCTCGTCGACCATGGCCGCGTGCAGCGTGGCCTGCACCTGGTCGGCGACCGCCTCGGTCACCTTCTGGCCCAGCTGACCGGCCAGCATCCGCCCCTGGTGGGTCACCGCGGTGGTGAGCTGGCGCCGCTGGCGGGTCAGCTCGCGCAGCGCCTCTCCGTCGAGGTCCGCCTGGGCCTGCCGTAGCGAGGCCCCCAGATCCAGGACCTGGGCCATCTCCTCGCCCTGGTGGCGCATCATCATGTTGACCACCCACGCCGGCAGCGACGGCTTGCGCAGCTCGCCCACGCGCTTCGCGAGCTCGGGGTCGCCGTCGGCCTTGGTCTGCTTGGCCCAGGCGTTCCGCGTGCCGGTGAACTCGCCGGGCGTCAGCCCGTACAGCTCCTCGGCGATGCTCAGCAGAGGATCCGCGGCCACGGGTCCGAGGATAGGGCGCTCACTGCTCGTCGAGGCCCTGCTCGATGGCGTAGCGGACCAGCTGCACCCGGTTGTGCAGCTGCAGCTTGCGCAACGTGTTCTGGACGTGGTTCTGCACCGTGCGGTGGGACAGCACCAGGCGGTCCGCGATCTGCTTGTACGACAGACCCTTGGCCACCAGCCGGAGCACCTCGGTCTCACGGTCGGTGAGCCGGGGAGCACCCGCGGCGACAGAGGTCCCGGGCGAGTCGGACAGCCGTCGGTACTCCCCGAGCACCAGTCCGGCCAGCCCGGGGGTGAACACGGTGTCGCCTGCCGCGACGCGACGCACCGCGGACAACAGCTCGTCCCGCGAGGCCGACTTGACCAGGTAGCCGGTCGCTCCCGCCTTGACCGCCTCCAGCACGTCGGACTGCTCCCCTGACGCCGACAGGATCAGCACGCGCACCGTGGCGTCGGCCCGCACCAGGCTCCCCGTCACCTCGACACCGTTCGGGGCGGGGATCTGCAGGTCGAGGACCACCACGCGGGGACGTACGGCGGCCGCACGGGTCACCGCCTCGGTCCCGGTGGAGGCGGTGGCCACCACGTCGAAGCCGGCCTCGATCAGGTCCCGGGCCACCGCCTCGCGCCACATCGGGTGGTCGTCGACGACCATCACGGTCGGGCGCTCGGCGGGCGCCGCCCCCAACCCTGCCGACCCACTCATCGCCGACCCGTCACCCGGTCAGGCTAGCGAGGTCAGGACTGCCGCTGGTACCGGCCACGCCGGTGCAGCAGCGGCTGCCCCTCGGGGGCGATCTCCACGCGCTCGACCTCCCCGTCCAGCAGCAGCGACCAGCCCACCTGCCGGCCGACCGCGCCTCCGGTCCCGCCCGGCTCCCCGGGCCCGCCGAGCCGGATCCCGGCCCACGCGGACACCCCGTCGAGCAGCGGACCCCACGCGGTGTCCGACCAGCGGCCCAGCCGGAACACCCCACCGGGAGCCGGCGCCACCCCCGCGAAGGCGTCGGCGAGGTCCCGGTGCTCCCACTGCAGCAGCGCCACCACCGCCGTACCGGTGTGCGCGACGCCCGCTGCGAGGTCCGAGTCGGGGTCGACGAGCCCCAGCACCCGCGGCGGCTCCCCGGCGGCGACCAGCACGGAGGACACGGTGAGGCCGACACGGCCCGACCCGCTGCCGGTGGTCCACAGCGTGACCGCCCCACCCAGGCGCCCCCGGAGCCGTCGCACCGGGTCCCGATCGGGGTCGATGAACGGGTGATCGGCATGGATGGTCACTGCTGCAGGCTAGACGCCGACGGGGATTTTCCCTGCCGTCCTCCGCCGGGGGGTTCATCTCCTGGCACGCACCCCCGATACTTGTTCGGAGGGGAGGTGGTGGCCGTGGTCTCGGTGGGACGACTGCCGTACTTGAAGCCGTGCCACTCCTCGGACGACGCGTTCCTCTACCAGGTCTTCTGCACCACCTGGCAGAGCGAGGTGGCAGCGCTCCCCAACCAGAACCTGGCTCGTCACGTCCTGCGGATCCAGCACATCGCCCAGGAGCGGCGCTTCGCGAACCGCTACCCGGGGCACCGGCGGTTCCTCGTCACCCATGAGGGCGAGAGCGTCGGACGGCTGTACCTGTTCGGCACCGACACCGAGGTGCTCGTGCTGGACCTCACCCTGCTGCCTCGGTTCCACGACGCGGGCATCGAGCAGCGGCTGCTGGACGCCCTGACGGACGAGGCCTCGCGGGACGGCAGGCCGGTCACCGTCCGGGTCAGCCGGACCGACGACCGGGCCGCCGCGCTCTGCTCCTCACGGGGTTTCGTCCTGCGCTCCGTCGACGACGTGGACCACTTCTTCACGTGGTCGCCGGCCGGCACACCAGAGGTGGGGGTGGACCGGGACAGCGTCGCGGTCCACCCGGGGCTCAGCCGCTAGCCCGCTCAGGGGTCGTGGTGCCGCCGGTCCGGCGTAGGCGGTCGGGGCCGCCGGGTCGCGGCACCGTCAGCTCCCACTCGGTCCCCTGCCCGGGGCCGGTGACCAGCTCCGCTGCTCCTCCCAGGTCGGCCATCCGGCCGCGGACGGACTCCTTGACCCCCAGCCGCCCCGCCCGGTCGGCCTCGTCGAGCCGCCCCGGAGGGATGCCGGGGCCCTCGTCGCGGACCGTGACGACGACGCGGTCCGCCATCTGCTCGACGAGCACCCAGGCAGGCGCGTCGGGTCCCACGTGGCGCTCGACATTGTCCAGGCAGGCACGGACGACGGACTGCAGCTCGGTGACCACCGGCTCGGGGAGAAGCACCTCGCTGCCCGGGTCGGACACCGTGACGGTGCGCGACGCCAGCGGCGCCAGCGCAGCCACGAGGTCGGCGTCGCCGCCTGCCCGGCTCGCCGTCGGCGCGGCGACTCCGCCGTGCACGAGGGCCCGCAGCGCGGCCTCCTGCTCGGCGGCCAGCCGTCCCAGCTCGGCTCCGTCGCCGCCCAGCTCCCCGCCGCGGCGCTGGACGAGTCCGAGCACCTGGAGCACACCGTCGTGGACCGCCCGGGCGAGACGGGCGCGCTCGGAGAGGACCGCGGCGACCCGCTCCGCCTCCACCCGCGCCTCGCTCGCCTCGATGATCAGCGCCGTCGAGTGGCCCACCACCCCGGCAGCGAGGAGCAGCAGGAAGATGTTCCCCCAGTTGGTGCCCGTGAGGTCGGTGCGCACGGAGAGGTCCAGCACGGACATCAGAGCTGCGGCGGCCAGACCCCCGGGCCACCCGCGCATCACGGCCCAGGCGAGCACGGGCACCACGACCCAGAACGAAGGCATCGTGGACGCGTGCCGGTCCAGCATCGCGTCGCTCTGCACGTAGGGCGTGCTCAGCAGCGCGGTGGCGGCCACCGCGAAGTCCGCGACCAGCAGCGGCAGTCCGCGACGGCGCGGTGCGTCGTACGCCCAGGCGGCCGCGAGGCTCCAGACCACGATCGCCGCGACCACCGCCCACGCGGCGACGGGCCGCTCCAGCTCGCGCCATCGGGAGAGCTGCAGCAGCACGGCATAGCCGGCGACCACCAGGCGCAGCACGGCCAGGGACCGGAAGAGGGTGGTGCGGACCTCGGCTGCGGCAGCCGCCCGCGGAGCGACCGTCACGGCGAGCCGGACGCCGGCGTACCCGCGGTCCCCCACACGCTCAGGACGCTTTGAGCTCGGGGCCCTCGGCTGCTCCCGCCGACCCGCCGGTGGATCGCCCTCCCGAGTGTCCGCCGGGCCGCTTGGCCTCCTTGTCGAGCGCCTTGGCCTGCGCGGCGTAGATGTCGACGTACTCCTGGCCGGACAGCCGCATGATCTCGTACATGATCTCGTCGGTGATCGAGCGCAGGATGTACCGGTCGTTCTCGAGGCCTTCGTAGCGCGAGAAGTCCAGCGGGGCGCCGAAGCGCACCACCGGGCGGGTGAACGCACCGAACTTCTTGCCCGGAGGCGCGACCACGTCGGTGCCCACCACCGCGACCGGGACCACCGGGACCCTGTTCTCGAGCGCCAGCCGGGCCACTCCGGTCTTCCCGCGGTAGAGCCGGCCGTCGTGGGACCGGGTGCCCTCGGGGTAGATGCCGAAGAGGCCGCCCTCACCCAGGATCCGGTTCGCCGCAGCGAGTGCGCCCTCCGCTGCCGTGGCGCCCGTCCGGTCGATCGGCACCTGACCGGCACCGGAGAAGAACTTCTTCTGGAACCAGCCTTTGAGGCCCGGGCTGGTGAAGTACTCGGCCTTGGCAACGAACGTCACCCGGCGGGTCAGGGTCAGCGGCATGAAGAGCCAGTCAGCGTAGGAGAGGTGGTTGCTGGCCAAGATGGCGGCGCCCTCGGCGGGCACGTGCTCGACACCCTCGACCTGTGGCCGGAACACCGTCTTGAGGACCGGGCCCAGGACGACCCACTTGAGCAGCCAGTAGAACAAGGGGCCCTCCTCCTGCGTCGGTGCCGCCGTGCGAAACCCTAGCCCGGGTTCCGGCCGCGTGCGACGATTCGTACGTCGACCGTGGTGGCGCTTCTCGGGGCGTCTCGAGCTCTCGCGTCGATACCCGGCGCTCGACATTCAACACCACCCGCCACCGCTTGGCGCGTTCCTCCAGGAGCCCTCCGTGCCCATCTCGACGACCGCGGAGCCCTTCTTCGCTGACGCGGTCCCGACCCCGGACGGCGGGCACCGGGTCGGCGTGCTGCTGCTGCAGGGGTTCACGGGCTCCCCGGCCTCGGTGCGGCCGTGGGGACGCCACCTCGCCGACCAGGGCTTCGGGGTCGCCGTGCCGCGACTGCCCGGACACGGCACCACGTGGCGGGACCTCAACCGGACCACCTGGAGCGACTGGTACGCCGAAGCGGATCGCTGCTTCGAGAAGCTGCGCGCCGACACGGACTCCGTCGTGGTCGGCGGACTGTCCATGGGCGGCGGGCTGGCCCTGCGGCTGGCCGCGGACCGGGGCCGGGAGGTGGCCGGCGTGGTCCTGGTCAACGCATCGGTGACCACGGCGAGGAAGGACGTCCTCGCGCTGCCCGTGCTCAAGCGCCTGGTCCCGTCGTTCCCGGGCATCGCCGACGACATCAAGAAGCCGGGCGTCGTGGAGCACGGCTACCGGCGCACCCCGCTGAAGGCGGCGCACTCGATGATGACGGGCTGGAAGGCGCTGCGCGACGACCTGCCCAAGGTGACCCAGCCGCTGCTGGTCTTCCGCTCGGCCGTGGACCACGTCGTCGACCCGTCGTCGGCGACGCTGATCCGCGCCACGGTCTCCTCGCGCGACGTGACCGAGCGAGTTCTTGAGAACAGCTACCACGTGGCTACGCTCGACCACGACGCCCCGACCATCTTCGCGGAGTCGGTCCGGTTCGTGCTGCGAGTGACAGGGGTGAGGGGGTGACGAGATCATGACCTCTCCTGACGACGGTCAGCGCGACGATCTTCCCCAGGGGACGCCGCAGGGCCCCGGGGAGCCCGCCGACGTACCCCTCGACGAGGACGCCGCCTGGCGCGCGATCGTGGCGAACTACGGGGATCGCGCCAGCCTGGACGGCACCGTCGCTGACCCGCCCACGCCCACTCCTGCCGCACCGGACGAGGGTCCGACCGTCGACGCCCCGTCCGGAGGTGTCGACGCGCCCCCGGCGCCTACGCCGTTCGACCGGTCCTACCTGGACGCCGTCGACGCGCGACGTACCTCCGACCGGCAGCCTGCGGAGTCCGGAGACGACCAGTGGCCGGAGGAGCACTTCGTCCCGCCGGAGCCGCCTCCGGTGCCACGAGGCACTCCCGCGCGGCGGCTCGCCTGGGCCGGGCTGTTCGCCCCGCCGCTTCTGATGATCCTCGCCGTCGTCCTCCGGTGGACGCCGCCCGCGCTGCTGACCATGGCTCTGGTGGCGGCCTTCGTCGGCGGCTTCGTCTACCTGGTCTGCACGATGCCCCGCGACGGCGGGGACGGCTGGGGCGACGGCGCGGTCGTCTGAGCGGCGGTCGCCGAGGGCCGGGTTGTGTAGGGTCCCCGGCGTGCACGCGAGCGAGACCGTCGAGATCACCGGCCACCTGATCGACACCGGCATCCTGTCCCGGGTGCTCGACGACATCCGGGAGTACGGCGGCGACTGGGTGATCGACCGCTTCGACGTGGGCCACGAGGCCGCCGACCTGTCCTCCGCGACCATCACGGTGACCAACGAGGACGACGAGGCGCTGCAGCGGCTGCTGATGCGGCTGCAGAGCCGGGGCGTCAACCAGGTGGACCCCGGGGAGTCGGAGGTCGCGGTGTGCGAGGTCGACGGCGTGTTCCCCGACCACTTCTACTCCACCACCAACCTCGCCACCCGGGTACGCATCGCCGGCCGGTGGGTGCGCGTGGAGAACCCCGAGATGGACTGCGGTCTGGTCGTGGACGACTCCGGCCCGGCTCCTCGCGTCTACACGCTGCCCATGTCCGACGTGAAGGCGGGCATGCAGGTGGTCTGCGGCGCGTCGGGCATCCGCGTCGACGTGCCGCCGTTGACGAAGGCGGAGGGCTCCTTCGGGTTCATGGAGTCCGACGTGTCCAGCGAGAAGCCGCAGGCCGTGCTGGTCCGGCAGGTCGCCGACGGGATGCGGCAGGCCAAGGCGGACGGCACCAAGGTGCTGTGGGTCGGGGGGCCCGGCGTCGTGCACACCGGGGCGGCGCCGGCGATGGTGGCGCTCGTGGAGGCGGGATACGTCGACGTGCTCTTCGCCGGCAACGCCCTGGCCACCCACGACATCGAGTCGGCGCTCTTCGGCACCTCCCTCGGGGTCGACCTCGCGCAGGGCCGCGGCGTCGAGCACGGCCACGAGCACCACATCCGTGCCCTGAACACCATCCGCAAGGAAGGCTCGATCTCCGCGGCCGTGGAGGCGGGTGTGCTGACCGGCGGGATCATGCACGCCCTGGTCACCAGGGGCAAGGAGTTCGTGCTCGTCGGCTCCGTGCGCGACGACGGGCCGTTGCCCGACGTCTACACCGACGTCCTCGAGGGACAGCGGGCGATGCGCGCGAAGCTCGGCGACGTGGGCTTCTGCCTGATGGTGGCGACGATGCTGCACTCGGTCGCGACCGGCAACCTCCTGCCGGCGTCGATCCCGTTGGTGTGCGTGGACATCAACCCCGCGACAGTCACCAAGCTGGCCGACCGGGGCTCCTCCCAGGCCCGCGGGATCGTCACCGACGTGGGGCTCTTCCTCGAGCAGCTGGCCGGCGAGCTGGTGGAGGGATACCGGACCGCCCGGTCCTGACGCCGGTCACGGTCCCGGCGGGTCACCGTACGGGCGAGCGCCTCTCGACCAGGCTCCAGCAGGTCGCCCGCGGCGGGGGCTCCGTCTCCACCAGCTCGCGCGCCTCGCGCACGAGTGCGTTGCCGCTGGCGCGCGGGCGGAGCGTGTCCACGGCTTCCACGATGGTGTCCTCGACCCCGATGGGAGGGGCGGCTCCGGCGCGCTAGGGCCTGCGCGCGAGGTCGGCGGCCCCGATCAGGCCCGCCTTGTTGCCGAGCCGGGCGGGGCGCACCTGCAGCTCCGGGCGGTAGTGGCGACCGGTCAGGTTCGCAGCGAAGTGCGCGCGGACGGGCTGCAGCAGCAGCTCCCCGGCCTCGGAGACGCCGCCGCCGATGATGACGACGGCCGGGTCCAGCACGGCGGCGAGGCTGGCGATCCCCTCCCCGATCCAGCGGCCGAGGGACGTGAGCTGCTCCCGCGCGAAAGGGTCTCCGTCCTGGGCGGCCTCGGTGATCAGCGGTCCGGTGATCGCGTCCACGTCACCGCCGGCCCGGTCCACCAGGCCGCGGGCGATCAGCGAGCCCTGCCTGGCCTGGTCCCTGGTGTCGCGCACCAGCGCCGTGCCGCTGGCGTACTGCTCCCAGCACCCGCGGTTGCCGCAGCCGCACAGTCGTCCGCCCGGCACCACCCTCAGGTGCCCGATCTCGGCGGCCACGCCGAAGGCGCCGCGGTGCAGCTCGCCGGCGTGCACGATGCCGCCCCCCACGCCGGTGCCGACGGTGACCAGCAGGCTGTCCGACACGTCCTCGCCGGCGCCGAAGACGAACTCCCCCCAGGCGGCGGCGTTCGCGTCGTTCTCGACGACGACCGGCAGGTCGATGCGCTTCTCGAGGTCGGCGCGCAGCGGCTCGTCACGCCACGCGAGGTTGGGCGCGAAGAGGACCGTGGAGCGACGTGCGTCCACGAAGCCCGCCGCGCCGACGCCGACAGCCGTGACGACGTGCTCGTGTCGCAGCTCCTCGACCAGCTCCTCGATGCTCTGCTCGATCGCGTCGGTGTCGGTCGCCGGGGACTCGCGTCTCGCCATCGCCAAGATCCTGCCGCGCTCGTCGACCACACCTCCGGCGATCTTGGTGCCGCCGACGTCGATGCCCACCGCCAGGCCCATCAGCGGTCCTCGCGGGGAGGCACCGGAGTGGCCAGGGCGGCGGCGGCGGCACGCACCAGGGAGGTCATCGCCGACGTCAGGTGCTGGCGGACCTCCGGCGAGACGCCCCGGGCCAGGGCGAGGACCTGGCAGAGCGGACACGTGCACTCGTCGTCGACCGATGGGCTGTGGTCCACCTCGACCCAGCCCTGCAGGGCGCTCAACAGCTTGGCCGCCTCCTCGCCGATGCTGCCCACCTCATCGGGGTCAGGGGTTCCCACAGCCACGTCTCCCCTCTCGAACGTCGACGCCGGATCCGAGCCTCACGGTAGTGGGGCGCCGCCCTCGAACCACGCCCGGCTCAGGCCAGCGACTCCACGCGCTTCTTGAGCCCTTTGAGGGCGGTGTCGATGATGACCTTCTCGGCCTTGCGCTTGAGCATCCCGATCATCGGGATGGCGATGTCGACGGCGAGCCGGTAGGTCACCTCGGTGGTGCCCTCGCCGCGCGGCTCGAGCTCGTAGGCGCCGTCCATGGCCCGCAGCATGTTCCCCTCCACCAGGGTCCACGTGACCGCCCGGTCGTCCTGCCACTCGTAGTGCAGCGTGTAGGCGTCCTTGATCGGTGAGGCGTCCAGCTCGAAGTGCACCCGGCTCGGGCGCCGCGCGGCACCAACGGCGCCTCCTGCGCCGTCGGCAAGCGGCACGGCCTGCTTCACCCCGGAGGCCCAGACCGGATAGGCCTCGAAGTCGGAGATCACGGCCATCACCGACGCCGGGTCCGCGGCGATGAGGATGCTCGAGGTGGTCTGCTCCGCCATGGCGTCGTGCCTTCCCCCCGGTCGGCGCTCCTCGGAGCCCCGACGGTGTCCCGGACTCGGGAGCGTAGCGGATCCGCGGCGTCGCTCCGGGGGACGTGCGACCGCGGGGTACCGTCCGTGCGGGTGTCATGACGTGCGAGGCGGACGAGGGGGAGACCGGTGCGGGAGTTCGGTAGCCCGGCGACGTACGCCGTCCCGGCTTCGGGCAACCTCACCGACGACGTGGTCCGCAACGGCACGGACCATCCCGGTGCTGTGGCGTTCTCGGTGCGCCGGGCAGACAGCTGGCGCGACGTCACGGCCGCCGAGTTCCTGGCCGAGGTCCGGGAGGTCGCCGGGGGCCTGGCCGGGAGCGGCGTCGAGCCCGGCGACCGGGTGGCGCTGCTCGCGAGCACCCGCTACGAGTGGACCCTGCTGGACTACGCGATCTGGTTCGCCGGCGGCGTGACGGTGCCGGTCTACGCCACCTCGACGCCCGGTCAGACCGCCGAGATCCTGGCCGACTGCGGCGCCACCGCCCTGGTCGTGGAGACCGAGGAGCAGCTGGGCCGGGTGCGGTCCGTCCAGCACCGACTCGAGGCGCTGGAGCAGGTGTGGTGCCTCGAGCACGGTGGCGTCGCCGAGCTCGCGGAGGCCGGGCGCGCCTACCCGGCCGACGACCTCGAGCAGCTGAGGACCGCAGCCGGCCCGCAGTCGCTGGCGACAGTGGTCTACACCTCCGGCACCACCGGGCCACCCCGGGGCTGCGAGCTCACCCACGGCAACTTCATGTTCGAGGTCGGTGCCGCACTCGAGGAGCTCGACGACCTCTTCGACGCCGACGACGCGGCGACCCTGCTGGTCCTCCCGCTCGCGCACGTCTTCGCGCGCGTGGTCCAGGTCGGGGCCGTGCGAGCGCGGGTGCGGCTCGGTCACTGCACCGACGTCCGCCGCCTCGGCACCGACCTGCGGCAGTTCCGACCCACGTTCGTGCTGGCGGTCCCGCGGGTCTTCGAGCAGGTCCTCAAGACGGCGGGCAAGCGGGCGGCCGCGGACGGTCGCCGCCCGCGGTTCGACCGGGCTGCGGAGAGCGCGATCGCCTACAGCCGAGCCCTCGACGCAGGCCGGCCGGGGGCCCTGATGAGGGTGCGGCACGCCGTCTACGAGCGGTTGGTTTACGCCGGGCTGCGTGAGGTGTGGGGTGGCCGGTGTGCGTACGGCGTCTCCGGCGGCGCGCCCCTGGGGGACCGGCTCGGCCACCTCTACCGAGGCATCGGCCTCCCGGTCCTCGAGGGGTACGGCCTCACCGAGACGACCGCTGCGGTCACCGTCAACCGGCCGGACGCCCTCAAGCTCGGCACAGTGGGCCGCCCGATCGGCGGGACCACCGTGCGGGTCGCCGACGACGGGGAGCTGACGGTGAGCGGCGGCCAGGTCACGCGCGGCTACTGGGGAGACCCCTCCTCCACCGCAGAGGTCCTGGCGGAGGACGGCTGGCTGCGCACCGGCGACCTCGGGGAGATCGACGACGAGGGGTTCGTCCGGGTGACCGGGCGCAAGACGGAGATCCTGGTGACCACCGGGGGCAAGAACGTCGCACCCGGCCTGCTCGAGGAGCGCATCCGGGCACACCCTCTGGTCAGCCAGTGCATGGTGGTCGGAGACGGCCGGCCGTTCCTGGCGGCCCTGGTGACCGTCGACGAGGAGGTGGCGGCGCAGTGGGCGACCGCGCGCGGCAAGCGGCCCGCCGTCGCCGCCCTGGTCCACGACCGGGACCTCGAGCAGGAGATCCAGACGGCAGTGGACGACGCCAACAAGGCCGTGTCCCAGGCGGAGTCGGTCCGGAGGTTCGTGGTGCTGCCGGTGGACTGGACCGAGGAGGACGGTCTGCTCACGCCCAGCCTCAAGGTGAAGCGCAACGTGGTGATGAGCGAGTTCCGTCACGTCGTGGACGATCTCTACGCCCGGTGAGCGGCCAGTTCCGGCGTTCCCGAGACGCGGACGCGCGCCCTGGTCGAAGGTGACCCGATGGTGACCCCGCG
This sequence comes from Nocardioidaceae bacterium, assembly GCA_035634095.1. Taxonomy (GTDB): domain Bacteria; phylum Actinomycetota; class Actinomycetes; order Propionibacteriales; family Nocardioidaceae; genus Nocardioides_B. The sequence goes on along the minus strand of DASQDP010000008.1, from coordinate 35,746 downwards.
TCAGCAGGTGGCCGTGGCGGCGCGCCTTGTCGCTCTCGCGACCCTGCTCGTCGTCGTCCTCCTCGAGCCGTCGGTCCGGCAGGACACCGCGTCCAGGGGACCCGTCGCGGCCGTCGTCGCGATCGGGCTGCTCTCGGCGTACCTGGCGCGCACCAGCGGACCGCGCGCCGCCCGCTCCGCGCTGGCGACCGAGACCGTCGTCGTGTCCGTCGCCACGGGCCTGGCGCCGGAGCCGGCCGCGCTGATGCCGTACCTGGTGGTCCTGCCGTTGCTCGCCGGGCTGCAGGCAGCGCTGCCCGGTGTGGCGGCGGCCCTGGGGACCGAGGTCGTCGGCGCCTGCCTGGTGCCGCTGCTGCTCGCAGAGCAGTCCTGGCCCCGGGACGGGAGCCGGTGGCTCGATCTCGCGCCGTGGCTGGGGACCGCGCTGGGGATCGGGCTGCTCGGCGCCTGGCTCCGCCGCCGGGGCGTCCCCGGCCTGGCCGAGGACAACGACGCCTACTACGAGTCCGCTCGGCAGCTGCTGACCCAGCTGCGCAGCGTCACAAGGCGTCTGTCGGCCGGCCTGGACAGCCAGGGGATGGCCGCCGCCGTGCTGGAGGCGATGCACCAGCGGCTCGGCGACAGCGGCGGCGCGCTCTTCATCTCGCTGCAGTCCCCCGGACTGGTCCCCTTCGCCCACCGGGGTCCGGACGCTCAGCAGCTGCTGGTGCTCTCGGACCCCCTGGTGGAGCGGTGCCGGGCCGAGGCGCGGGCGATCCAGGGGATCGTTCTCGAGGGACCGACCCGGGCGCGTCACCGCGTCGTGCTCCCGCTCCGGGTCGGCACCCGCGTGCTCGGGGTCGCGGTGTCGTGCCTGCCTCAGGCGCCGGCTGCCGAGACGGTGACGTCGCTCCTGCACGAGCTGGACGAGCACAGCCTGCGACTGGATGCCGCGTTGGTCTTCGACGAGGTGCGGACCCTGGCCACCGCCGACGAGCGGCAGCGGCTGGCGCGCGAGATCCACGACGGGATCGCCCAGGAGGTCGCCTCACTGGGGTACGTCCTGGACGACCTCGCGGCCTCCGCCGACCCGACGCTCGCGCGGGGGCTGCACGAGCTGCGGGGCGAGCTGTCACGGGTCGTCGGGGACCTGCGGCTGTCGATCTTCGACCTCCGCAGCGACGTGTCGGCCGCGAACGGGCTCGGTGCCGCGTTGTCCGACTACGTCCGGCAGGTCGGCGCGAGGTCGGACCTGACCGTGCACCTGACCCTCGACGAGGCGCCCTCCCGGCTCGCTCCGGCAGTCGAGGCCGAGCTGCTGCGCATCGCCCAGGAGGCGATCACGAACGCCCGGCGGCACGCGTCGGCCCGGCACCTGTGGGTGGACTGCTGGACCGACCCGCCGCGGGCGAGCCTGGTGGTGCGCGACGACGGATCCGGCATCCACGGCCGAGGTGAGGACTCCTACGGCATCGCGATCATGCGCGAGCGCGCTGACCGCATCGATGCAACGATCGACATCGTCAGTGACCCGGCCACAGGACGGCCGGGAGGGACGGTGGTGGAGGTCACCGTGGCCGACAGGCGGTCCCGGGCCCCCGAGGAGGTGAGCGCTCGATGACCAGCCCCATCCGGGTGCTCCTCGTCGACGACCACGACCTCATCCGGCAGGGACTGGCCAGGGCGTTCGAGCGGTCCGACGACTTCGCCGTCGCTGGGCACGCGGCGACCGTCGCGGAAGGGCTCAAGGGGTTCACCGAGCTGGCGCCGGACGTGGTCGTCATCGACGTACGGCTGCCGGACGGTACCGGGCTCGAGCTGGTGCGCGAGATCAGGTCGCGCGGGCACGACACCGGCGTCGTCGTCCTGACCATGTACGCCGGCGACGAGCAGCTGTTCGCGGCCATGGAGGCGGGCGCCTCCGCGTTCGTGGCCAAGGACGCGCCGTCCGACGAGGTGGTCGCCGCCGCACGGCACGCACGGGTGGCGCCCCGCTCGTTCACCGCGGCGGCCCTCGCCGACGCCATGCGTCGACGGATGACCCCGTCCGGCCCACAGCTCACCCCTCGCGAGTCCGAGGTGCTGAGCCTGCTCGCGCGTGGCTTCTCGGTCTCCGCCATCGGACGCTCCATCTACGTGAGCGACTCCACCACCAAGACGCACATCGCCAAGATCTACGAGAAGCTCGGCGCCGCCAATCGCGCGGACGCGATCATGAAGGCCGTCCGCTCCGGGCTCCTCGCCGACGACCTCGCGAACTGACCGGCTGCCGTCGCTCCGTCGACCCGGCGGGCTGGCCCCACAGGGACCGCAGCCGCCCGGCGGCTCCGTCCCACGTCCAGCGCACCACGGCGTCCTCGGGTCCCCGCCGCCGGCGGCGGTGGAGCAGCGCCACCAGCGCGCCGACGAGCTCGGCGTCGTGCCCGACGACGACGCCGCTGTCCGGGGCGGCGAGCGCCTCGGGTGCTCCGCCGGAGCTGCCGACCACCACCGGCAGCCCACAGGCCTGCGCCTCGAGCAGCACGATCCCCCAGGCCTCGGGCTCGAGGCCGCCGCGCCGGGTCCGGCAGGGCATCGCGAACACGTCACCGGCGTCGGTGAGCGCCGGCACGTCGTCCCAGGCGACGCTTCCGGTGAACACGACCGACCCGGTCACCGACCTGCGTCGGGCCAGCCGCTCGAGCCGGGCGCGCGCAGGACCGTCACCCACCAGCAGCAGCACCGCCGCCGGGTGTGAGCGCAGCACCTCGGGCCACACCCGCACCAGCGTGTCCTGCCCCTTGCGGCGCACCAGCCGTGCGGTGCACACGACGACCGGCGCGCGAGGGTCGATCCCGAGCCGCCGCCGCGCCGCCGGCCCGCCGCAGCCGGGAAAGAAGCGGTGCGGGTCGACTCCCGGGGAGAGCCGGACCATCCCTCGAACCGTGTCCGGTGAGAGGGCAGGTGTCAGGCGGTCGCGGCACCACCGGCTCACGTAGGTCAGCACGTCCACGTGGTCCCCGATGCGTCGCAGCAGCCGCCGGCTCCCCGGCAGGGTCGCCCACCAGACCTCGTGCCCGTGCGTGAGGGCCACCAGCCGGCGCACGCCGGCCCGGCGCAGGGCGGGGGCCAGCAGCCCGAGCGGTGCGGCGGCGCCGAACAGCACCCGGTCGCAGCCCTCCGCGTGCAGCACCTCCACCACGCGCCGGCGCACTGCCGGGGTCGGCAGCAGCGTGCGGCGTGGGTCGCGGTGCACGGGGTACGCCACACCGGCGTCGTGCTCGCGGTCTCCCGGCATGGACGCGGTGTACACGACGACCTCGTCCGGCGGCATCCGCTGGCACAGTGCCAGCACGAACGACTCGATGCCCCCCCGGCGGGGAGGGAAGTCGTTGGTGACGACCAGGACCCTGCCTCCAGCTGCCACGGGTCGCGCCTCAGCCGGCCAGCCGGCGCAGCTCGGCACGCCAGGCGCGGGTGAAGGCGCGCTCGTCGGTGCCGAGGACGGTCCGGAACGCCTCGGCTGTGGACGACTCGCGGTCGGCCGCCCGGTAGAACCTGACCAGGCGTCGTTCGCCGTACGTCCTCGCCAGCAGCCGGCACGCCAGCCACGCCGCTTCGTACGACGCGCCGAGACCCGGCCCCCGGGCGTCGAACTCCGCCGGCCCGGGGAGTCGCGCCGGGGGGCCTCCACGCCGCACCCGTGCCAGCACCTGGCCGGCTGTCAGCGTCACCGGCAGGTCCAGCTCGCGCAGCGCCACGTAGTCGGCGAAGCCCTCGACCAGCCAGGTCGGCAGCGAGGAGACCGCGGCCGCGGTGGCCACGTGCGTCGCCTCGTGGCTCAGCACGACCTGCGAGCCGCGGGCACCGAGCGGGTCGAACACCGGCGGGTTGACGAAGATGTGCTCGGGGGCGTCGTCGTCGTCGGAGCCGTCGACGGTCGTGGTGACGGCCGCGATGCCCCGGTAGTCACCGGGCTGCGACCCCAGCACCCGGCTCAGGCCCCGACGGTCGTCCGGGACCTCGACGACGAGGCGTCCGCGCCAGCGGCTGAGGACCCGTCGCACGTCGAGCACCGCCCGGTCCGCCAGCGGGGCGATCGCCGCGGACCGGTCGGCCCGGGTCGCGACGACCAGGGAGCGAGGGGTGCGGGTGACGTGCACGCGGCCGGTCAGCCACAGCGGCACCTCGGCGCCGTAGCCGCGCCGTAGCGTCAGGAGCCGGGTGCCTCTGCCGGTGGTGGCGAAGGTGACCGGCACCACCCGCTCGCTGGGGTGCTGGTCGTAGCCGCGCAGGCGCCAGCGCAGCCGCGCCTCGCCCACCCACGCCCCGGGCGGGAGGGCCCGCTGCTGGGCACTGGTCAGCTGCCGGGTCCCGTCCCCGAGGTAGTGCAGGTCCAGGTCGGCGACCCGCAGGACCCGGGCGTTGCGGCGCAGGGCGGCCAGCTCGCGACGGACCCGGAGGTCGTCCGGTACGCCCAGGTCGGCGACCTGCTGTCGACCGCCGGCTGCCAGCCGCCCCTGCAACGACTCGAGGAGGGCCGCCGCGGCCAGGTCACGAGGGTTGCTGCTCGGGGTGCGGGGGTCGCCGGTGGACGTCCCGCTCGCGCTGCCCGCCGGCGCGTCGCCCGGAGGCGTGCTGGCCGACGGCCCTCCTCCGCCGAGGCCCGCCACCGTGAGCACGCCGCCCCCCAGGACCAGCGTCAGCAGCAGGCCGGCCACCCACCACGGAGGACGGCCGACCGGAGCTCGGGCGTCAGCCAGGTCGGACCGCGCCTGAGTAGGGCATGGACCCGACGTCCGAGATGCCCACCCCGGAGCTGGGGTTGAGGGCGTTCACGATCTTGCCGTTGCCGATGTACATCCCCACGTGGCTGACCGGGCTGTAGTAGAACACCAGGTCACCGGGCTGCAGCTCGGACTGGGAGACGGGCGTGCCCGAGCTCATCTGGGCGCTCGAGGAGTGCGGCAGGCTGACGCCGGCCTGGGCCCATGCCATCATCGTCAGCCCGGAGCAGTCGAAGGCGCTGGGACCGGCGGCGCCGTACACGTAGGAGTTGCCGACCTGCGCCATCGCGTAGCTGACGGCCGCGGCCGCGCCCCCGGACGCAGGAGCCGCTGCCGCGGTGCTCGAGCCGGAGCTGCCGGACGCGGCGCTGGAGCCCGGGTCGGCGCCGGCCTCGGCGCTGCGTGCGGCCGCGGCGGCTGCCGCACGGGCCCGCGAACGGCTGGCCCGGGCCGCGGCGCGCGCCTCGAGCGTGTCGAGCAGCTCCTGGGCCTGAGCCGCCTTGTCATCGATCTCGGCCTTCTCGGTGCCGAGCCGACGCTTGGTGGCCGCGATCGTGTCGAGCTGGTCGCGAGCAGTCGACTGCCGGGTCTCGAGCCTCTTCTCCTGGACGACGTAGTCGGCCATCAGCTGGCTGCGCTGGTCGTTGAACGCCGAGACGGTGGTGAGCCGGTCGATGAACGCGTCGGGGTCCTCCGAGAGCAGCAGCCCGGCGGTGGAGGACAGACCCTGGCCCTGGTACTGCGCCACGACGGCGGTCGCGACCTGGGCGCGCACGGCGTCGAGCCGGCGCTGCTGACCGCGCAGGGCTGCGCGGACGGCGGTGAGCCTCCCCTGGGCGCGGCGCATCTCCAGCCGGGCGTCGTTGTAGCGCTCGGAGGCCTGCTCGGCCTCGCGGTAGAGGCGATCCACCCGGGTCTGGACCGTGTCGATCTCCGGCTCGGCGTAGGTCGGCGCGGCCACGACGACCGAGCCTCCCGACGCGACGAGGCAGAGCCCCGCGAGCACCCGTGACGTGCGCTTCCGGCCGTCGGTCATCAGCGGACGGTCCCCTCTTTGTCTGACGCCTACCGGGTTAGCTGACGGGTGCGGGCGGCAAAGAAACCCTACGCGGGCCCGGGAGCGCCGGCTGGTGGCAGCAGCGGCACGACGAGCGCGCGATTAACCCCAGGAACATGGTTCCCCGGCTCCGGCACCGGCCCGGCAGGGCGTCGTCCGGACTCGACGCGGTGCCCGAGCCGCCCCTGTCTGGCCGACTTGTACGGGCACCAGCACGTCAGGCTAGGGCGTCGGCAGCGTGCGAGCAAACCGCGGGTCAGGCGGACGCCACGTCCGGGCCGGTCACGGGCGCCACCATCCTGAGCGGTGGCACGAGCCCGGAGCCGGCCAGCACGTCGAGCGCTCGTTGCTCGTCGGTGTCGAAGCCCAGCTCGGGCGGTGGTCCCAGCAGGACGGTCACCACACAGTCGTGGCAGGCCAGGCCGCGCACCGCGCAGGTGTCGCAGTCGATGTGCACGCTCATCGGGTCCCTCCCGGGTTCTGGTCCGTGGGTGGTTCGCAGCGAACTGTGTCAGCGGCCTCCGACAGTTCCGCTGGGCACCGCTCACGCCACGACGAACCGGCGCGGCCCCGCCGCCTCAGACGCGGGACAGCATCCTGCTCAGCGCCGGGGCGCCGACCACCCGGGCGCCGCAGCGGACGACGTCGGCGGCCACCTCCTGGTCGCTGGAGGCGACGACCACCGGGCGTCCGCGCGGCTCGGCGGCGACCAGCTCACGGATCACGTCGTCGGCGATCACGCCGACGGGGCTGAACAGGACCCTCACGCCACGGGGCCGGTTGACCAGCGGACGCTCGGTGGTGTCCGCAGCGTCGAAGACCACCGTCACCTCCGCACCGCTGCGGGCGTTCAGCGGTGCGAGCCCGCTGAGCAGCCGGTCGCGCTGCCGCTCCAAGGAGAGCTCCGGCCATGCGGTCTTGGTGACGTTGTAGCCGTCGACGACCAGGTGCACGCGCGGCAGCGCGAGCAGGTGGTCCAGGAGCGCGGGGTCGTCGGAGGCCAGTGACCCCTGTCCGGACGGGGTCCGGCTGCCCTGCTCAGCGACGTGGGCCTCGACGGCATCGGCCGGGGAGCCCGCCGCGGCCGGGAGCGCCAGCTCACGACGCAGGCCGCCGGCCGCTTCGAGCAGGGTGTCGAGAAGCAGCCGCGCACGCATCGTCTCGGTGCCGCGCTCCAGCCGCTCGGTCCGCCGTACGGCGGTGAGGTCGCGCTCGAGCTGCTCCAGCCGGGACCGGAGCCGGCGCACCTCGGCGTCGTGCTCGGCGGAACGCGCGGCCGTGGCGGCCACGACGTCCTCGAGGTCGGTGGCGGCGCGCACGGCGCCCTCCTCCGCCACGCGGGCCCGGTTCCTGGCTTCGCCGAGTCGGTGGCGCAGCTCGGCGTTCTCGGCCTTGAGCTGGCTGACCTGCTCGCGGTGCCGGCGCCGCACCTCCTTGAGCTCCTCGACGGCCGCCTCGGCCTGGCGCCTCAACCGATCCTCTCGGTGGGAGCTCTCGCGCCCCGCCGCGCCGGCCCGCTCCGCCTCGGCCGCCTGCGCCGCCGCCGACACGACCGCCTCCCACCCGTCCGGGCGCAACAGATAGGCGACCGCGGCCAAGTCCACCGGGTCGGCCACCGGCGCCGAGGCGCCAGCGTCGAGGGCCTCCGCGAGGCCGGGAAGCTGTTCGCGCACCCGGCCCGCGACCCGGTCGCGGAAGTCGGAGTCCAGCTCGAGGACGGCAGCGATCTGGGTGGCGGCCAGGCGCGCGCGGCGGGCCGGCGCGAAGGTGGCCACGCGCCTCAGCGAGACGGGCACCCGGTCCAGCTCGAGGCGACCGAGCGCTTCCGCCGTCAGCGCCACGACGCGCGCCCGCACCGACTCCGGCAGCGCAGCGTCCCCTGGTCCGTCATCTCCTGGGACCTTCCCCTGGGGGACGCTCACGGGCCCGTCACGAGGGTGCCGCGTCGTCGTCGACCCGCGGGACCAGCTCGATGGTGTCCGAGCGCCCGCACCACCGGCAGGTCACGGCGGCGAGCTCCTCGTGGTCCGTGGTCGAGTCCTCCACGGCGTGGTTTCCCGCAAGGTCGAAGTGCCAGTACTCCGTCGTGCGTCGCGTGCGGGTGACGTCGAAGCGGGTCAGGTTGCCGCACCCGCCGCAGCGCCACCGGGTGCTCGCGTCAGGGAGGGACGCAGCCACACGATTCTCCTCCGGTCGACGGCTCGCTCGGGGGCCGGAGTGCCGGCCACCGCCAGCCTATGTCGGCCCCGTGCCGGGCCGGCCGCGTGGCGGGGCGTTTTGGTCGGCGCCCACCTCTAGCGTCTCGACCATGACCTCGGCAGCGACCGGCAGCTCGACGCGGACCTCACCCCGATGGGAGTCGCAGCGCAGCTTCGACGAGCTCGGTCGCCCGCTGCGCGACGTCACGTTCTGCGTGGTGGACCTGGAGACCACCGGGGGGTCGGCGTCCGCCGGCTCCATGATCACCGAGGTGGGGGCGGTCAAGGTCCGCGGTGGCGAGGTGCTCGGCGAGTTCCAGACCCTGGTCAACCCGCACCAGGCGATCCCGGCGTTCATCGCGGTGCTCACCGGGATCACCGACTCGATGGTGGCCACGGCCCCGCGCATCGAGCAGGTGCTCCCACAATTCCTGGAGTTCGCGCACGGCTGCGTGCTCGTCGCCCACAACGCGCCGTTCGACGTGGGCTTCCTCAAGCACTTCGCCGAGCAGCAGGGCCGCCCCTGGCCCCGGTTCGAGATTCTCGACACCGCCAAGCTGGCGCGCCGCGTGGTCACGCGCGACGACGCCCCCAACTGCAAGCTCAGCAGCCTCGCGGTGGCCTTCGGCTCCGCCACCACACCGAACCACCGGGCCCTCTCCGACGCCCGAGCCACCGTCGACGTGCTCCACGGCCTGCTCGCGCGCCTGGGCAACCTGGGCGTGCACACGCTCGAGGAGCTGCAGACCTTCAGCTCGCGGGTGACCTCCGCACAGCGGCGCAAGCGGCACCTCGCCGAGGGGCTGCCGCATGCCCCGGGGGTCTACCTGTTCCGCGACGACCGCCGGCGCGTGCTCTACGTCGGCACCTCGAAGGACCTCCGCACCCGCGTGCGCACCTACTTCACCGCGTCGGAGACCCGCAGCCGGATGGGCGAGATGGTGGGCCTGGCCGCGAGCGTGGAGGGCATCGAGTGCGCGACCCCTCTGGAGGCAGAGGTCCGGGAGCTGCGGCTGATCGCGGAGCACAAGCCGAAGTACAACCGGCGCTCACGCCACCCCGAGCGGGTGCACTGGATCAAGCTCACCCGGGAGCCGTGGCCCCGGCTGTCCCTGGTGCGCCACGTCCTCGACGACGGGGCCGACTACGTGGGGCCCTACTCCTCGCGGCGCACCGCCGAGCGCTCGGTGGCGGCGCTGCACGAGTCCTTCCCGATCCGGCAGTGCTCCGGCCGGATGCCCCGGGTCCCGACCTCGACCGCGTGCGCGCTCGCGGAGATGGGCAAGTGCCTGTCGCCCTGCGACGGCAGCGTCAGCGCGGAGGACTACGCGAGCGTGGTGGCCGAGCTGCGCGGCTCGCTGCTGCACCGGCCCGACACGGTGGTGGACAGGATCTCCCGCCGGATGGAGCAGCTGGCCGCCGCCAGCAGGTTCGAGGACGCCGGCTCCTGGCGGGACCGGCTCAGTGCCTTCCTGCGCGGCGCGGCTCGTACGCAGCGGCTGCGCGCCCTGACCCGGTGCCCGGAGCTTGTCGCGGCGCGCCGCGAGGACGACCGCTGGGCAGTGCACGTGGTCCGGCACGGCCGGCTCGCCGCCGCCGGGGTCATCCCGCCCGGCGCGCACGCCGGCGACTGGGTCCTGCAGCTGCGTGCGGGCGCCGACACGGTGCTCCCGGGGCCGGGACCGACGCCGGCCACGACCGCGGAGGAGTCCGAGAAGGTGCTGCGCTGGCTGGAGTCCGACGGTGTCCGGCTGGTGCACGTCGACGGCGAGTGGAGCTGCCCCGTCGGTGGCGCCACCAAGCACCTGCGCGTGCACGACGCGGTCGAGCAGTCCCGGACGACCTTGGTGCCCTTCGACGAGAGACGCTCGACCCGGACCGTGCACCAGCCGGTCCGCTAGCGTGTCCTCCCATGATCACGGCCATCGTCTTCGTGAAGGCTGACGTCGCTCGGATCCCCGAGGTCGCCGAGGGCATCGCCGCGATCGAAGGGGTCAGCGAGGCCTACTCCGTGACCGGGCAGATCGACCTGATCGCCCTGGTGCGGGTGCGCAGCCACGACGACGTGGCGCGCGTGGTCGCCGACCAGCTCAACAAGGTGCCTGGCGTCCAGTCCACCGAGACGCACATCGCGTTCCGCACCTACTCCCGCCACGACCTGGAGTCGGCCTTCTCCCTCGGCCTGGACTAGGGCTCATCGACCGGCCCGGCTGGCCTCCACCCAGCGGTCGAGCACGGTCGCGGCTGCGCCCGAGTCGAGCGCGGTGCTCGCCCTGTCGATCCCGGCCGCGAGCCGGTCGAGGTGCTCCCCGTCCTCGGCCGCGTGCACCGCGAGCGCAGCTCCCGCGTTGAGGAGCACGGCGTCGCGGACAGGACCGCCCTCCCCGGCCACCACCCGCCGAACCACGTCGGCGTTCCAGGCGACGTCTCGTCCCCGCAGGCCGTCGGCCGTGCCGCCGCCGAGGCCGAATCGGTCCGGGTCGACCACCAGCTCCTGCACCTGCCCGGCGCTGACGGCCCAGACCCGGGAGGTGGTGGTGGTGGTCAGCTCGTCGAGCCCGTCGTCTCCGCGGAAGACCCAGGCGTCCACGCCTCGACGGGCGAACACACCCGCCATCAGCGGCGCCATCCGCAGGTCGGCGCACCCGATGGCCTGCGCCTGCGGCCGGGCCGGGTGGGCCAGCGGACCCAGGTAGTTGAACGTGGTCCCCACACCCAGCTCACGTCGGGGCACTGCAGCGTGCCGCAGTGCGGGGTGGAAGGCGGCGGCGAAGCAGAACGTGATGCCGACCTGGGCGCCGATGCGAGCCACCTCGTGCGCGGGCAGGTCCAGCCGGATCCCGAGGGCCTCCAGCACGTCGGCCGACCCGGCCTTCGAGGACGCGGACCGGTTGCCGTGCTTGACCACCGGAGCGCCCGCTCCGGCAGCGACGAGCGCGGCCATCGTGGAGATGTTGACCGACATGGACCTGTCGCCGCCGGTGCCGACCACGTCGAGCACCCGGCCGGCGACGGTGATCGGGACGGCATGCGCGTACATGCCCTCCACCAGCCCCTCGAGCTCGTCGACCGTCTCGCCCTTGGCCCGCAGCGCGACCGCGAACCCGGCGATCTGTGCGGGAGAGGCCCCGCCGGACAGGATCTCCGACATCGCCCAACCGGTCTGTCCCGCAGACAGTGCGCGCCCGTCGAGAAGGGCGCCGAGCACCTCGGGCCAGGAGTGCGCCGCCGTCATGGCGGGCTCAGTGGCCGGCGCTCGGCGAGTCGACCCCGGCGGGTGCTCCCCGCAGCAGCCGCAGCACGGTCTCGGCCAGCTGCAGCGGGTCGATCGGGTGCGGCACCGCGGCGTCGGCGCGCGACCACGTGGCCAGCCAGGCGTCCTGGGGACGGCCGGTCAGCACCAGGATCGGCGGGCAGCGGTAGATCTCGTCCTTCATCTGCTTGGCGATCCCGAGCCCGCCTGCCGGCGACGCCTCCCCGTCGAGGATGGCCAGGTCGATGGCCCCGGCGTCCATCTGCTGCAGGACGACCGGCTCGGTGGCCACCTCGACGTACTCCGCCTCGGGCAGGTCCGGGTGCGGCCGTCGCCCGAGACCGAGGATGACTTGCGAGCGCGTGTCCACGTCGTCGCTGTAGACGAGGATCCTCAGGCGAGCGGCGGGAGAGGTGGGCGGCACACGGTGACTCTACCGGTCACCGGCCGGCGAGGTACGGCGTGCCGCCTGCTCCTCCAGCCGGTCCAGGCGCCGGTCCTCACGGTCGGCCTCGCGCATCGAGGACCGCACCCACTGGGTGAACAGCACGGCCACGAATGCCAGGGCGACCAGGTCCCCGGCGCCCCACAGGATGCCGCCGGCCAGGTGCTGGTCGGCGGCGGGGTCCGGCAGCCAGTCCATCGGCAGGGAGGGGTACCAGGACCCCCCGATGAGCGTCTCCTGCCCCATGATCGTCACGCCGAGGAAAGCGTGGAACGGCAGCGTCAGGACGACCAGCAGCATCCGGAAGGGGTAGCCCACCCGCCCGGGCACCGGATCCGTGCCGACCAGTGGCCAGAAGAAGAGCGAGCCGACCACGACGAGGTGGATGTGCAGGAGCTCGTGGACCAGCCGGGACTCCAGCGAGGCGTCGTACCAGGAGGTGAAGTACAGCGCCCACGGGCTGACCACGAACAGCAGGAACGTCAGCGGGGCGAAGGACAGGACGGCGGCGAGGCGGGAGTGCAGCAGGGCCAGGAGCAGACGGCGCGGTCCGGTGGGCAGGGTGCGCAGCAGCAGGGTGACCGGGGCGCCCAGCGCCAGGAACAGCGGCACGACCATGGAGAGCACCATGTGCTGGACCATGTGCACCGAGAGCAGCGTGGTGTCGTAGGTGCCCAGCCCCGAGGACGTCGCGAAGAAGAGACCGCCCATGCCCGGTCCGACGAACGCCAGCGTGCGACCCACCGGCCAGGCGTCGCCCCGGTCGCGCAGCCGCCACACGCCGAACAGGTACGCGCCGGTCACCCACACCACGAGCACCGTCAGGACCGGGTCCAGCGTCCAGTCCGTGAGGACACGCCCGAGCGCGAACGGCGGCAGGTCCACCACTCCGGCGACGCCGGCAGCGGAGCCGTCGAGGTGTGGCATGGTTCCCAGACTAGGGACCTGCGCCAGGCGCCTGGCCCCGCTCCCGCGCTGCGAAGACAACCGACCCGCGAAACCCCGGGGGTCGGGGTGCCGTCGTCAGGCTCTCCCAGACATAATGTGCCCGTGGCCACCACTGCATCCGCGATCCCCGCCTCGCGACTCCACGGTCAGCACGACCGGCCGAGCATGGTCAGCGTCGGGACGATCGTGTGGCTGTCGAGCGAGCTGATGTTCTTCGCCGCCCTCTTCGCGGCGTACTTCACGATCCGGGCGGTCTCCAGCGAGCTGTGGGCCTCGGAGACCGAGAAGCTGAACATCCCGTTCGCCTCCGTCAACACGACGATCCTGGTCCTCTCCTCGCTCACCTGCCAGCTCGGCGTCTTCGCGGCCGAGCGAGGGCAGGTCGGCCGCTCCGGCGGTGTCCTGAACGTCAAGGGGTGGGGCCTTCGTGAGTGGTTCGTGCTCACCTACCTGATGGGCGCCGTCTTCGTCGCCGGCCAGGCCACCGAGTACGTCGCTCTCGTCGAGGAGCGGGTGACCATGGCGTCCTCGGCGTACGGCTCGGTCTTCTACCTGACCACCGGCTTCCACGGACTGCACGTCACCGGAGGGCTGCTCGCGTTCCTGCTGGTCCTCGGGCGCACCTACGTCGCTCGCAAGTTCACCCACGAGCAGGCGGTCAGCGCCATCGTCGTGTCGTACTACTGGCACTTCGTCGACGTCGTGTGGATCGGCCTCTTCTTCACCATCTACGTCATCAAGTGACGACGACCGCAGCCGGATAGCCCCAGGACAGCGAAGGACACCTCGTGCGACTCCTCACCGCCCGTCTCTCGGCCAAGCGCCGGAGCCCGTTCGCCGGCTTCCTGGTCGTGCTGCTCGGGCTGCTGATCACCGGCGGCGCCTACACCCTCCTCTCCCCGGCCTCGGCCGAGACCTCCGCGGCGGACCAGTCGACCGTCTCGCAGGGCCGCCAGCTGTTCCTGGTGGGCTGCTCGTCCTGCCACGGCGAGAACGGTGAGGGCATCCGGACCGACCGCGGGACCCAGTACGGTCCCCCGCTCGCCGGGGTCGGCGCCGCCTCGGTCGACTTCCAGGTCGGCACCGGCCGGATGCCCATGGCGCGGCCGGGCGCCCAGGCGGAGAAGAAGGAGGTCGTCTACTCAGCAGAGGAGATCGAGGCCCTGGCTGCCTACGTCGCCTCCCTCGGCCCTGGGCCCGCCGTCCCGGAGGCTTCCGAGTACGACACCACCGAGGTCGACAACGAGGCCGTGGTCCGTGGGGGCGAGTTCTTCCGCACGAACTGCACGGCGTGCCACAACTTCGCGGCGGTGGGCGGCGCTCTCCCCGGCGGCAAGTACGCCCCCTCTCTCGAGGGCGTGTCCAACAAGCACGTGTACGAGGCGATGCTCACCGGTCCCCAGCAGATGCCGGTGTTCTCCGACGGCGTGCTCAAGCCGGAGGAGAAGCGCGACATCATCGCGTACCTCAACAGCGTCCAGGAGCAGCCGAACTACGGAGGCTCCCCGCTCGGCTCCTACGGCCCGGTCAGCGAGGGTCTGTTCGGCTGGCTGATCGGCATCGGCTCCCTGGTCGGGTTCGCGGTGTGGATCGCCTCCTCGTCCGCCCGCTCCAAGAAGGGGGTCAGAGCATGACCGTCGACCATCCGGGCGTCGAGGGCGCCACCCGCGGCAACCAGGATGCTGTCGAGGCCCAGCACGCGGCCGGCCGGAACTCCCAGGACCGGCATGCCGGGCCCGTCCCGGACCCGGGGCTCGAGGAGCACGAGCCGCGTCCCACCGACGTGGACGAGCGGGCGGGACGCCGCGCTGAGCGCCAGGTCGCCCTCATGTTCCTGCTCTCCGCGCTGTGCGCGCTGCTGTTCTGCGTGGCCTACTTCGTCTTCGAGATCGGCGAGACGCCGGACGAGATCCTCGGTTACGGCGCCTCCAACGTGACGCTGGGCGTCACCTTGGGCCTGGCCCTGCTGTTCATCGGCGTCGGCGCCATCCAGTGGGCGCGCAAGCTGATGAGCGACGTCGAGGTCGTCGAGATGCGGCACCCGACCGCGTCCAGCGACGCCGACCGCACCGAGACGCTCAAGGCGCTGGACCAGGGCATCAGCGACTCCGCGATCATGCGCCGGCCGCTGATCCGCAACTCACTGCTCGGCGCGATGGCGATGCTCGGCCTGCCCACCGTCGTCCTCCTGCGAGACCTCGGCCCGCTGCCGGGCGACAAGCTCTCGAAGACGGTGTGGCGGCCCGGCATGCGGGTGGTCAACGACGTCGTCGGCACCCCGATCCGTCCCGAGGAGGTGGAGATCGGGCAGCTGATCAACACCCAGCCGGCGATCCTCTTCGAGGAGGAGGACGGCGAGCGGATCTACGAGGGCACGCCGCTGCTGCAGGAGAAGACCAAGGCGTCGACGATCGTGGTCCGGATGCGCCCCGACGACATCACCCCCGCCGAGGGCCGCGAGAACTGGGGCGTCGGCGGCATCCTGTGCTACTCCAAGATCTGCACCCACGTAGGGTGCCCGATCTCCCTGTGGGAGCAGCAGACGCACCACCTGCTGTGCCCCTGTCACCAGTCGACCTTCGACTTGGCGGACAACGGTAAGGTCGTGTTCGGACCCGCTGGAAGGGCGCTGCCTCAGCTACCACTGATGCTGGACGACGAGGGCTACCTCGTCGCTCAGAGCGACTTCACCGAGCCGGTCGGCCCGAGCTACTGGGAACGCGGTGATAGGTGATGAGCACAGCCACCACCAACGGCAAGAAGGCGGCCACGGTCGCCAAGTCGAACAAGCTGGCCGCCGGCGCGGCCGAGTGGGTGGACGACCGGGTCGGCCTGGCCGGGGTCGCGAAGAAGCAGGTCCGCAAGATCTTCCCCGACCACTGGTCGTTCATGCTCGGTGAGATCGCACTGTGGAGCTTCGTCGTGCTCCTGCTCACCGGCACGTTCCTCACCCTGTGGTTCAAGCCCAGCATGGCCGAGATCCACTACGACGGGTCCTACGACCAGCTTCGTGGGGTGGCGATGTCGGAGGCCTACGCGTCGTCGCTCGCGATCTCCTTCGACGTGCGTGGCGGCCTGCTGATGCGGCAGATCCACCACTGGTCCGCCATGCTGTTCATCGCCTCCATGTTCGTGCACATGATGCGCGTCTACTTCACCGGCGCGTTCCGCAAGCCGCGCGAGATCAACTGGGTGATCGGCTGCCTGCTGCTGCTGCTCGGCAGTCTGGAGGGCTTCACCGGCTACTCGCTGCCCGACGACCTGCTGTCCGGGACGGGCCTGCGCGCCGCCCACGGCTTCACGCTGTCCATGCCGGTGGTCGGCACCTACCTCTCGTTCCTGATGTTCGACGGGGAGTTCCCCGGCGACGCGATCATCCCGCGGATGTACACCGCTCACGTCCTGCTGCTCCCCGGTGTGCTGCTGGCACTGGTCGGGCTGCACATGCTCCTGCTCGTGTACCAGAAGCACACGCAGTACCCCGGCCCCGGCCGCACGAACGACAACGTCGTCGGCTACCCGATGATGCCGGTGTACGCCGCCAAGGCCGGCGGGTTCTTCTTCATCGTCTTCGGCGTGACCGCCCTCATGGGTGGACTCATGTCGATCAACCCGGTGTGGCGCTACGGTCCCTACGACCCCTCCCAGGTCACCGCCGGCTCCCAGCCGGACTGGTACATGGGCTGGCCGGACGGCGCGTTGCGGATCATGCCCGGGTGGGAGACCGAGCTGCTCGGGTTCACGCTGAGCTGGAACGTCTTCCTGCCGATCATCGTGCTGCCGGGCCTGATGTTCACGATCCTGCTGATGCTGCCGTTCATCGAGGCCTTCATCACCGGCGACAAGCGGGACCACCACCTGCTGCAGCGGCCGCGCAACGCGCCGAGCCGGACGGCCACCATGGTGGCGCTGATGACGTTCATCGGTCTGCTCTGGGCCGCCGGCGGCAACGACATCCTCGCACTCAAGTTCTCGCTGAACCTCAACTACATCACCTACTTCATCCGGGTGATGGTGTTCGTGGGACCGGTGCTGGCCTTCATCATCACCAGGCGCTGGTGCATCTCGCTGCAGAAGGCAGACCAGGAGCGCCTGCTGCACGGCTACGAGAGCGGCGTCATCATGCGCTCGCCCGAGGGTTCGTACGCCGAGAAGCACCTGCCGATCTCGGCCAGCGAGGCGTACACGCTGACGGCGCGCGACGAGGACGCCAAGCACCCCATGCCGGCTGCGGTCGACGGCAACGGCGTTCCCAACCGCAAGGCACAGGTGCAGACGTTGCGTGCCAAGTTGTCGGATGCGTGGCACAGCGGCAACACGCAGAACCCGACACGCGAAGAGCTGGAGGAGGCGCACCACCACGCCAGCCACGAGCTGGAGATGCACGAGGCCGCCTCCCACGACGACGGTCAGCAGCACGACCGGCACGGCATCGAGGGCGGCGAGCTCAAGAAGCACTGACCCCCAGCCGCAACCTGCAGGCCCCGCGTCGACCAGGTCGACGCGGGGCCTCTTGCTTGGCCGAGTGTCGGGTAGCGGTGAGAGAGGGCGCCCGCCACGACCCACCCGCCACCATGAGGGAGACCGTCATCCTGCGCGACGGGCACCGCGTGTTTCCCGGCTGTCGCATCGACGCCCGCACCTGCGACCTCACCCTCGACCACATCACCGCCCACCGCGACCCCGACGCCCACCCGGCCAAAGGAGCACCCACAACCTCGCCCCCCGTGCCGACGACCCCACCGCCTCACGACCCTCACCGCTTGGACCTACCGACGCCTCCCCCACGGCGACAACCGATGAACCAGCCCCTCAGGCGCGAACTACCACACCACACCCGGCCCCACGACCTGACCACCCGGGCGACCGCAGCCGTGCGGCAGGGTGCGACAACAGCCGTGCGCCGGCGTGCGACAACAGCCCGCCGTCTCCCACGGCCCGGCAGACAAGGCCGCCCCTCACGGCTCAGATGAGCGCAGAGCCCTTCTTGTACTCCTTGAACGACGCGTTCCAGTCGCCATACCCGTTGTCGAGGGTCATCGGCCTGTCGGTGCCCGTGTACTCGACCACGTCGCCCGGCTTGCTGACGCTGTAGATCCAGGCGGCGTTCGACGTGCTCATCCCGGTGCAACCATGGCTGACGTTCGCGTAGCCCTGAGAACCGACCGACCACGGTGCGGCGTGCAGGAACTCGCCGGAGTAGGTGACGCGCATGGCGTACTGCACGTTGTCGATGTCGTAGGCCTCGGCGCTCCCGGCCGCGATCCCGACCGTCTCGGAGTTCATCCGCTTCGACAGGAACTTCTCGACGATCACCTTGACGCCGGAGCGGGTCGTGAAGCCGGGCTTGCCGGTCGTGATCGGGATGGTGCGGGCGAGCTTGCCGTTGATGAAGGTCTGCATCTGGTGGGTCTGGGCGTTGACCTTGCTGATGACGGAGTCGCCGATCGTGAAGGAGGAGCTGCGGCTCAGCTGACCATAGACACCGTTGCCGGCCGGCACGCTGTTGATGTCCGCCTTGACGGTGACCTTGGTGCCGGGCTTCCAGTACTGCTTCGGGCGCCAGTGCACCTCGTAGTCGCTCATCCAGTGCCACGCGCCGCGCTGGTCCGAGGAGTTCGTCACCGTGAGGTGCTCCTCGATGGACGCCTTCTTGGTGACGGGCACGTCGAACCGCACGACGACGGGCATGCCCACGCCAACGGTGTCACCACTGACCGGGGAGAAGCTGGGGAAGGTCTGGTCGTCGAGCGACAGCTCCTCGGAGCGGAACGAGGAGCGCTCCACAGCCCTCACTCCGTCACCGTCCACGGCCACCGCCTTCACCCGGTAGCGGGTGCCCGGCTCGAGCCTGCCGGTCGCGGTCCACGTCGTCTTGTCGGCCGACAGCGCCCCTGCGAGCCTCTTCCTCTTGCCCGCCCGGACGGTGACCTCCTCGAAGGTGCCGTCCTCGGCGGTCAGCGTGACGACCTTGTCCACGGGCACGCCGCGCTCACGGACGTTCGCGGTGACCGATGCGGCGGAGGTGGGCGGAGCCGTCGGGGTCGCTGACGCGGTGCCCTCAGAAGCAGACGAGGAAGCCGATCCCGGGGGGGAGTCCGGGTCGTCAGTCTGAGCCGAGCAACCGGCGGCGACCACGCAGAGGGTGAGAACCGCCGCCATCGACGTGGTGGAACGACGCGCCGCTGCTCGCAGCGCGACACCGGGACCTACGGACATGACTACCCCTCACCGTGCGGATCGACTCTCAGCCTAACAACTCGCAGGCCGGGCAGCCGATTCCTTGGATGGTGTGACCCGTCACGATCCGGTCACGGGGAAGCCGCGGTCAGTGCGCGTGCTCGCCGACGTAGTACTCGTAGATCCAGCCGCAGAGCGCCAGCCCACCCAGCACGAACCCGATGATCACCATCCACCACTGACCCAGGGCGACGGCGAGGACGATCGTCGCCAGCGTCAGTCCGGCCCACAGCGGCCACCAGCTGTACGGCGGGAAGAACCCCAGCTCGCCGGCCCCGTCGGCGATCTCGGCGTCCTGGCGGTCCTCCGGCCGCGGCTCCATCTTGGAGGCGTGGAACCCGAGGTAGAAGCTGACCAGCAGCCCGAGCAGAGCGGTCATGACCAGGGCCGACGTGCCCGTGGGGTCGCGCGTGATGAGCCAGTAGGCCGGTGCGACGAGGACGAAGAACACCGTGCAGATGGCGAAGATCAGCGCCTCGGCCTTCACGAGTCGGTCCTCCCCTTGTCCTCGTCGATCTCGTGGCCCATCTGCTGCTCGAGGTGGTCCGCGCGACCACTCATCTCGGGAGCATCGGCACTGTCCCGCTCGTCACCCAGCTCGTTGCCCTCCACGAGCTCGAGGGCGGCGATCTCGGGGTGGTGCAGGTCGAACGCCGGGGACTCGGAGCGGATCCGCGGGATGGTGGTGAAGTTGTGCCGCGGCGGCGGGCTCGAGGTGGCCCACTCCAGCGAGCGGCCCCACCCCCACGGGTCGTCCACGCCGACCGGGGCGGACCTCGACGACTTGTAGACGTTGAGCAGGAACGGGATGGTCGAGGCTCCCAGCAGGAACGACCCGATCGTCGAGATCTGGTTCAGCGTGGTGAAGCCGTCCGAGGGCAGGTAGTCCGCGTAACGACGCGGCATGCCCTCCACGCCCACCCAGTGCTGCACAAGGAAGGTGGTGTGGAAGCCGACGAACAGCAGCCAGAAGTGCACCTTGCCGAGGCGCTCGTCGAGCATCTTGCCGGTCATCTTGGGCCACCAGAAGTAGAAGCCCGCGAACATCGCGAAGACGACGGTTCCGAACACCACGTAATGGAAGTGCGCGACCACGAAGTAGGAGTCGGAGACGTGGAAGTCCAGCGGCGGGCTCGCCAGGATGATGCCGGTCAGGCCCCCGAACAGGAAGGTGACCAGGAAGCCCACCGACCACAGCATCGGCGTGTCGAACGACAGCGAGCCGCCCCACATGGTGCCGATCCAGTTGAAGAACTTCACCCCGGTGGGTACGGCGATCAGGAAGGTCATGCCGGAGAAGAACGGCAGGTCCACGGCGCCCGTGACGAACATGTGGTGCGCCCACACGGCCACGGACAGGATGGCGATGGTGATCGTGGCGGCCACCAGGCCGACGTAGCCGAAGACCGGCTTGCGGCTGAACACCGGGAAGATCTCGGTCACGATGCCGAAGAACGGCAAGGCGATGATGTACACCTCGGGGTGCCCGAAGAACCAGAACAGGTGCTGCCAGAGGATCGGGCCGCCGTTCGCCGGGTCGAAGACGTGGGCTCCCAGCGCCCGGTCGGCCTGCAGCATCAGCAGCGCGCCGGCCAGGATCGGGAAGGCGATGAGCACCAGCAGGCTGGTGACCAGCGTGTTCCACACGAACATCGGCATCCGGAACATCGTCATCCCGGGTGCCCGCATGCAGATGATCGTGGTGATGAAGTTGACGGCACCCAAGATGGTGCCCAGACCCGCCATCCACAGGCCCATCACCCACAGGTCCCCGCCGGCGCCCGGGCTGCGCACACCGTCGGAGAGCGGGGTGTAGGCGGTCCAGCCGAAGTCGGCGGCGCCGTTGGGGGTCAGGAAGCCGGAGGCGGCGATCAGCCCACCGAGCAGGAACAGCCAGTAGCTGAACATGTTGAGCCGCGGGAACGCCACGTCGGGCGCCCCGATCTGCAGCGGCATGATCACGTTGCCGAAGCCGAAGAACAGCGGGGTGGCGAACAGCAGCAGCATGATCGTGCCGTGCATCGTGAACAGCTGGTTGTACAGCTCGTCATTGACGACCTGCGTGCCGGGGAAGGCGAGCTCCGAGCGGATCACCATCGCCATCAGCCCGCCGACGAGGAACCAGAAGAACGACGTGGCGAGGTAGAGCTTGCCGATCAGCTTGTGGTCGGTCGTGGTCAGGACCTTGACGACCTGCTGGCCCATGGTGGTGGGACGGGTCCTCGCGGTGGGGATGCTGCGGGCGGCACCCTCGGCTGTGGCGCTCACTCAGCGGCTCCCGTCGACTGGTCGTTGTCCTGCACTTCGTTGACCTCGGAGTTCACCTGGTTGTCCACTTCCTTGCCACCGAGGGCCGGACCGATGTCGCCCTTGGCCTCCAGCTCTTCGAGGTGGGCGGCGTACTCGGCCTCGTCGACGATCTTGACGTCGAAGAGCATCCGGCTGTGGTAGACGCCGCACAGCTCGGCGCAGCGGCCGATGAAGGTCCCGGTCCGGGTGGGCGTGAAGCTGAAGGTGTTCTGCTTGCCGGGGATGACGTCCATCTTGAAAAGGAAGGCAGGCACCCAGAACGAGTGGATCACGTCGGGAGAACGCAGCTTGATCTTGACTGGCTGGTCGACCGGAAGCCACAGCGTCGGGCGGTTGGCGGGGGTGCCGGTCTCGAAGACGGTCGTCTCGCCGTCGAGCGCCGGGTCCTTGTCGTAATTGAAGGTCCAGGACCACTGCTGGCCCACGACGGTCACGGTGCGAGCAACACCCTCTTGCTCGGCCGAGTCGCTCGGTTCGGCCAGTGCCTCGTTCTGCACGACCACGGTGAAGTAGAACAGCACCAGCACCACGATCACCGGGGCGATCGTGTACAGGATCTCCAGCGGCAGGTTGTAGCGCGTCTGCACCGGGACCTCGTCGTCTCGGCGCCGGCGGAACTTCAGGCAGGCGTAACCGATCAGCCCCCACACCAGGACGCCCACGATCATTGCCGCCAGCCAGGAGCCCATCCACAGGTCGTGGATGGCGTCCGTGCGGTCGGTGGCGCCGACGGGCTGGGCCAGGCGTCGGATCGACTCCTGCTCCGCGTTGCTGCAGGCTCCGAGAAGCAGCACACCGGCCGCCGCCAAGGTCACCATGCGGAGCCGGCGCGCGCGGGGGCCGAGATGCTGACGCACGTTCGAGCCTCTCTGGAGACGGAGCAAGGGCGATCGAGGCACAGGTTACTACTGTCGTTCCAGTCAACGGCGAGTAGGTGGGCCGAGAATCTCCGCTGGTGTCGTCCACCGGTCCGCGAGTCGCCCAGGAGGGCCTTCACCTGGCATCCTGGCCCGGTGAGCAGCAACCTGATGCACCGACCCGTCGTACGCCGGACGTGGTGATGCACGTCGTCTACTCCAGCTTCATGGGGAGGTACTGCGACAATCCACGGGTGCTGCACGAGCGCCTCCGCGACCGTCCTGGCACCGAGCACACCTGGCTGCTCGACCCTGCGCACTCCGGGGCGTTTCCGGACGACGTGCGCACCGTCAGCATCGCGGATCCCGCCGTCCCGGGCGTGCTCGAGTCGGCCGACCTGGTGGTCGCGAACACGCACACCGAGGTCGAGTGGGAGAAGCGGGAGGGAGCGAGGTACCTGCAGACCTGGCACGGCACCCCGCTCAAGCGCATCCACCATGACGTGCTCTTCGCCCCGGTGGGCCGACTGGACTACCTGGACCGCGACATCGCGCGCTGGGACGCGCTGCTCTCCCCGAACGCGGTCAGCACGCCGCGGCTGCGCAAGGCTTTCGGCTTCGACGGGCCGGTGTGGGAGACCGGCTACCCCCGCAACGACCTGCTGGTGTCCCCGGAGGCTCCGGCCGTGCGCGCCTCCGTCCGCGCGGAGCTCGGCCTGGCCGACGACGAGACCGTCGTGCTCTACGCGCCGACCTGGCGCGACGACGAGAAGTTCACCACCGATCCCGAGGCCGGCCGGGAGATCCCGCTGCACCTGCACCTCGGCGCGCTGGTGCAGCGGCTGGACGGCGAGCGGAGCGGCACCCGGCACCGGGTCCTGGCGCGCATCCACAACATGGTCACCGACCGCATGCACGCCGAGGTCGCCCCCGGCGTGCTCGACGTCTCCTACTACCGCGACGTCCGCGAGCTGTACCTCGCCGCCGACGTGCTGGTGACCGACTACTCCTCGGTGATGTTCGACTTCGCGCTGACCGGGCGCCCGATCGTCCTCTACGCCTACGACCTGGACCGGTTCCGCGACAAGATCCGCGGGTTCTACTTCGACCTCTTCCCCTCGGCGCCCGGCCCGGTGGTCAGGACCGAGGACGCGCTCGTCGAAGCGCTGCTGGACCTGGAGGTGCACGGCGCCGACCCGCACATCCCGGACGCGTACGCCGAGGCCTACGCATCCTTCCGAGCCGCGTTCGGACACCTCGAGGACGGCCACGCGACCGACCGGGTGCTGGAGCAGCTCGGGCTCTGACCGGGGCCCCGCCGGGCCCTGTCAGCCGTTCGGCGTCCTGACGTGGGCGGCCACCTCGGCGGCCGCCTCGGCGCCGTAGGCGTCGGCGAACCGGCGCAGGAACGGCTCGCGGTGCAGGGTGTACTCCTGGGTGCCCACGCCCTCCACGACGTGCACGGCGAGCAGGCAGCCGAGCTGCGCGGCCCGCTCCAGGGAGAGCTCCCACTCCAGCGCGGCGAGGAAGCCGGCCCGGAACGCGTCGCCGACCCCGGTGGGCTCGACCGTCGCGACGGCGGGAACCGCGGGGACCACGACGGGGTCCTGGTCGGACCTCTCGACGCGCACGCCCTCGCCTCCCAGGGTGACGACCTGGATGTCGACCCGGTCGCGCACCTCCTCGGCCGACCAGCCGGTCTTCTTCTCGATCAGCGCCGACTCGTACTCGTTGCTGAACAAGATGGCGGCGCCGTCGATGAGCTCGCGGATCATCTCCCCGTCACCGAAGGCCAGCTGTTGGCTGGGGTCGGCGATGAACGGGTAACCGCGGCTGCGGCACTCGCGGGTGTGCCGGAGCATTCCCTCCGGGTCGTTCGGGCCGACCAGGACGTACGTCGCCCCGCCGACCCGGTCCACCACGGGCGTCAGCTCGATCTCACGGGCCTCGCTCATCGCGCCGGCGTAGAACGACGCGATCTGGGCCATCGTGGAGTCGTTGGTGCACACGAAGCGTGCCGTGTGCTTGGTCGCCGAGACCCGCACCGACGTGCAGTCGACGTTGTGCCGCACCAGCCAGGAGCGGTAGTCGACGAAGTCCTCGCCGACCGCGCCCACCAGGACCGGCCGCAGGCCCAGGTTGCCCAGCCCGAAGCAGATGTTGGCCGCACAGCCGCCCCGACGCACCTCGAGGTCCTCGACGAGGAACGACAGCGCGATCTTGTCCAGCTGGTCGACGACCAGCGAGTCAGCGAACCTCCCCGGGAACGTCATGAGGTGGTCGGTGGCGATGGAGCCGGTCACGAGCAGGGGCACGGAGGGCTCCTCGGCTGGGGGTGGGACTCAGTGGAAGGAGTCGCCGCAGGCGCAGGAGCCGCCCGCGTTGGGGTTGTCGATGGTGAACCCCTGCTTCTCGATGGTGTCCACGAAGTCGATGGTGGCCCCGTTCAGGTAGGGCATGCTCATCCGGTCGACCACGACGCCGACGCCGTCGAAGTCGGTGACCACGTCGCCGTCGAGGGTCCGCTCGTCGAAGAAGAGCTGGTAGCGCAGTCCGGAGCATCCTCCCGGCTGGACCGCGATGCGCAGCTGGAGGTCGTCGCGGCCCTCCTGCTGGAGCAGCGTCCGGACCTTGCCCGCGGCGGCGTCACTGACGTTGATGCCGTCCGGGCGGACCCGCGTCTCGGTGGTGGTGTCGACCTGTTCGGTCATCGGTGTGCTCCCAACTCGGCGAAACCTGACAGACGTCTCAATGATCCCACACCGACGGCTATTCCCCGCCCATGGTCCCGGCGACGAGCCGGCGGGTCAGCGTGACCAGGAGCGGGCGGTGCGCTCGGCGAGCGCAGCGAGGCTCCCCACCGGATCGGCGAAGCTGGCCTTCTCCCCGACCAGGTCGACGGTGGCGTACGCCGACTCGACCCCCATGGTGCGCATCTCTCGTGAGCCGACCAGCACCTTGCCGGCCAGGGCGATGCAGGGCCGGGCGGCGGCAGCGGCCACGGCGGCCACCCCGTGCGGCACCTTGCCGGAGCCGGAGGAGAAGTCGAAGGCGCCCTCGCCGGTGATCACCAGGTCCGCCCGCCGGGCCCGCTCGGGGAGGCCCACCGCCGAGCTGACCACCTCGAAGCCGGGCGTCCGGGTGCCACCGAGCAGCAGCAGGGCGAAGCCCAGCCCGCCCGCCGCGCCCGCCCCCTTGACTCGCGCCACCGAGCGGTCGGTGGCGTCCGCCAGCCGTTCCAGGATGGCGTCGACCGCCTGCAGCCGGTCCGGGGCGACGCCCTTCTGGGGCCCATAGATGCTGGTCGCGCCGGTCAGCCCCAGCAGCGGGTTGTCCACGTCGCTCGCCGCGACCAGCTGCACCCCCTGCAACCGGGCCCGGGCTGCCGAGATGTCGACGCTCCGCACCGAGGCCAGCCCGGTCGGCCCCTGGACCAGCGCGTCGTCCGGGATCGCGGTCGCACCGAGGGCGGCCAGCATCCCGGCGCCGCCGTCGTTGGTCCCCGAGCCTCCCAGGCCGAGGTGGATCGTGCGCGCTCCCGCGTCCGCGGCCGCCGCGAGGAGGTCACCCACCCCCTGTGTGCTGGCCCGCTCCGGCTGACGCTGCTCCTGCGGGGTCAGGTGCAGCCCACACGCCTGGGCACTCTCGACGTACGCCGCGTCGCCGTCGATCAGGACCGATCCCGGCACCTGCTCGCCGTAGGGCCCGCGAACCGTGGCCGCGAGCAGGCTCCCGCCCATCGAGGTGTGCAGCACGTCGACGAACCCGGGGCCGCCGTCGGCCATCGGCACCAGGTCCAGCTCGTCGCCGGGCGCATGCCGGCGCCACCCCTCTGCCATGGCCTGCGCCGCCTCGACGGCGCTCAGGGTGCCTGCGAACTTGTCCGGGGCGATCAGAACGCGCATGGGGGCATCTTGCCCGTCACAGGCCCGGAGCTCCCCACAGCGGCATCCACCGGCTCAGCTGCTGCTCCACCGGCAGGTCGTTCCCGAGCAGGTCACGGACCTGCAGCTCGAGCATGGTGTCGCGCTGCTGGCCCCCGGAGAGCGCGGGAGCGAAGGGGTAGAAGGTGCCCTGCTTGTAGAGGTAGACCAGGCCAAGGCTCCGGCCGGCCGGGTCACGGAAGCCGACCAGCGAGCACAGCAGGCTGGGGCCGAAGCCCTGCGCCTCCAGCGAGGTGTTGACCGTGTGCAGGTCGGTGACCAGCGCGGCCAGGTCGTCGGGCGCCTGGCGGGCCACCAGCCAGGTGAACCCGAAGGAGTCGGTGCTCTGCTCCACGTCGGGGTCGTCGTCGTTGTCGAGGAGCTCGACGATGTCGCGGGTGGCCTGCGCGAACGCCGCGCCCTCGGCGGCCCGGAAGCACACCGACCCCACGCCGGTGGGGGTGAGGCTGGTGGTGGTCTGCAGCGTGACCGCGGCCGCCGGCAGCGAGAAGAGCGCGTCGAGGTTCGCCTGCACCGGCTTGCTTCGCCCCGTCAGCGTGTTCCACAGGCCCATCGCAGACCCTCAGCGACCCTGGCCGGGGGAGAAGCCACCGTCCATCGGCCGGCCGAGCTCCGCGGACACCTTGGCGAGCTGCTCGAGCCGCTCCTCGAGGGAGGGGTGCGTCGAGGTGAGCGTCCGCAGCGTCATCCCGCTGACTGCGGGGGTGATGAAGAAGGCGTTCATCGACTGCACCTCGCGCAGGTCCCTGCTCGGGATGGCCGCGACCTCGCCGCTGATCTTGGTGAGCGCGCTGGCGAGCGCCGCCGGCTTCTGGGTGAGGAAGGCCCCGGAGCGGTCCGCGCACAGCTCGCGGTACCGCGACAGCAACCGGGTCAGGAAGAAGGAGACCGCGTAGACCACCAGGCTGATCACCAGCGCGATGAGCCAGAACGGCGGGCCGTTGCTCTCCCGGCGGTCCCGCCCGCCGAACATCGCGCCGTACTGCGCGCTGCGGGTGAGCATCCCGGCGGCGATGCCGGCCGAGGCGGCCACCGTCATGACCAGCACGTCGCGGTGGGCGACGTGGGACAGCTCGTGGGCCAGCACGCCCTCGATCTCCTCGGCAGTCAGCCGGTCGAGGATCCCGGTGGTGACACAGACCGCGGAGTGGCTCGGCGATCGGCCGGTGGCGAAGGCGTTCGGCAGGTCGGTGTAGGAGATGGCCACCCGCGGCTTCGGCATGTCCGCCAGCGCGCAGAGCCGGTCGATCACGCCGTGCAGCTCCGGGGCCTCCTCCGGCGTGACCTCCCGGGCGCGCATCGCCTTGAGCGCGATGGTGTCGGAGTTGTACCACTGGAACCACGCGATGCCGAGGCCCACGACGCCGATGATCGGCGCCAGCTGCCCCTGGTCGTAGTAGTCGGCGGCGAGCATCAGGCCGACGATCAGAGCCACGAACAGGGCGCCGAGCAGGAACATGACCAGGGTCATCCGGGCGGTCAGCCCCCGGTCGTGGAGGAACCGTGTGCTGGCCATCAGCCCGGGATCAGCCCCTCGTCGCCGAGAAGCGCCCGCACCTCCTCGATCGTCGCGTCGGCGGGCGGCAGGATCAGGTCGGAGTCGTGCAGGACGTCGACGGGCAGCGGCTCGCCACCGGTGCGCACGGCGTGCAGCAGTGCGTCGAGGCTGCTGTCGAAGGCCGCCACGTCCTCGCTCGCCACGGCCTGCTCCACGGCCGCGTCGAGCTGGTTCAGCTCGGCCAGCCGGTCCTCGGAGACCTGCCACTGGCCCTCGGTGAGGATCCGCACGATCACGACTGGCCGCCCTCCTTGCGGGGCTCGCTGACCGGGGTCGCCTCGATCTGCGCCGGCTCGGTGGTGTCGCGAGACTCCAGAGCCTGCGGTGCGCCGCCGGAGGTGCCGGCCTTCAGCGCCGCCAGCTCCCGTTCCACGTCGGAGCCCGAGGACAGGGCGTCGAGCTCGCGGGAGATGTCGTCGCCGCGGTTGAGCGAGCTCACGTCGTCGAGCGCTCCCGAGGCGATGAGCTCGTCGATGGCCCCGGACCTGGCCTGCATCTCGGCCGTCTTGTCCTCGGCACGCTGCACCGCCATGCCGACGTCGCCCATCTCCTCGGAGATGCCGGAGAACGCCTCGTTGATCCGGGTGGACGCCTCGGCCGCGGTGTACTTGGCCTTGATGGTCTCCTTCTGGGTCCGGAACGACTCCACCTTGGCCTGGAGCCGCTGGGAGGCCAGCGTCAGCTTCTCCTCCTCCCCCTGCAGCTGGGCCCGCTGCGTCTCGAGGTCGGCGAGCTGCTGCCCGAGCGCCGACTTGCGGGTCAGCGCCTCGCGGGCCAGGTCCTCGCGGTTCATGGACAGCGCCTTCTGCGCCTGCTGCGTCAGCTTGTCGGACTGCTGCTGCAGCTGGCCAACCTGGAGCTCGACGCGCTTGCGGCTGGTCGCCACGTCGGCCACGCCGCGGCGTACCTTCGACAGCAGCTCCAGCTGGCGCTTGTAGCTGTAGTCGAGCGTCTCGCGCGGGTCTTCGGCCTTGTCCAGCGCCTTGTCGGCCTTGGCCCGGAAGATCAGGCTGATGCGCTGCATGAGAGTCATGGAGGGCTCCTCGATGTCCGCGGTGGTCCGCGACGCGGGTGGGCTCCCACCCTACGGGGCAAACGGGCGGCTGCAGCAGGAGGTTCCCGAGCCGCTCGACCGTCCCGCACCGGCGTACGGCGGTTATCGTGGGGGCACCGAACGTGCCGACCACGAGGACAACTGTTGTTCCGTCGCAGCAAGAGCACCGACGCCCCCACCACGACCATCCCGGTCAAGGAAGGGGGCAAGGGACGCCCCACGCCCAGCCGCGCCGAGGCCCAGGCGGCGGCGCGCGCCCGCGCCAAGGGGCCGCAGGACCGCAAGGAGGCCGCCCGGCTGCAGCGCCGGCGCCGCAGCGAGGCCAGCGCCAAGGCACGGGAGGGACTCAGGACAGGGGACGAGCGGTTCCTGCCCGCCCGCGACAAGGGGCCCGTGCGTCGGTTCGTCCGCGACTACGTCGACGCGCGGCTGTGCATGGCGGAGCTGATGCTGCCGCTGCTCATCATCATCATGATCACCAGCGCGATCAACGCCCAGGTCAGCAACGCGCTGTGGAGCGCGACGATCCTGCTGGTGGCCCTCGACACCGCGCTTCTGGTCTTCCTGCTCCGCCGCGAGCTGCGCCGGCGCTTCCCCGAGCAGGACGGGAGGGGCGAGGTGACGAAGGGGGCCGTCGGCTACGGGCTGCTGCGCTCCCTCCAGCTGCGCTGGATCCGGCTCCCCAAGTCCAAGACCAGGCTGGGCGCCAAGCTGCCTGAGCACTACTGAGCCTCGGCCGGGCCGCGGGGGCCCAGCGGCGGGCGGCTCTCCCCGGCCCGTCTAGGGTCGGGCCATGGAGACACGCAACCTCGGCAGCAGCGGCCTCAAGATCTCGGCGATCGCCTACGGCAACTGGCTGACCCACGGGTCCCAGGTCGAAGAGGACGCCGCCATCGCCTGCGTGCGCCAGGCGCTGGACGAGGGCATCACCACCTTCGACACCGCCGACGTCTACGCCAACACCAAGGCGGAGACCGTGCTCGGCAAGGCGCTGCAGGGGGAGCGCCGCGAGAGCGTCGAGATCCTCACCAAGGTCTACTGGCCGACCGGTCCGGGCGGGCCCAACGACCATGGCCTGTCCCGCAAGCACATCCTGGAGTCCATCCACGGCTCCCTCGAGCGGCTGGGCACCGACCACGTCGACCTCTACCAGGCGCACCGCGCCGACTACGAGACCCCGCTCGAGGAGACCATGGAGGCCTTCGCCGACGTGGTGCACTCGGGCAAGGCGCACTACATCGGCGTCTCGGAGTGGCGCGCGGAGGAGATCCGCGAGGGCCACCGGCTGGCTCGTGAGCTGAAGATCCCCCTGGTGTCGAACCAGCCGCAGTACAACATGCTGTGGCGGGTCATCGAGTCCGAGGTGGTGCCGACCTGCGAGGAGCTCGGCATCGGCCAGATCGTCTTCTCGCCGATCGCCCAGGGCGTCCTGACCGGCAAGTACCGGCCCGGTCAGGACCACCCGGCCGGGTCGCGCGCCACCGACGAGAAGGGCGGCGCGGACATGATCTCGCGCTGGCTCGACGACGACGTTCTCGAGCGGGTGCAGCGGCTGCAGCCGCTCGCCGACGAGGCCGGGCTGACCCTCGCCGCGCTGGCGGTGGCCTGGGTGCTGCAGAACGCCAACGTGTCGGCCGCCATCATCGGCGCGTCCCGCCCCGAGCAGGTGACCGCGAACGTCAAGGCCTCCGGGGTGAGGCTCGAGGCGGACCTGCTCGCCCGCATAGACGAGGTGCTGGAGGGCGTCGTGGAGTCCGACCCGGCGCGCACCAAGTCGCCGTCACGGCGCGACTTCGGCTGAGGATCCCGGTTCAGCCGGGGGTGTGCAGGCTCATCGGCCCGTAGACCTGCCGGTCCGCCTCGAAGAGCGTCACCTGGTCGACCCCCTCGTCGAGAAGGTCGTGCCAGACCTCGCCGATCCAGGACTCCGCGTCGCTCTGGGAGGGGAATCCGCTCGCGGCCGAGGCCATGCTCCCGTCCGTGGCACCGACCTCGCCGCCCGAGGAGTCCTCGAACCTCCAGCGCCAGGTGGTCCTGGGACCCGGCTCGCTGCCACCGTAGGACGAGGACGGCTCCAGGGAGTTGGTCACGGAGGGAGCCTAGCGCCGTCCCGGGTCAGCGCACGCCCCCCTCGACGAAGGGCGGCCGGGTCACCCTGAAGACCTCCCGGCGACCGCGGACGTCGACCGACACCTCGGCACCCTCCCCGACCTGGCTGGCGATCAGCGCGAGGCCGATGCCGGTCCGGAGCGTCGGCGAGAAGGTTCCCGAGGTGACCTGCCCGAGAGGGACGTCGGCCGCGAGCAGGACCCTCATGCCGGGACGCGGGATGCCGCGGCCGGTGGCGACCAGGCCTCGCAGCGTGCGCGCCGGACCCTGCTCCTTCTGGGCGACCAGCGTCGCCTTCCCCCAGAAGGCCTCCTTGTCCCAGCCCAGCGCCCAGCCCAGCCTGGCCTCCACGGGCGTCACGTCGAGCCCGATGTCCTGCCCGTGCAGCGGGTAGCCCATCTCCGTGCGCAGCGTGTCCCGGGCGCCCAGGCCGCAGGGCAGGATGCCGAACGCCTCGCCCGCAGCGAGGAGCGCGTCCCACAGCGGCACGGCCGCGTCGTTCTCGCAGACCAGCTCGTAGCCGCGCTCACCGGTGTAGCCGGTGCGGCACACGACCACCGGTGCACCCTCGAAGGCCGCCTCGACGAACGACATGTACCCGTGGCCGCCGGGCAGGCCCACCGCGTCGAGCACCGCGTCGCTGTGCCTGCCCTGCAGTGCGAGCACGGCGGAGGTGCGGTGCTGGTCGACCACCACGACCCCGGGCGGCGCGACGGCCGAGAGCCTGGTCAGCACCTCGGCGGTGTTCGCGGCGTTCGGCACCAGGAAGACGTGGTCGTCCCCGTGCAGGTACGCGATCAGGTCGTCGACGATGCCGCCGGTCGCGTCGTCGCAGCACAGGGTGTACTGCGCCTGACCCGGACCGATCCGCCGAAGGTCGTTGCTCAGCGTCGCGTTCACCAGCTCCGCCGCGCCGACGCCCCTGACGGTGGCCTTGCCGAGGTGGCTCACGTCGAAGAGTCCGACGGCCTCGCGCACCGCGGTGTGCTCCTTCACGACTCCGGACCCGGCGTACTCCAGCGGCATCGACCAGCCACCGAAGCCTGCGAGCTTGGCGCCGAGCGCCACATGACGCTCGTGCAGCGGGGAGGTGAGGGACGAGGCGGGCACACGAGGGGCGTCCCCGGCTGCTGGGGTCATGGCGCCGAACCTATCGCAGCCCCGCCGCGGACCGCCGGGCGCCGACACCACTACAGTCGACCCCCGGCAGTGCGACGCGAGCAGAGGCGAGGGAGTCGGGTGACCAGCTACACGCTGCGCAAGGGTGCCGCCGAGAAGAGCAGGGCCGACGTCGTCGTGATCGGTGTGGTGCGGACCCCCAAGGGACTGCAGGCCGCGCCGGGCGGGGAAGGGGTCGCCGCCGCCTACGGGCGCAAGCTCGTCCCGCTGCTGTCCACGATCGGCTTCTCCGGGCGCCTCGACGAGGTGACGCGCATCCCCACTGCCGGCACGATCAGGTCGCCGTTGCTGCTGGTGGTCGGGATGGGCGAGCTGCGCGACCTCGACGCTACCGCCGTACGCCGGGCGGCGGGGGTCGCCCTGCGCAGCATCCCCAACGCCGCCTCGGTCGCCCTCGCCCTCCCTGCGCTCGACGACGAGCAGGTGCGCGCGGTGGTGGAGGGCGCCCTGCTCGGCGGCTACTCCTACACCGCCTACAAGACGGGTGCTGCGTCGACGGGACCGGCGGAGGTCGTGGTCCTCACCGACACGGCGCGCACCAAGGAGTCGCAGCGTGCCCTCGAGGTGGCCCGCGTGGTGGGCGACGCCACCCGGCTGGCGCGCGACTGGGTGAACACTCCGGCAGCCGACCTCACCCCGGCGTCGTTCGCGGACGCCGTGGTGGCCGAGCACCGGGCGCGAAAACCGGGCCGGGTCAAGGTGACGGTCACCGACGAGGCGCAGCTCCGGTCGCGTGCCTTCGGTGGCATCGTCGGGGTGGGGCGCGCGTCGTCCCACCCGCCGCGGCTCGTGCAGCTCGCCTACACCCCGCGCGGCGCCGCGGTGCACGTGGCGCTGGTGGGCAAGGGCATCACCTTCGACTCCGGCGGCCTCTCGATCAAGCCGAGCGCCGGCATGACGACCATGAAGTGCGACATGGCCGGGGCCGCCGCCGTGCTTGCCGCGACCTTCGCGATCGCCGAGCTCGGCCTGCCGGTGCAGGTGACCGCGCTCGCACCGATGGCGGAGAACATGGTGTCCGGCGACGCGACTCGTCCGGGCGACGTGCTGACGATGTACGGCGGCGCGACCGTCGAGGTGCTCAACACCGATGCGGAAGGGCGGCTCGTGCTCGCCGACGCACTGGTGCTCGCCCGGGAGTCGACACCCGACGTCGTCGTCGACGTGGCCACGCTGACCGGCGCCTGTATCACCGCCCTGGGCGACCGGGTGGCGGGAGTCCTCGGCAACGACGACGACCTGGTGGCGCGCGTCGTGGCGGCCGGGGACCGTGCCGGCGAGGCGCTGTGGCCGCTGCCCATCACGCCGGAGATGTCCGACAAGGTGCGCACCTCGAGCTCGGTCGCTGACTTGATGCAGCACAACGTCGACCTCTACGGCGGCGCCATCTACGCGGCGGCGTTCCTCCAGGAGTTCGTGGCGGACCGTCGGTGGGCGCACCTCGACATCGCGGGCCCGGCCTTCAACACCCGCAGCCCCTACGGCCACGTGCCCAGCGGAGGCACCGGCTTCAGTGTGGCGACTCTCGTGCAGCTGGTGACCGACCTGGCGGCCGGTGGGCAGCAGGCACCTTCCTCCGCGGCGCCGACCGCGACCTAGGAGAGGCCCTGCTGCTTCCTGCGGCGGTTGTACTCCCGCATCCGCTCCGGGTAGCCGACCACCGCCGCGTCGTAGGACGGCACGCTGTGCTGGTTGGCGAAGCGATGAGCCCACTCCACTGACGGCACCCGCCGCCTGGTCCACTCGCCGTCGTGGGCGACCAGGATGATCGTGACGTCACTGACGGCGGTACGCGGCTCCACGAAGCCCTCGACACCGCGCCGGGTGGTGGCGAACTCGCGGAGGTGCTGTTCGTCGGCGGCGTCGGAGGCGCGAACGGTCGTCCCCGGACCCGACCGCCCCGGGCGACGCATCGTGGTGCGGCCGCTCCTCCGCAGCCGGTCTCTCCACCCCATGCCCCCAGTGTGCCGTGATCGACGGAGTTTCGCTGGAACCGCCGGCCCGGAGGTGTCGCGGCCCTCCTGCCGGCCAGCATCCCACCGCGGCTGGACAAGGAATGTTTTGGTGCAAGGATGGCGAGTCGAGGGTCGGGTCGAGGGGTCGCAGGCGCGGCCCCGGCACCCGCGACGAGGCAGGACCGGAGGGCAGGGTGACCGACGACGTCGACGTGGTGGTGCTGGGCGGGGGAAGCGGCGGCTACGCCTGCGCCCTGCGCGCGGCCCAGCTCGGTCTGTCGGTGGCGCTCGTCGAGCAGGACCGGCTGGGTGGCACCTGCCTGCATGCCGGCTGCATCCCCACCAAGGCACTGCTGCACGCCGCGGAGGTGGCCGACGCCGCCCGCGACTCCGAGCAGTTCGGCGTCAACGCCACCCTCGAGGGCATCGACATGGGCGGCGTCCACAAGTACAAGGACAGCGTGGTCGCTCGCCTGTTCGCCGGTCTGACCGGGCTCGTCCGGGCCCGCGGGATCACGGTGGTGGAGGGCCGGGGCCGCCTGGTCGGCCCGCACACGGTCGAGGTCAACGGGCGTTCGATCACCGGGCGTGCGGTCGTCCTCGCCACCGGCTCCTCGCCGAGGTCCCTGCCCGGACTGCAGGTGGACGGCCACCGCGTGCTGACCTCCGACTCCGCCCTGACCCTGGACCACGTGCCCGCATCGGCGGTCGTCCTCGGCGGCGGGGTGATCGGGTGCGAGCTCGCCAGCGTCTGGCGCTCCTTCGGCGCCGACGTCACCATCCTCGAGGCGCTCCCCCGGCTCGTGGCCGGCGAGGACGAGGCGGTGTCGCGGCAGCTGCAGCGCGCCTTCGCCCGGCGAGGGATCTCCGTGGGGGTCGACACCTCGTTCCGGTCCGTCGAGCGGATGGAACCGAGCAGTGCCGACCGCGCCCCGGGCGTCCGGGTGCACGTCTCCGGAGGGGAGCCGGTCGAGGCCGAGCTGCTCCTGGTCGCGGTGGGCCGCGGACCACGCACAGACGGCCTCGGCCTCGAGGAGCACGGCGTGGCGACGTCGGGCGGCTTCGTGCACACCGACGACCGGCTGCGCACGAGCGTGGACGGCGTGTACGCGGTGGGCGACATCGTGCCCGGCCTGCAGCTCGCGCACCGAGGCTTCGCCCAGGGCACGTTCGTCGCCGAGGAGATCGCGGGCCTCGAACCGACCCCCGTCGACGAGAACGGCATCCCCCGCGTCACCTACTGCGATCCCGAGATCGCGTCCGTCGGCCTGACCGAGGCAGCGGCCCGGTCGGCGTACGGCGACGAGGGCGTGCAGTGCGTGACCTACGACCTCGCCGGCAACGGCCGCAGCCAGATCCTCCGGACACAGGGCTTCGTCAAGCTGGTGCGTCGTCGACAGGGGCCGGTCGTGGGGATCCACGTCATCGGCGCCCGCGCCGGTGAGCTCGTCGGCGAGGCCCAGCTGATCCACGGCTGGGAGGCGTTCCCCGAGGACGTCGCCGGCCTGCTGCACGCCCACCCCACCCAGAACGAAGCCCTCGGCGAGGCGCACCTGGCACTGGCCGGCACCCCCTTCCACGCCCACTCATAGACTCCGACCGAGCCTCCACCCGACGACACCGACGACACCCCGCGCAGCCGCCTCTCACTAGGAGCGAACAACCACATGGCGACCTCAGTTCCCCTCCCCGCACTCGGCGAGTCCGTCACCGAGGGCACCGTCACCCGATGGCTCAAGCAGGTCGGGGACTCGGTGGCCGTCGACGAGCCGCTGCTCGAGGTGTCGACCGACAAGGTGGACACCGAGATCCCCTCCCCCGTCGCCGGCACGCTGCTGGAGATCAAGGCCGACGAGGACGAGACCGTCGAGGTCGGCGCCGAGCTCGCGGTGAT
>DASQDP010000007.1:0-1744 GCA_035634095.1 Nocardioidaceae bacterium | reverse complement strand
CGCTCGACCAGCCACTTCGGCGTCCACAGCGCGTAGTCGCTGGAGAAGAGGATGCGGTCCTCACCCAGCCAGTAGGTGAGCTCACCCATGATCTGGGCGAAGTAGCGCGGCCGGGTGTGGATGAACGGGATCGCCACGGCCAGGCCGGCGTACACGTTGGGCTCCTGCGTGGCGATCCAGCAGAAGTCCTCGAGCCGCGGCAGGCCGCAGTGCTCCACGATGAAGTTCAGGTCGGTGAAGTCGGTGGCCACGTGGTCGACGTCGGCGACGTCGAAGGCGTCACGGTCCAGGGGGCGGATCGTCGGGCCCTTGTGGACGTGGACGTTCTTGATGCCGAGCTCGCGGCAGACCTCGAGGTAGCGGTAGGACATCGGGTCGGTGAGCTTCCAGCCGCGCGACTCGCCGTGCCAGTCGGCGGTGTAGAGCTTGACGCCCTTGAGGCCGAAGCGCTCGGCGTTGCGGCGCAGCTCGTCCAGGCCGTTCTCCCCGTCCCGGGGGTCCCAGTAGTGGTTGTAGGTGAGCTTGTCCGGGTGGGCCTGGGCGAGCGCGAACGCCTCCTCGGTCTGGCCGAAGCCCCGGTGGTAGAACTCCGCGAGCCGGGCCGGCTGGAAGATGGCGTGGTCGACGATCCCGTCGACGAAGACGTCGCGCATCAGCCGCTCGCCGCCCTGGTAGAGGTACTCCTCGTAGGGCCACACCTCGGACTCGGGGCTGAGGTTGCGGTGGTAGTCGTAGAAGCAGTCGATGAACTGCTTGCCGTGGATGTTGCGCTGGTTCTCCGGGCGTCCGTCCCACAGGGCGATGTGGGCGTCCACGACGTAGTAGTTCTCGCCGTCCTTGCGGTACATGTCGGCCTCCGTGGGTCGCGGTGTGAGGGCTGTCACCGTTCTGGCCGACGACGCTAGGCAGCCTCCGGGGGCCTGCGTACCCAGTGGGTGTCTCACTTTGGGACGCCGGCTCCACCGCAGTCGCAGGCCGCGCGCGTAGATTCGGTGTGGCGTGGCGCACACGGGTCGGCCGACCGCCTCCCCGACCCGCGCGCGACAGCGGTCCGGAGTCCTCGGAGGTGACTCGTGGAGGTGCACGACACCTCGGCGGCGCCCACTCCCCTGCTCGACCCCGCACTCGCCGGCCGCGCGGCCACGCCGCGGCTGCGGGCGTCGTGGCGGCGCAGCCACGACTACGGCGTCACCCCGGACGAGGTCATCCCGGTCTTCACCGGCACGGTCGACACCGGCTCGCTGCTCTACGAGTGCGCGCACCGGGTCCTCACCGACCTGCAGGCGACGATCGCCAACGAGCCGGTCAGCCTCATGGTCGCCGACTCCGAGGGACTGGTCCTCGCCCGGCTCGGCGACGACCCCGCCATCCGCCGCTCCCTGGACCGGGTGCACCTCGCGCCCGGGTTCTCCTACAACGAGCGCAACGCCGGGACCAACGGACTCGGGCTCTCCCTCGCCGACCGGACGCCGACCCTGGTCCGGGCGGAGGACCACTACGTCGCCGACCTGCGGGACTACACCTGCGCCGCCGCCCCGGTCATCGAGCCGGTGAGCGGGGAGCTGGCCGGCAGCATCAACCTGACGACCTGGTCGGCCACGGGGTCCGAGCTGCTCCTCGGGCTGGCCCAGGCGGCGGCGAGCGCCACGAGCGCGCTGATGCTGGTCCGCTCCGGCGGGCGGACCATGCGGCCCGCACCGCGCGGCGAGGTCTTCCACGTCGTCGGTGGTCACCTGGCGGCCGG
>DASQDP010000006.1:0-5479 GCA_035634095.1 Nocardioidaceae bacterium | reverse complement strand
CCACCGCAAGGACGACTACCTCAAGCGGCTGCGCCGCATCGAGGGGCAGGCCCGCGGGCTGCAGCGCATGGTCGAGGACGAGAAGTACTGCATCGACATCCTCACCCAGGTCTCGGCGATGACGAAGGCGCTGCAGTCGGTGGCGCTGGGGCTGCTCGAGGAGCACATGGGTCACTGCGTCGTCCAGGCCGCCCAGGCCGGCGGCCCGGAAGCGGACGAGAAGGTCCGCGAGGCCGCTGAGGCGATCGCCCGGCTCGTCCGCTCGTGAGAGCCGCCGTCCCCGGACGGCACAGGGACGCCCAGGACGGACCGTCCTGGACACCGGAGGGCCCGGACCACACCCAGATCAGAGAGGGAGACCTGATGAGCACCACCCGCTACACCGTCGTGGGCATGACCTGCGGCCACTGCGTGAGCTCCGTGTCCGAGGCGGTCAGCCAGGTGCCCGGCGTCACCGCCGTCGCCGTGGACCTGGCCTCCGGCGGGCTGACCGTCACCAGGGACACCGAGGTCGACGACGCCGCCATCCAGGCTGCCGTCGAGGAGGCCGGCTACC
The DNA here is from genome assembly GCA_035634095.1 of Nocardioidaceae bacterium. Classification (GTDB taxonomy): domain Bacteria; phylum Actinomycetota; class Actinomycetes; order Propionibacteriales; family Nocardioidaceae; genus Nocardioides_B. Next base: position 4,923 of record DASQDP010000006.1, on the reverse strand, counting down.
AGGTGGCCGGCCGGTGAGCGGCCCGTCCCGCCCTCCCCGTGCCCCGCGACGCGGGGAGGGCGGTCCCACCGGCGCCGACCAGGCGCCATCTGCAGGGAGGAACGGATCATGAACACCGCCACCAAGCTGGGCGGCTTCACCCTCGGCCTGCTCGCCGCGTTCGGCGCCGCAGCCGGGATCGGCAACGCCGTCGGTCCGATCGGCCCGGCCGGTGACGACGCACCGCACGACGGTGGTGCCCACACCGGCCCCGGCGTGGGAGCAACCGCGGACAGCGGCGCGGTCGAGGAGCTCCCGGGCGGCCTGATGATCTCCCAGCACGGTTACACGCTCGACCTCGACGGAGCCGGCCTGCCGGCCGGTCCGGCCACCCCGGTGGCCTTCCGCATCCTCGGCCCGGACGGGCAGGCGCTCACCGACTACGACACCTCGCACGACGAGGACCTGCACCTCATCGCCGTCCGCCGTGACCTGACCGGCTTCCAGCACGTCCACCCGGAGCTCGGTCCCGACGGGACCTGGAGGACCCCGCTGGAGCTGACGCCGGGCGCGTGGCGCCTGTTCGCCGACTTCGACCCCGCGGGTGCCGACGAGGCGCTCACCCTCGGCGCCGACGTCCCCGTGGCCGGCCAGTACACCCCGCAGCCGCTGCCCGAGCCCTCCCGCACCGCCGAGGTGGACGGCTACACCGTCACCCTCGACGGGGAACTGGTCCCGGGCAGGGAGTCCGAGTTGACCCTGTCGATCAGCCGGAACGGGGAGCCGGTCACCGACCTGCAGCCCTACCTCGCCGCCTACGGCCACCTCGTGGCCCTGCGGGACGGCGACCTGGCCTACCTGCACGTCCACCCGGCGGGGGAGCCCGGTGACGGCACCACCGAGCCCGGGCCGGACGTCACCTTCTACGCCACCGCACCGTCCACAGGGGACTATCGGCTGTTCCTGGACTTCCAGCACGACGGCGTCGTGCGCACCGCGGAGTTCACCGCCCGCGCGGGGGAGCCCCCGGTAGGCACGGCGGCCGCCCCCACCGACCAGGCCGACGGGCACGCCGGCGACGGGCACGGCCACGGCTGACGCCCCAGCGGCATCCGCCGGAGCCGGCGCTCGGCTCCGACCCGCACTCCCGAGCACCCTCCGAGGAGGAGAGATGAGCTCCGCACCGAAGGGCACGACCACACCGGCTCCGGCCGGCGGCGAGCACGTCGAGCTGGCCATCGGGGGCATGACCTGCGCATCCTGCGCCGCGCGGATCGAGAAGCGGCTCAACAAGCTCGACGGTGTCACCGCGACGGTCAACTACGCCACCGAGAAGGCCAAGGTCACCTACACCGGCGACGTCGCCCCGGATGACCTGGTCGCCGCGGTGGAGAAGGCCGGCTACACCGCCCGGCTGCCCGAGCCGCCTGCCTCTCGGCCCCGTCCCGAGCTTGCGAGGGGTGAGGAGGACGGGGTCCTCCTACTCCGCCAGCGGGTGATCGTCTCCGCACTGCTCAGCGCGCCGGTGGTGCTGCTGGCCATGGTCTCGTCCCTGCAGTTCACCTACTGGCAGTGGCTCTCGCTCACCCTCGCCGCGCCGGTCGTGGTCTGGGCGGCGTTCCCCTTCCACATGGCCGCCTGGACCAACCTGCGGCACGGCGCAGCCACGATGGACACGCTCATCTCGATGGGCACGCTGGCCGCCTTCGGCTGGTCGCTGTACGCGCTGTTCCTGGGCACGGCCGGGGTCCCGGGCATGACCCACCCGTTCGAGCTCACCATCTCCCGCAGCGACGGCAGCGGGAACATCTACCTCGAGGCTGCCGTCGTCATCACCACCTTCATCCTGGCCGGGCGCTACTTCGAGGTCCGCGCCAAGCGGCGGGCCGGTGCGGCGCTGCGCGCCCTGCTCGAGCTCGGCGCCAAGGAGGTCTCGGTGCTGCGCGAGGGCCGCGAGCAGCGGGTCCCGGTCGAGCAGCTGGCCGTCGGTGACCTGTTCGTCGTCCGGCCGGGGGAGAAGATCGCCACGGACGGCGTGATCGTCGAGGGCTCCTCGGCGGTGGACGCGTCGATGCTCACCGGCGAGTCGGTGCCGGTGGAGGTCGGACCGGAGGACGCCGTCGTCGGCGCGACCGTCAACGCCGGCGGCCGGCTGGTCGTCCGCGCCTCCCGCGTCGGTTCCGACACCCAGCTGGCGCAGATGGCGCAGCTGGTCGAGGACGCACAGAACGGCAAGGCCGAGGTCCAGCGCCTGGCCGACCGGGTCTCGGGCGTCTTCGTGCCGATCGTCATCGCACTCGCCGCTGCCACGCTGGGCTTCTGGCTCGGCAACGGTGCAGGCGCCGGCGCGGCCTTCACGGCCGCGGTCGCGGTGCTGATCATCGCCTGCCCCTGCGCGCTGGGCCTGGCGACGCCGACCGCCCTGCTGGTGGGTACCGGTCGCGGCGCCCAGCTGGGCATCCTGATCAAGGGCCCGGAGGTGTTGGAGTCGACGCGCCGCGTCGACACCGTCGTCCTGGACAAGACCGGCACGGTCACCACCGGCCGGATGACCCTGCTCGACGTCGTCCCCGCTGCCGGTGAGGACGCCGACGAGGTGCTGCGGCTGGCCGGTGCGCTGGAGGACGCATCCGAGCACCCGATCGCCCAGGCGATCGCCACGGGCGCCACCGAGCGGATCGGCACCCTGCCGCCCGTCGAGGGCTTCACCAACGTCGAGGGCCTCGGTGTCCAGGGCGTCGTCGACGGCCGCGCGGTACTGGTCGGGCGGACCCGGCTGCTGGCCGACTGGTCGCAGCACCTGCCGGCCGACCTGGCAGAGGCCAAGGCCGCCGCCGAGGCCGAGGGCAGGACGGCCGTGGCCGTCGGCTGGGACGGCGCCGCCCGTGGCGTGCTGGTCGTGGCCGACGCCGTCAAGGGGACCTCCGCGGAGGCCATCCGTCAGCTGCGCGACCTCGGGCTCACCCCGGTCCTGCTGACCGGCGACAACGAGACCGTCGCCCGCTCGGTGGCATCCCAGGTGGGCATCGACGAGGTGATCGCCGAGGTGCTGCCGCAGGACAAGGTCGACGTCGTGGAGCGGCTGCAGGCCCAGGGCAAGGTCGTCGCCATGGTCGGCGACGGCGTCAACGACGCCGCCGCCCTCGCCCAGGCAGACCTCGGCCTGGCCATGGGCACCGGGACGGACGTGGCGATCGAGGCCAGCGACCTGACCCTCGTGCGCGGTGACCTGCGCGCCGCCGCCGACGCCATCCGCCTGTCACGGAGGACGCTCGGCACGATCAAGGGCAACCTGTTCTGGGCCTTCGCCTACAACGTGGCCGCCCTGCCGATCGCCGCTGCCGGGTTGCTCAACCCGATGCTCGCCGGCGCCGCGATGGCGTTCTCCTCGGTGTTCGTCGTGTCGAACAGCCTGCGGCTGCGCTCCTTCAAGCCCCTGGCGTCCGACCGCGTCGACGGCGGTGCGGCCGTGGGACGCCGGGTGGACACCGCGCAGCCGGTGGGCGCAGGGTCGGACCGCTGATCCGTGCCGGCTGGGCAGTCCGGCGACCCGGTCCCGAGCGGTCGAACTGCTCGGTCGGCCACCGCCAGGCGCCGAGCCCGCGCGCACGAGACGCACATCCGTAGGAGTCCCTCGGACACTGCCTGAGTCGGCGCCTTCCAGACATGGCCGCGTCGTACGGCGCGCAGTCACGAGGAGCACGGAGGGAGTTGCAGTGACCGCTGTCCTGTCCCTGCTGGCGTTGGTCTGCGCGGTCGTCGGGACCGTCTACGGCGCTTCCCGGCTCCTGGGGGGCCTCCGGCAGCCGGCGCACGTCCTGCCCTTCGAGTCCGGCATGCTCCCGCAGCAGCACGCGGTCTCCCGCTACCACGCCCGCTGGTATGCGGTGACGATCCTCTTCCTCGCCTTCGACATGGAGATGATCTTCATGTACCCGTGGGCGGTCGTCGTGGCGGACATGGGCCCCAGTGCCGTCGTGGAGATGTTCGGTTTCCTCGCCGTCCTCCTGGTCGGGGTCGTCTACGTCTGGCGCGAGGGAGCGCTGCGATGGACCTGATCGAGCGGCTACGGCGCTGGGCGGTCGCCCGGCCGCGCGTCCTCGTCATCGATGCGCCCGGATCCGCCGCACTCCGGTGGACGGTCGAGGCCGAATTCGAGCGCCGCGGGTGCGCGCTGGCGCTGTCGCCGGCTGAGGCCGACCTGCTCCTCGTCCTCGGTGAGCCTGGTGAGGAGCTCGCACGGGCTGTCGACGTCGTCTGGTCACAGGTACCTGCACCGCGGCACAGGGCGAGCATCAGCACGGTCGACGAGGTGGCTCCGGCGCTCGATGCGGTGGTCGAGGCATTGGCGGAGGCAGCGGGGCGAGGTCAGCCCGGCGACGACGAGCGCCCCCGTCCCGGCGACCTCCTCGAACAGCGAGGAGGCGGTAGCCACGGCGATCACATCGACATGGAGCACGGGGGAGTGGACCCCGACGGCCACGACGAGGACGTGGCACATGCCGATGGCCATGGCATGGACCACGCGGGCATGGACCACGCGGGCATGGACCACGCGGGCATGGACCACGCGGGCATGGACCACGCGGGCATGGACCACGCGGGCATGGACCACGCGGGCATGGACCACGGCGGTCACGGAGGGATGGACCTCAGCGGTCACGGAGGGATGGACCACAGCGGTCTCGGGGGCATGGACGTGGCCGGCCTACCGATGGCCGGCACGGTTTCCGACCGGGACGGACTCCAGCTGGACGCGCTGCAGGTCTCGTTGGGCCCGGTGCTCGCGGGCTGGCCCACCGGCCTCCTCCTGCACGGGCAGCTGCAGGGCGATGTCCTCAGCCGTGTGCGACTCACCTGGGTGGATGCCGACACCGGGGACGACGGGCCGGTGTGCGACCGCGATGACGCCCGGTTCCTGGCACTCGACCACCTCAGCCGCTT
>DASQDP010000005.1:0-18293 GCA_035634095.1 Nocardioidaceae bacterium | reverse complement strand
TGCCGACGGCGGCTCGGTAGCTCTTGCTGCGCTGCATGTCTGGTTCCTTCTGTGTCGTTGGCCAGAGTGTGGTCTGCGGGCGCTCAGCGGGCCCTGCCACGTGGTGCGGGGGTGGTGCGTTGCCTGGTGCGGGGTGGTGCCTGGTGCGGACGCGCCTGATGGGCCTTCGGCCCGGCGGCCCTCGGCATGGACCGGGTCAGTCGGTGGTGATGCCCATCGAGCGCGCGGTGCCCTCCACGATCTTGACGGCCGCGTCGAGGTTGTTGGCGTTCAGGTCCGGCATCTTGGTCGTCGCGATCTCGCGGACCTGGTCCTTGGTCAGCCTGCCGACCTTGTCCTTATGCGGGACGCTCGAGCCCTTCTGCAGCCCGGCGGCCTTCTTGATCATCTCCGCCGCCGGCGGCGTCTTGGTGATGAAGGTGAACGACCGGTCCTCGTAGACGGTGATCTCGACCGGGATGACGTTCCCGCGCATCGGCTCCGTCTGAGCGTTGTAGGCCTTGCAGAACTCCATGATGTTCACGCCGTGGGGACCGAGCGCGGTGCCCACCGGCGGGGCAGGAGTCGCCGCCCCGGCGTTCAGCTGCACCTTGACCAGAGCAGCGATCTTCTTCTTCGGAGGCATGTTCCTGGGGTCCTAACCGTTTGTTCGGGTGTGGCTGGAGGGTGCGGCCGGCGCTGCGCCGGTCAGACCCGCTGGATCTGGCTGAAGCTGAGCTCGACCGGGGTCTCCCGGCCGAAGATCTCGACGAGGGCCTTGACCCGCTGCGACTCGGCGTTGATCTCGGTGATCGTCGCGTGCAGCGTGGCGAACGGTCCGTCGACGACCATGACGGAGTCGGAGACGCCGAAGTCGGCGACCTCGACCTTCTTGCGCGGCGCCGCGCCACCGGACTGCTCGGGCGCTGCGGCCTCCGCCTCCGCGACGATGGCGGGGGCGAGCATGCTCTCCACCTCGTCGAGGCTGAGCGGCACGGGCTGATGGCTGTGACCGACGAAGCCGGTGACCGACGGCGTGTGCCGCACGGCCGCCCAGGACTCGTCGGTGAGGTCCATGCGGACCAGGACGTAGCCGGGGAGCACGGTGCGCCGCACCAGCTTGCGCTGGCCGTTCTTGATCTCGGCGACCTCCTCGGTGGGGACGATCACCTCGTGGATGTAGTCCTCCATGTTCAGAGAGCTGATCCGGTTCTCCAGGTTGGCCTTGACCCGGTTCTCCATCCCGGAGTAGGTGTGCACCACGAACCAGTCGCCGATCTTGGCGTGCAGGGCGTCACGGAACTCCTGGAGCGGGTCCGCGGCCGGCTCGTCGACCTCGCCTGGAGCGGTCCCGTCCACTGGCGGGCCCTCCAGGGCCGTGTCGTCCAGGCCCGCGTCGTCCAGCGGCGCGTCCTGGTCGGCGGCCGGCACGGTCGCCGAGTCCGCCGCAGCCTCCTGGGCCACCCCGTCCTGGTCGATCGAGCGCTCCAGGGCATGGGCCGAGGGCACGGCCTCGAGCTGTTCGTCGTACGGCTGCGACACGGTCACTCAGTCACTTTCGGGTTCTCGGTTTCACGCTGCGGGCCCGCTGCGCGGGAGGTAGGTGCTCGGCCGGGCCGGGCCGGGGTCCGGCTAGCCGAAGACCGCGAAGACCAGCCGCCCGAAGCCCAGGTCGAGCAGCGACACGATCGTCATGACCACCAGGACGAACACCAGCACCACGACGAAGTACGTGATGAGCTGCTGCTGGGTGGGCCAGACGACCTTGCGGAGCTCGGCCACGACCTGGCGGTAGAAGGTGGTCGGACTGGTCCGCTTGTCGGCCGGGGACCCCGAGGAGCCCGTCGGACGAACGGGGCGGCTCTGCGTCACGATGCCCCTACCTCTCTGCTGAGGCCACGTCTGCGGTGGCCGGTCTGGTGGCCTTGGTGGTCGGCGTGGGCTGCCGATCGGCCGGTCTGCTGCGGTCCGGGTGTGCTGCGGTCGAGCAGGGCACGAGGGACTTGAACCCCCAACCTTCGGTTTTGGAGACCGATGCTCTGCCAGTTGAGCTAGTGCCCTCCGGTGTCGTCCACCCGAGGTGCTCCCAGCGTGTCCCCATCGTGTCGTGGGCAGGCCGAGCAGGGGGTGGAAACCACCAAAGGTGAAGTGTACGGGGAGGTCGCGAGCGAAGTCGAACCGGCGAGTGCGAGCATGGGGCCATGACTGACGCTGCTTCTGGACCAGGGTCACCGAGCCGTCGACGGGTGTCGGCGCGGATCGGCGGGATCGCGGAGTCCGCGACGCTCGCGGTGGACGCCAAGGCGAAGGCGCTCAAGGCAGCGGGGCGGCCGGTGATCGGCTTCGGCGCGGGCGAGCCGGACTTCCCGACGCCGGACTACATCGTCGAGGCGGCCGTCGCGGCGTGCCGCGACCCCAAGAACCACCGGTACACCCCCGCCGGCGGGCTTCCCGAGCTCAAGGCGGCGATCGTCGCCAAGACGGCCCGCGACTCCGGCTACGTCGTCGAACCGGCGCAGGTGCTGGTCACCAACGGCGGCAAGCAGGCGATCTACGAGGCTTTCGCGGCGATCCTCGATCCCGGTGACGAGGTGCTGCTGCCGGCGCCCTACTGGACGACGTACCCCGAGGCGATCCGGCTGGCGGGCGGGGTGCCCGTCGAGGTGCTCGCCGACGAGACGCAGGACTACAAGGTCACTGTCGCCCAGCTCCAGGCGGCAGCGACACATCGGACCAAGGCGCTGCTGTTCTGCTCGCCGTCCAACCCGACCGGCGCCGTGAACACCGCCGAGGAGGTCCAGGAGATCGGCCGCTGGCTGCTCGAGCAGGGCCTGTGGGTGGTCACCGACGAGATCTACGAGCACCTGACGTACGGCGGCGTGACGAGCACGTCGCTGCCGGTGGCCGTGCCCGGGCTCGCGGAACGATGCATCGTCGTCAACGGGGTCGCCAAGACCTACGCCATGACGGGATGGCGGGTCGGCTGGCTGCTCGGTCCCGCAGACGTCGTCAAGGCCGCGACGAACCTGCAGTCGCACCTCACCTCCAACGTCGCCAACGTGTCGCAGCGGGCTGCGCTCGCCGCGCTCGAGGGGGACCTGTCGGCGGTGGCGCAGATGCGGGAGGCGTTCGACCGCCGCCGCCGGACGATGGTCCGGATGCTCAACGAGATCCCTGGGGTGGAGTGCCCGGAGCCGACAGGGGCGTTCTACGCCTACCCGTCGGTGAAGGGGGTCCTCGGCAGGGCGGTCGGTGACCGCACGCCGCAGACGTCGGCGGAGCTCGCCGAGGTCATCCTCGACGAGGCCGAGGTCGCGGTGGTCCCGGGTGAGGCGTTCGGCGCTCCCGGGTACCTCCGGCTGTCCTACGCGCTGGGCGACGACGACCTGGCCGAGGGCGTGGGCCGGATCCAGAAGCTGCTGTCCTGACGCCGCCCACCCCCGCACCGGGCCGAGGACCGGATCCGGCGGCCGAGCCCTCGACGGTCGACGGCACGCTCCGGTCGATCCGCACCCTGCCCAAGGCGCACCTGCACCTCCACTTCACCGGCTCCATGCGCCACACCACGCTGGTCGAGCTCGCCGAGCGGGACGGGGTCTCGCTGCCCGACGCGCTGGTGGAGGACTGGCCGCCCCGGCTGTCGGCCGCCGACGAGAAGGGCTGGTTCCGCTTCCAGCGGCTCTACGACGTGGCCCGCTCCGTCCTGCGCACCGAGGCCGACGTACGCCGCCTGGTGCTCGAGGCGGCGCAGGACGACGTCGCTGACGGCGGTCGGTGGCTGGAGATCCAGGTGGACCCCAGCGGGTACGCCGCGCGTTTCGGCGGCATCACCGCCTTCACCGACCTGGTGCTCGACGCCGTGCGCGAGGCCGCGACGGAGACCGGGCTGGGCATCGGTGTGGTGGTCGCGGCGAACCGCACCCGCCACCCGCTGGACGCGCGCACGCTGGCCAGGCTGGCGGCGCAGTACGCCGGACGCGGGGTCGTCGGCTTCGGGCTGTCCAACGACGAGCGGCGGGGCAGCACCGCGGACTTCGCCCCGGCGTTCGCGATCGCGGAGCGGGCCGGGCTGACGCTCACCCCGCACGGCGGCGAGCTGCTCGGGCCCTCCAGCGTCCGGACCTGTCTCGACGTCCTGCACGCCCACCGGATCGGGCACGGGGTCCGGGTGGTGGAGGACCCCCCGCTGCTCGCCCGGGTCGCCGAGCGCGGCGTGCCGCTCGAGGTCTGCCCGGTCTCCAACGTGGCCCTCGGCGTCTACAGCGACCTGACGTCGGTGCCGCTCCCCCAGCTGCTCGCGGCGGGGGCGACGGTGGCCCTCGGCGCCGACGACCCGCTGCTGTTCGGGTCCCGCCTCGCCTCCCAGTACGCCACCATGCGCGCGGCTCACGAGCTGAGCGACGAGACGCTCGCCGAGCTGGCCCGGATGTCGGTGCGCGCCTCCCGCGCCCCGGAGGCGGAGCGTGGGCGCGTCCTGAGCGACATCGACGCCTGGCTGGCACCTCGACGGTCTAGGCTTCACGCATGACCAGCACCCCGGGAGACGGCGACCAGCCACCGGACCCCTACGGCCGGCCCCCCGGTCAGCCGCCGGAGCAGCCCTACGGCCAGCAGCCCGGCTACGGGCAGCCCGGCTACGGCGACCAGCCGGGCTCCGGCCAGTACGGTCAGTACGGCGGGCAGCAGTACGGCCAGTACGGAGCACAGCAGTACGGCGGCCAGTACGGGCAGCCGCCGTACGGGCAGGGCTACCCGCAGCAGGACCACCCCCGGGCGACCACCTCCCTGGTCCTCGGGATCGTGGGCATAGTGCTGTGCGGCCTGGCGGCGCCGTTCGCCTGGCGCATGGGGAAGAAGGCTGTCGACGAGATCGACGCGTCGCACGGTCAGCTCGGCGGGCGGGGCAGCGCCAAGGCGGGCTACATCCTCGGGCTGATCGGCACGATCCTGCTGGGCCTCGCGCTCCTGGTCATCGTGGCCGCGGTCGGCCTCGGGATCGCCGGTGTGCTCACGGAGTCCAGCAGCCCGGGGTCGGGCCTGCAGGGTTAGCCGGACGGCAGGGCGCAGCCCACCAGCACCGGCTCGTTGACGAGGCTGATGCCGAACCGGGCATGAACGCCGCGGCGGATCTCCGCGGCCAGCGCCAGCAGGTCCTCGGTGCGGGCTGTTCCGCGGTTGCTCAGGGCCAAGGTGTGCTTGGTCGACAGAGACACCCGCTCGTTGCCGTAGCCCTTGGCGAAGCCGGCCTGCTCGATCAGCCAGGCGGCGCTGGTCTTGACGCGCCCGTCGGCCTGCTCCCAGCGCGGCGCCTCCGCCGGCAGCCGCCTCGCCTCCTCCGCGTCCAGCACCGGGTTGGTGAAGAAGGAGCCGGCGCTCCAGGTGTCCGGGTCCGCGGCGTCCAGCACCATGCCCTTGCTGGAGCGCAGGGCGAGCACCGCCTCGCGGACCGCTCGCAGCGGGGCCCGAGCGCCGGGAGCGACGTCCAGGGCGCGGGCCAGCCCGGCGTACCGGACGGGGGCGGACAGGTCGCCCAGCCGCAGCTGGAAGGTGACTGCGAGCACGACGTGGCGCTCCGGGTCCTGCTTGAACCGGCTGGTCCGGTAGCCGAACCCGCAGTCGGCAGCGGCGAAGGTGCGCTGCCGGTCCTCGACGCGGTCCCAGCACCGCACGGAGGCGATGGTGTCGGCCACCTCCTGGCCGTAGGCGCCGACGTTCTGCACCGGGGTGGCGCCCACGCTGCCGGGGATGCCCGACAGCGCCTCGATGCCCACCCAGCCGTTGGTGACGGCCCGTTCCACGAAGGGCTCCCACGGCTCGCCCGCCGCGACGGTCACCATCGCCCCGCCGCACAGGTCGGACTCGGCCCGGACGCCACGGGTCTCGATGTGGACCACCGTGCCGTCGAAGCCGGCGTCGGCCACCACGACGTTGCTGCCGCCCGCCAGCAGGAGCAGCGGGGTGCCGAAACGGTCGGCGCGGCGTACGGCGTCCACGACGGCGTCGTCCGAGGCGGCGCGCACCAGCTCCCGGGCCGGCCCGCCCAGCCGCAGCGTGGTCAGCCCGGCGAGGCTCTCACCCACGCAGCACCGCGCGCGGCATGCCGAGCACCTTCTGCCCGCCGCAGGTGACCTCGAGCGCGAGGGAGACGCCGTCCTCGGTGACGCCCTTGACGGTGCCGCGGACCAGGACCTCCACCCCCGTCCCGTCGTCGGGGACCACGACCGGCCTGGTGAACTTGCACCCGAGCTCGAGCACCTGCCCCGGTCCGCCGGCCCAGGTGTCGACCGCACGCGCGGCCAGCGCCATGGTGTACATGCCGTGGGCGATGACTCCCGGCAGCCCCACGGCGGCGGCCACCCGGTCCGACCAGTGGATGGGGTTGAAGTCCCCGCTGGCCCCCGCGTAGCGGACCAGGTCGGCGCGTGTGACGGTGAAGGTCTGCTCGGGCAGCTCGTCGCCCGCGGCCACGCTCCTCACGAGCCCTCCCCGCGGTGCACCAGGGTCGCGAGCGCGGTGCACACCGCCCGGCCCTCGGCGTCCACGATCTCGCTGCGGGTGGCGAGGATGTCCGCGCCGCCCAGGTGCCGCAGCGAGTCGACGGTGAGTGTGGCGGTCAGCACGTCCCCCGCCACCACGGGACGCGTGTAGAGGAAGCGCTGCTCGCCGTGCACCACACGGTGCAGCTCGATGCCCACCGACGGGTCCTGCATGAGCGCGGTCATGGCGCGGAAGGCCACGACGATGGGGAAGGTGGCCGGTGCCGGCCCTCCGTCGTACGACGTCCCGGTCGCAGCGGCGAACTCGACCAGCTTCTCCCGGGACACGTCGTAGGGGGCCGTCGCCGGGAAGGTGCGCCCGGCCAGGGAAGCGTCGAGTGGCATGGTCGTCAAACTAGGCGATGCCCCGGGCGCACAGGAAACGGCCCCGGGGATCCCGGGGCCGTTCGGGTGCGGGGGGCCGAGAGCCTCAGCGGGTCTCGCGGTGCTCGGTGTGGTGGCGGCAGAAGGGACAGAACTTCTGCATCGCCATGCGGTCCGGGTTGTTGCGCCGGTTCTTCTTGGTGATGTAGTTGCGGTTCTTGCAGTCCACGCAGGCCAAGGTGATCTTGGGGCGAACGTCCGAGCTCTTGCTGGCCATGGAACTGCCTCTTCCTTCGGTGATGGTCTCGACAGGCGGTGTGCAGTAGCGGGGGCGGGACTCGAACCCGCGACACCACGATTATGAGCCGTGTGCTCTAACCACCTGAGCTACCCCGCCGCGCCGGGCGCGGCCCCCGGCGGGTGCCGGTGCGACCTACCCAGAGCCCCTTTACGGAATCGAACCGTAGACCTTCTCCTTACCATGGAGACGCTCTGCCGACTGAGCTAAAGGGGCAAACGACAAGGAAGGATACACACGGCTCTCCGCCCGGGGCCAATCGAGCCCGCAGCAGGTCGTGGTCATGGCGTCGCCAGCGCGCACGCGACCGATTCGCCCGCAAAGCCGGACTGGACTAGTCCGAAGTAGCCACGGACAGGGGCGGCCGGGCAGGACCAGACTGGTGCCTGGGTCGCTGTGGCCCGGCCACTGTCTGACGTCGCGACGCCACTCCGTCGCGTCGAGAGGAGGATCGCATGCGGTCTGTGTACAAGGTGCTCGCCTACCTGATCGCTCTGGAGGTCGCCGTCCAGGCTGCCGCCATGGTGTTCGCCGTCGCCGGGCTCGGGATCTGGATCACGGAGGGCAACTCGGCCGACGAGGCGGCCTTCGAGGGCATGTTCGAGGGCGACGTGACCTTCACCGGCGTCGGAGGCCTGATGGTGCACGCCATCAACGGCATGATGGTGATCCCGGTGCTCGCCCTGGTCCTCCTCATCGTCTCCTTCTTCGCCAAGCTGCCGCGCGGCATCGCCGCGGCCGCCGCGCTCCTGCTCCTCGTCGTCGTGCAGGTGGCCCTGGGCCTGTTCGGGCACTCCAACGCCTACTTCGGCCTGCTGCACGGCGCCAACGCCCTGCTGCTGTTCGCCGGCGCCCTGCATGCCGCCCGGCTCGCCTCGGTGAGGACGACCGCGGCCGCGGAGCGCACCTACGTCGACGCCTGACCCGGTCGACGGCGGGGGCAGCAGGAGCGCGGGCGGGACGATGTGACGAAGGCGCGTCTCGGCGTCCTGGCGGCCTGCCTTGCCACCACCGCCATCGTGCTGACGCTGGGCTGGGCGTGGCACACCAGCCGGATGCCGGCCACCTACGCGGTGACGGACATGGGCCGACCCGACTACGGCGGCGGGCCGCGCGACGCCGGCCACCACGGCTCCTCCGCGGGCCACGCGGGGACGAGCCCCGGGCGTTCCGAGGTCGTCAGCGTGCGGGACCTCGTCGAGGCGCGCTCCACGCCGGCGGACGTGACGGTGGACCTGGTGGCGGCGAAGCAGCGCTTCCGCCTGGCCTCCGGCCGGACGGTGGACGGCTACACCCTCAACGGCAGCTCACCGGGGCCGCTGATCGAGGCTCGACAAGGTGACCTGGTCGAGGTCCGGGTGCGCAACGAGTCGGTCCCCGACGGGATCACCCTCCACTGGCACGGGGTCGACGTGCCCAACGCCGAGGACGGCGTGGCCGGGGTGACCCAGGACGCCGTGGGTGAGGGCGAGGAGCACACGTACCGGTTCGTCGCCGACGACGCCGGGACCTACTGGTACCACTCGCACCAGGTCTCGCACCGACAGGTGGTCAGGGGGCTGTTCGGCGCTCTGGTGGTACATCCCACCAGACACTCTCTCGGAGAGGGCGACGTGCTGGCCGTCACCCACCAGTACGGCGGCGTGCGCACGCTCAACGGACGCGAGGGGGACGTGCCCGTCGTCGCGCCGCCGGGCCGGCGGGTCCGGGTGAGGGTGGTGAACACCGACAACGCGGCCGTGCACGTGTGGTCGGGGGGCGACTTCCGCGTCCTGGCCGTCGACGGCACCGAGGTGACCGGCCCCACCCCGGTCCAGCAGAGGTACCTCACCCTGGCGGCGGGCGGGCGCGCCGACCTGGAGGTCAGGGTGCCGCGGGACGGGTCCGCGGCGCGGGTGCAGGTCGAGAGGAGCACCGCCCTGCTGGTGGGCCCTCGGGGCTCGTCGGCGGCCCCGGCGCCGAGGCCGCCCGGCGAGCTCGACCTGCTCGGCTACGGCAGCCGTGGCGACCTGGGCTTCGACCCGGCGAGGGCCGACCGGCGCTTCGACTACCGGATCGGCCGGCGCCCGGGGTTCGTCGCGGGGCGCCCCGGGGTGTGGTGGTCGATCAACGGACGCCTGTGGCCGGACGTGCCCATGTACGTCGTCGAGAAGGGCGACGTGGTGGTGATGCGGATCGAGAACGGCAGCGGGGAGGCGCACCCGATGCACCTGCACGGGCACCACGCCGTGGTGCTGTCCCGCAACGGGGTGGCGGCCAGCGGGGCGCCGTGGTGGGTGGACTCCCTCCACGTGCGCAACGGCGAGACCTTCGAGGTCGCCTTGGTGGCCGACAACCCCGGGGTCTGGATGGACCACTGCCACAACCTGCAGCACGCCCGCGACGGCCTGGTGGCCCACCTGATGTACGCCGGTGTCAGCACGCCGTACCGCGTGGGTGGGGAAGCTCGGAACGAGCCGGAATAACCGGCGGCTACGATGGGTTCAGGAGTTCGTTGAATCTTGAACTACCAGGCAGGAGCGGACATGCAGTTCGGCATCTTCACGGTCGGCGACGTCACACCGGACCCCACCACCGGCACCACGGTCAGCGAGCACCAGAGGATCAAGGACACCGTCGCCATCGCGAGGAAGGCCGAGGAGGTCGGGCTCGACGTCTTCGCCACCGGCGAGCACCACAACCCGCCGTTCGTGCCCTCCGCCCCGACGACCACGCTGGCCTACATCGCCGCGCAGACCACGAGCCTGCTGCTGTCCACGGCCACGACGCTGATCACGACCACCGACCCGGTGCGCATCGCCGAGGACTACGCCACCCTGCAGCACCTGTCGGACGGACGCGTCGACCTGATGATGGGGCGTGGCAACACCGGCCCGGTCTACCCGTGGTTCGGCAAGGACATCCGCGACGGCATCCCGCTGGCCATCGAGAACTACCACCTGCTGCGCCGGCTGTGGCGCGAGGACGTCGTGGACTGGGAGGGGACGTACCGCACGCCCCTGCAGGGCTTCACCGCGACCCCGCGACCGCTCGACGGCGTGCCGCCCTTCGTGTGGCACGGGTCGATCCGCTCCCCCGAGATCGCCGAGCAGGCGGCGTACTACGGCGACGGGTTCTTCGCCAACCACATCTTCTGGCCGGCCTCGCACACGCGTCAGATGGTCGGGCTCTACCGCCGGCGCTTCGAGCACTACGGTCACGGGTCTGCCGACCAGGCGATCGTCGGGCTCGGCGGTCAGGTGTTCATGCGCAAGAACAGCCAGGACGCCGTACGTGAGTTCCGGCCGTACTTCGACAACGCACCGGTCTACGGCCACGGGCCGTCGTTGGAGGACTTCACCTCCCAGACTCCGCTCACCGTCGGCAGCCCGCAGCAGGTCGTCGAGCGCACCCTGGGCTTCCGGGAGTACGCCGGCGACTACCAGCGCCAGCTGTTCCTGATGGACCACGCCGGGCTGCCGGTCAAGACGGTCCTCGAGCAGCTCGACATCCTCGGCGAGGAGGTCGTGCCGGTGCTGCGCCGGGAGTTCGCGGCCCTCAGGCCGGCGCACGTCCCGGACGCCCCGACGCACGCCTCGCTGGTCGCCGCCACGAAGCAGGAGGTGTCCGCATGACCCCGTCACCGGGCTCGGGCCAGACCCGCACGATCGCCGTCGTCACGGCCGGCCTCAGCCAGCCGTCGTCGACCCGGCTGCTGGCCGACAGGCTGGCCGCCGCGGCCGACCGCGCGCTGCGGCTGCACGACGAGCAGGTCCGCGTCGAGGTGGTCGACCTGCGCGAGCTCGCGCACGCGCTGACCGACAACCTCCTGACCGGGTTCCCCTCCGGCGACCTCGCGGACGCGATCGAGCTGGTGCGCCGCGCTGACGCCCTGGTCGCAGTGACGCCGATCTTCAACGCGTCCTACAGCGGACTGTTCAAGACCTTCGTCGACGTCCTCGGGAACGGCGCGCTGGAGGGCAAGCCGGTGCTCCTCGGCGCCACGGCCGGGACGGCGCGGCACTCGCTGGCCCTGGAGTTCGCGCTGCGACCGCTGTTCGCCCACCTCAAGGCGCGCGTGGTGCCCACCGCCGTGTTCGCCGCCAGCGAGGACTTCGCCAGCGCCGGGGACACCGGCTCGCTGTCGGCGCGCGTCGAGCGGGCCGGCCGGGAGCTGGCCGACGCCGTGCGGGGGACGCCGGCCTCCGCGCCGGTCGACCCGTTCGCCAACCCGACGCCGTTCGAGGACCTGCTGCGCGGCTGAGACCGGGTTTCGAACGGCTGTGGCACGGTACGACAGCAGAGCCCGGCCACGAGAGGGGACACATGAGCGCGCAGACGTACGTCGAGGACGAGTTCAACCGCGACACCGCCTACATCGAGGACCGGATCACCCGGGACGGCTCCGGGCAGGGCGGCTGGCCGGTGGAACCGGGACGCTACCGGCTCGTCGCCGCCCGGGCGTGCCCGTGGGCGAACCGCACGATCATCGTGCGGAGGCTGCTCGGTCTCGAGGACGCGATCAGCATGGGCCAGTGCGGGCCGACTCACGATGCGCGCAGCTGGACCTTCGACCTCGACCCCGGTGGGCGCGACCCGGTGCTCGGCATCGAGCGGCTGCAGGACGCGTTCCTGGCGCGGTTCCCGGACTACCCCAAGGGCATCACGGTCCCCGCCATCGTGGACGTGCCGTCCGGCAAGGTCGTCACGAACAACTTCCCGCAGATCACGCTCGACCTGTCCCTGGAGTGGACCGCGCATCACCGCGAGGGCGCTCCCGAGCTCTACCCGGAGGCGTGGCGCGACGAGATCGACGACGTCAGCTCGTGGATCTACACGGACGTCAACAACGGCGTCTACCGCTGCGGGTTCGCCGGCAAGCAGGCGTCCTACGAGCGGGCCTACGACCGGCTGTTCGCGGCCCTGGACCGGCTGGAGGAGCGGCTCACGACGCGCCGCTACCTCGTCGGTGACCACGTGACCGAGGCCGACGTACGCCTGTTCACGACCCTGGCGCGCTTCGACCCCGTCTACCACGGCCACTTCAAGTGCAACCGCAACAAGCTGACCGAGATGCCGGCGCTGTGGGGCTACGCGCGCGACCTCTTCCAGACGCCCGGGTTCGGGGACACCATCGACTTCGAGCAGATCAAGCGGCACTACTACGTCGTGCACTCCGACATCAACCCGACGCAGGTCGTGCCGAAGGGTCCTGACCTGGCCGGCTGGCTGACCCCGCACGGTCGCGAGGAGCTCGGAGGCAGCCCCTTCGGAGACGGCACTCCCCCGCCTCCCCCGCGCGAGGGCGAGGTCGTCCCGCCGGAGCACACGGCGACCTGAGCCGTGCCGGGCGTCAGCCGACCGCCGCGGCGGAGGCCCGGCCCGCGACCCGGCCGGAGAACAGGCAGCCGCCGAGGAACGTGCCCTCCAGCGAGTTGTAGCCGTGCATCCCTCCGCCGCCGAAGCCGCTGACCTCTCCCGCGGCGTACACGCCCGGCAGGGGGGACCCGTCGGCGGTGAGCACCCGCCCGTCGAGGTCCGTCTCCAGGCCACCGAGGGTCTTGCGGGTCAGGACGTGCAGGCGTACGGCGATCAGCGGGCCGGCCTTCGGGTCCAGCATCCTGTGGGGCGAGGCGACCCGGACCAGCCGGTCGCCGCGGTAGGCGCGGGCTCCCCGGAGGGCCGTGACCTGCAGGTCCTTGCTGAACGCGTTGTCGATCTCGCGGTCCCGGGTCTCGACGAGGTGCCGCAGCGACGCCAGGTCGATCAGCCCCTCGCCGGTCAGCCGGTTCATGCCGTCCACCAGCTCGGGCAGGGTGTCCGCCACCACGAAGTCGGCCCCGTGCTGCAGGAAGGCCTCCACCGGTGCCGCGGCGCCGGGCCGGACCCGGCTCAGCACCAGCGGGATGTTCCTGCCGGTGAGGTCCGGGTTCTGCTCGGAGCCGGAGAGCGCGAACTCCTTCTCCAGGATCTTGTGGGTGAGCACGAACCACGAGTAGTCGTGTCCCGTGCCGCGCAGGTGCCGGAGCGTGCCGAGCGTGTCGAAGCCGGGGAAGTACGGCGCCGGCAGCCGACGTCCTGTCGCATCGAGCCACATCGACGAGGGGCCGGGGAGGATGCGGATGCCGTGGTTCTCCCAGACCGGGTCCCAGTTCTGCAGCCCCTCCACGTAGTGCCACATCCGGTCAGGGTTGATGATCCGGCCGCCCGCGGCAGCGGTGATCCGCTGCATCCGGCCGTCCACGTGCGCGGGAACGCCGGCGACCATGGAGCGCGGCGGCGGCCCCAGCCGCTCCGGCCAGACCTCGCGCACCAGGTCGTGGTTGCCGCCGAGTCCGCCGGCGGTGACGACCACGGCGTGCGCCGCGACCTCGAAGTCGTCAACCGCGACCCTTGAGCTGGCCTTTCCCCTGGCGGCGTCACTCGGCTCGAGCACCCGACCCCGGGCGCCCGTGACAGCCGCGCCGGTGGCCACCAGCTCGTCGACGCAGTGCCGGAAGCGCAGCGCGATCCTGCCGCTCGCCACGTGCTCGCGGACCCGACGCTCGAACGGCTCGACCAGCCCGGGACCGGTGCCCCAGGTGATGTGGAACCGCGGGACGGAGTTGCCGTGACCGTCCGCTCGCCCGTCGCCACGCTCGGCCCAGCCCACCACGGGGAACAGCCGGTGCCCCATGCCGTGCAGCCAGGCGCGCTTCTCACCCGCCGCGAAGTCGACGTACGCCTCGGCCCACTGGCGCGGCCAGTAGTCCTCGGGCCGGTCGAACTGGGCACTGCCGTACCAGTCCTGGAGAGCCAGGTCGCGCGAGTCCCTGATCCCCATCCGGCGCTGCTCGGGCGAGTCCACCAGGAACAGGCCGCCGAGGGACCAGAACGCCTGGCCGCCGAGGTCCTGCTCCGGCTCCTGCTCGAGAAGGACCACGGCGCGTCCCGCGTCCGCTATCTCGGCCGCCGCCACCAGCCCGGCGAGTCCTGCTCCGACGACGACGACGTCCGTGCTGAGGCGCTGGGTCACGCTGGCAGGGTAGTCGGGCAGGAGCCAGCTGGGCAGAGGCGTCGTCACCGGACCGGCTGAGCGGCGGGGTGGCTCAGCAACCAGGATCGATCACGGTGACCCGTTGTGGTCGGGCTGCGCCCCTGCGGGAGACCGAGATCGGTCACCGTGACCGATTCCGGTGATCGTCGGTGGCACCGGCACCGGCACCGCCACCGGGTCTGTGGATGACGACCCGCCCGGGCGCAGCGATGCTGGCAGCGTGGGCGCATGCCTCCGGAGCCCGTCGTCGACATCGAGCTCCGTCGCCCCTTCACCAGCGCCGATGCGCTCGCGGCCGGCATCCCTCCCTCGGCGTTGCGGGGACGGCGGTTCCGTCGCCTCTTCACCGGCGGAGCACGTCAGCGTCTTCACCGACAAGGACCGGCGACGCCGGGTCGGCATCCGCAACCATGTGGTCGAACCGTCCGCAGAGGTGGTCAGCGTTGCCGGGACGCGAGTGTCGTCGGCGACGCGGACGTTCGTCGAGCTGGGCGGGCTGCTCGACCTCGTCGACCTGGTTGTCGTGGGAGACGCAGTGGGACCACGACACGCGCCGCAAGGACTGGTGGGACGCACACGGCTGGCTGCACGTCCCGGTGTTCTCGTGGGGCGTCTACCGGGACCCCGGCTCGACGGTGCACCGCGTCGAGGAGGCGCTGCGCGCCCGCAAGGCGGTGCTCCCGCGCCGGCTGAGCGACGAGTGGCGGGCGCACTTCCCGGGCCACTGAGGCAGCCGGTCCGATGGCCGGCGCACGATCATGTTGCGACGACCGCTCCGGCTGCGGGATCGACGCGCCACCAGCCCCGGGGCGACCACGATCGGTCACGCTGACCCGTCGTGGCACTCGCGCGACAGGCCCTCGGCCTCAGCGGCGGCCGGAGCGGGCCCGGAGGTAGTCCGTGACGACGTACTCCCCGAGGCGTGACAGGTCCGGGGTGAAGACCCGGCCTGCGGCCCGGCGGGCGATCGCGTCCACGAACCGCGCCAGCCCCGGGTCGTCGCCCAGCAGGAAGAAGTTGATCGCGGCGCCGAAGCGGGCGAGCTCGTCGACCTGCCCGACCGTGGCCCGCAGCGTCGCGCGGGTCGGCGGCCAGGAGAACAGCGCGGACCCGTCCGGGGCCAGGTGCGCCGTCGGCTCCCCGTCGGTCACCACCATGACCACCGGCTCGGCGTCGGGGTGACGCCGCAGGTGGCGGGCGGCGATCAGCAGTGCGTGCTGCAGGTTGGTGCCCTGCACCCACTCCGGCTCCACGTCGGCGAGCTGCACGGGCGTCATCCGGTGGGCCACCCGGTTGAACCCGATGATCTCCAGCGCGTCCTGCCGGAACCTCGTCTCGACGAGGTGCGACAGCGCCAGCGCCGTCTGCTTCATCGGCCCCCAGCGCCCCTCCTGCACCATCGAGTAGGACAGGTCGACGCAGACTGCGACCGCGGCTGTCGTGCGCCGTTCGGTCTCCATCACCTCGAAGTCCTCGACCAGCAGCCGACCCGGGATGCCGCCCCCCCGGCGCAGGGCGTTGGACACGGTGCGGACGGCGTCGATGGGCAGCTCGTCGCCGAACACCCACGGGCGCGTCGTGCCGAGCAGCTCGTCGGCCGACCCGGTGCGCCGGTCCTCGTGGTCCCCGGCACCGGCCGCGTCGATCTGCGCGAAGACCCGCTTGAGGGCGGTCTCCCCCAGCCGGCGTACGGCGCGCGGAGTCAGCCGCAGCCCGTCGTCACCCCGGGACACGAACCCCTGCCGCTCCAGCTCGCGCTCCAGCTCACGGAGCGCCCGGAAGTCAGCCGCGGCGCCTGCGCCCAGGTGCTGCTCGAGGGTCTCCACGTCCACGTCGTCCAGCGTCGCGCCGGGATGGCCCTGAGCCAGGGACTGCTCGAGCGCCTCGAGGTCGGCGAGCTCCGCGACCGCTTCGACGGCGTCGCTGTAGCCCAGCGGCTCGCCACCGCCGCGGAGGTTGACCGGCCCCCGCTGCATCCCGGGCCGGAGGGCACGCAGGTTGTCCGACAGCTGGGCCATCTGCGACGCGAGGTCGGGGTCGGACATGGCGTCGCTCATCAGCTGGCCGAGCTGCTCGCGCTGTTCCGGCGACAGCGTGGCCATCATGCGGTCGGCGGCGGCCTGCCGCCGGGCGAGGGCGTCGATGAGCTCGTCGACGTCCTCCGGGTTCTCGGGGAACAGGTCACCGTGCTTGGACATGAAGTCGCGGAACCGGTCCTCGGTGTCCTCACCACGGGCGTGGGCGGCGAGCAGCTCGTTGAGGTCCGCCATCATGTCCTTGACCGCCTGCAGGGCGGCCGGGTCCGGCGACTCGAGCGCCTGCTTCAGCCCCGCGAACTGTGCGTCGAGGACCTCGCGGCGCAGCATCTCCTGGATGGACTCGTAGGTCGCCCGCGCCTGCTCCGAGTGCCAGTCGTAGCCGGCCAGCCCCCGCACCGCTCCCGCCGTGTCGTCCGGCAGGGTGGCCAGCTCCATCTCGGCCCAGCGCGCGTCGTCGCCCTCCTCGCCGGCCAGGGTGTCCCGCTCCTCCGCGAGCGCCTGGTCGAGCGCCGCGCGGACCTGGTCGAGCGTCCCGCCGAGGTTCCCGCGGCGCTGCGCGGCCGCGCGCATCCGCCGGGCCCGGGCCGCGAGCTCGTCGAGACCCCGATGGCCGTCGGTCCCGCGCCGCAGCAGCTCCGATAGCGCCTCGCGCAGCGAGCCGCCGGCGAGCACGTCGCGGCCGACCGCGTCGACGGCTGCCCGGACGTCGTACGGCGGCGCCAGCGGGTCCGGCCCGTCGCTCCAGGGGCCGTAGCGGAACCGGCGGTCCGGGCTCATCTGCTCAGGCCCCGTACACCGCGCGGCCGGCGACCGACTCCTTGTGGATGCGGCGGGTGAGGTGCAGGCCCTCGAGGACCAGCTCCACGGCCGCGGCGACCTGACCCGGTGAGGCGGGAGGCTGCCCGTCGCCGTGCCCCAGCCGGTCGAGCACCTTGGACAGCCCCGGCACCGTGCCGACCTGTCCCAGCAGCTCCGTGGCCGGCACCAGCTCCCCGGTCTCCACGACCTGGCCCTCGCTGAACAGCTCGGTGAAGCCGGACAGGTCCAGGCCCACCAGCCGGTGCCGGAACGTCTCGGCGACCGCGACCCGCAGCAGGTGCTGGACCACCTCCGCCTCCCGGCCCTCCTCGCCCATCTCGAACTCGACCTTGCCCAGCAGGGTGGGGACGACGGTGGGCAGGTCGCAGACGCGCGCCACCGCCTCCGGCTCCCCGGCCCGGGCGCAGCGCCGCAGCGCGGACGCCGCCACCCCCTCGGCGGCGGCGATCGCGAAGCGGGCGCTGACCCCGGAGCGCTGGTCGACCGAGGCCGACTCGCGCAGTCCGCGGGTGAGCCGGGCCACCACCTCGAGCAGGTACTCGGGGACGTCGGCGACCAGGTCGGCCTCCTGCGCGACGAGCGCGACCTCCTCGTCCACCTGGTGCGGGTAGTGGGTGCGGATCTCCGCGCCGAAACGGTCCTTCAGCGGGGTGATGATGCGCCCGCGGTTCGTGTAGTCCTCAGGGTTCGCGCTGGCCACCAGGAGCACGTCGATCGGCAGCCGCAGCGAGTAGCCGCGCACCTGGATGTCGCGCTCCTCGAGCACGTTGAACATCGCGACCTGGATCCGCTCGGCCAGGTCGGGCAGCTCGTTGATGCCGAACACGCCCCGGTTGGTGCGGGGCAGCAGCCCGTAGTGCACGGTCTCCGGGTCGCCCAGGGTGCGTCCTTCCGCGACCTTGACCGGGTCCACGTCGCCGACCAGGTCACCGACGCTGGTGTCCGGGGTGGCGAGCTTCTCGACGTACCTCTCGCTGCGGTGCCGCCACGCGACCGCGAGGTCGTCGCCGGTCTCCTCGACGAGCCGCCGGCAGCGCACGCAGACCGGTGCCAGCGGGTCGTCGTTGATCTCGCAGCCCTCGACGACCGGCGTCCACTCGTCGAGCAGGGCGCTGATCGTGCGCATCAGCCGGGTCTTGCCCTGGCCGCGCTCCCCCAGCAGGACCAGGTCGTGTCCGGCCAGCAGCGCCGCCTCGAGCTCGGGCAGCACGGTGTCGTCGAACCCCACGATCCCGGGGAAGGCGTCCTCACCGGCACGCAGCCGGCGGAGCAGGTTCTCCCGG
>DASQDP010000004.1:0-79394 GCA_035634095.1 Nocardioidaceae bacterium | reverse complement strand
TGGGGTGCTCGCTGAGTGTGGGGAGGCTCAGGGAGCGGTGAGGGGCGGGAGTGGGAGGCTCGACGCCCTCGGGGTGAGACGGCTGCCGGCCGGAACCGGGAAGGGGAAGCCGAGGACGGTGAGCCGGCCGCGGACCTGGTTCTGGGCCTGGCAGTCCTCGACGCAGTCGGTCGGCGGGTTCGCGACCTCGACGGCGTCCTCGCCGGACACGAAGCCCATGCGTCCGCCGCTGGCCACGTCCCAGACCGACACGCCGCCACAGTGCCGGACGCTCGGGGTGACGGGTGTGGCGGTGTTGCAGTCGGGCTGCGGGACGCGTTCGGCGACCTGCGCGCTGTCACGGGCCACGAACCGCGGCGACAGGTCGTTCGCGATGTTCGTCCTGGTGCTCACCTGGACGCAGAACCGGCTGGGCGGGCCGGTGGTGACACTGGTGCACTCGGAGCCGAGGAACTGCCCGACCCGGGCCCGGAAGCGGGGGTTGTCGAAGTAGAACGGAGTCAGCCCGGCGGTGGGGCTCGATGCCAGCGTGTGCACGATGCGGGTCCGGGTGCCGTCCCCGCGCTCGGGCTCCATCTGGAAGATGCCGCCCTGGGCACAGTCCTTGGACTGGATCTTCATGGACAGGCCGGTGCCTGACCGGAGGATCACGAGGTCCTCCTCGTCGAGCTCCACGGTGAGGGCGCTCGAGAGCACCCGTCCGCGGTGCTGGGGGATCTTGGAGGCGAAGACCGGCGTCCGTCGGCCCCCGGTCATGTCCTCGGGGTTGGCCGCGCCGGTGAAGGCGTAGTCGAAGACGGCGAAGTCACTCAGCCTGATGTCGTACGACACGTAGCGACCTCGGACGCCGAAGCGGGCCCCGGCTGCACCGAAGGACGATGCAGCGATGGTGCGGTCCACCTCCCCGGTGGCGGACGTCGCGACCGTGGCCCCGGTCGTGAGGTTCACCAGGCGGAAGGACCCGCCCGCGCAGGCATCCGAAGAGGCCGCCCTGCCCGGGCTCGCACCCATGACCAGAGTGGGGACGAGTGCTGCTCCGACCGCCAGCGCCGCCCAGCTTCGCAGCCGAAGCGTGAGTCGTTGAGTCAAGGGACTTCTCCAAGTGTCGGGGATGGGACGGTTGTGACCTCCCTGGATGGTGGCGGAACAAGAGGACCTCCGACACTGGACAAGCGTCTTAGTACCTGCCTGCATTCGGTCGGGTCAGCGGCGTACGCCACGTCGAGGACCGCGGATCGCTGCGGGTCTCGCCGACCAGACCGGAACCTCCGTAATGTCGCGCCATGACGAACGCGGTGCAGCTCGACGGTGTGGTCAAGAGCTTCGGAGCGACTCGTGCCCTGGACGGGCTGGACCTCCACGTGACCTCTGGTGAGGTGCACGGCTTCCTGGGGCCCAACGGCGCCGGCAAGTCGACGGCCATGCGGGTCCTGCTCGGCCTGATCCGGGCCGACGGGGGCAGAGCCATCCTTCTGGGGGGCGATCCCTGGACCGAGGCTGCGCACCTGCATCGCCGCCTGGCCTACGTGCCGGGCGACGTGAACCTGTGGCCGACCCTCACCGGAGGCGAGGTGATCGACCTGCTCGGCAGGATGCGCGGCGGTCTTGACGAGGCTCGCCGCCGGCAGCTGCTGGAGCGCTTTGAGCTCGACCCGCGCAAGAAGGCGCGCACCTACTCCAAGGGGAACCGGCAGAAGGTCGCGTTGGTGGCTGCCTTCTCCTCGGAGGTGGAGCTGTACCTGCTGGACGAGCCCACCTCGGGACTGGACCCGCTGATGGAGGCCGCCTTCCAGGAGTGCGTGCTCGAGGCGAAGCGCCGTGGTGCGACGGTGCTGCTGTCGAGCCACATCCTGGCCGAGGTCGAGGCGTTGTGCGACCGCGTCAGCATCGTCCGCGGCGGCCACACCGCCCAGAGCGGCACCCTGTCCGAGCTGCGCCAGCTGACGCGGACGACGGTCGTCGCCGAGACCTCCCGCCCGGTGCCGGCGATCCGGCAGGTCGCCGGGGTGCACCGTCCGGAGTTCCAGGACGGCCGGGTCACCTTCGACGTGGACTCCAGCCACCTCGCGGAGGCCGTTCGGGTGCTGAGCGAGGCGGGGATCACCGCGCTGACCGCGCACCCGCCGACGCTGGAGGAGCTGTTCCTGCGCCAGTACGGCGAGCAGATCGCCTCGTGAGCTCGGTGACGGGAGCGCCGCACCTGGTGCGCCTGGTCCTGCGGCGCGACCGGGTCCGGCTGCCGGTCTGGCTCCTCGGCATCACCGCGGCGACGGGCGCGTCGGCCAACGCGGTGCGCGGCCTCTACGACACCCCGGAGAAGATCGCCGGTTACGCCGCCACCGTCACCTCGAGCCCCGCCACCCGGCTGATGAACGGCCGTCCGACGGCGGTCGACACCCTCGACGGCATCACGGTCTACGAGAGCAGCACGGTCGCGGTCCTCGCGGTGTCGCTCATGTCGGTGTTCCTGGTCGTGCGCCACACCCGAGCGGAGGAGGAGACGGGGCGCTCGGAGCTGCTCCGCTCCACCGTCGTGGGGCGGCACGCGGCGACGCTTGCCGCTGTCTCGGTGGCCGTCGTCGCCTCGGTGCTCGTCGGGCTGCTCGACGCCGGGGTGCTGGTCGCGACCGGCGCTCCGGTGCAGGGGTCCCTCCTCCATGGCGCCTCGCTGACCTGCCTCGGTGTCCTGTTCGCGGCCGTCGCTGCGGCGAGCGCGCAGGTCACCCCGTCCGCTCGAGGGGCGTTGGGCATCGCGGGCGGGCTCGTCGGCGCGGCGTACGTCCTGCGGGGTCTCGGTGACGTCTCCGAGAACGTCCTCACCTGGGTGTCGCCGTTCGGGTGGGCGCAGGGCACCCGGCCGTTCGGGGACGAGCGGTGGTGGCTGCTGACCCCCCTGCTGGCCCTCGCAGCGCTCTTCCTCGGCTTGGCCGTGGCTCTGACCGCGCGCCGCGACGCCGGTGCCGGCCTGGTCGCTGCTCGTCCGGGACGTACGCGCGCGGCGAGGTGGCTGGGGACTTCGTGGGGGCTTGCCCTGCGGAACCAGCGCGGCCTGCTCCTCGGCTGGATGACCGGCCTGACCGTTACGGCTGCCCTGTTCGGCTCCACGGGGCAGGAGGTCGTCGACATGGTCGCGGACAACCCCGAGCTTTCCGCCTTCTTCGCTGAGGAAGGCGGCGCGGTGCTGGATGGCTACTTCGCGTTCGTGCTGTCGTTCCTCGCCGTCGTCACGTCGGCCTTCGGCGTCTCTTCCGCCCTACGGCTGCGCGCCGAGGAGGAGGCAGGCCGGGCCGAGGTGCTGCTGGCGACCGGGCTCTCCCGCGGGCGGTGGGTCCTGGGCAGCCTGGCGGTCACCGTGGTCGGCACCGCGCTGATCCTGCTGTGCATCGGGCTGGGCCTCGGTGTCACCCACGCCCTGGTCTCCGGCGACTCCGACCCGCTGGCAGTGCTGGCCGCCGGTGCGGTCGCCCAGGCACCGGCCGTCCTCGCCGTCGTGGGGTGCGCCGTCCTGGTGGTCGGCTGGCTGCCACGGTGGACCGCGCTGGCCTGGGCGGCCTTCGCCTTCGTCCTGCTGCAGTCCTACCTGGGTGGGCTGCTGGACCTGCCGGGTGCGGTGGCCGGACTGTCCCCCTACTGGCACCTGCCGTCGCTGCCCACCGAGGACTTCACCGTCGCTCCGGCAGCCACGGTCGCCGTCATCGCGGCGGCGCTCCACGCCACCGGCCTGATCGGTCTGCGTGTGCGGGACATCGCCTGAGCCGTGCCCGGGTGACGGTCGCCGACGTCAGAGGTCGAAGAGACTGCACTGGTAGGCCATCACGATGGCCTGGGCGCGGTCACGCAGTCCGAGCTTCTGCAGCAGCCGAGTGACGTGCGTCTTCACCGTCGTGTCACTGATGAACAGCTCCCTGCCGATCTCGGCGTTGGACATCCCGGCTGCGATCAGCCGGAGCACGTCCACCTCCCGGGAGGTCAGCGACTGCACGGCATCCGGGGGTGGCTCGCGCCGGCGACGGGTGAAGTGAGCGATGACGTCCCGCGTCACCGACGGGGAGAGCAACGCGTCTCCCGCCGCAACGGTCCGGACCGCCGCGATCAGCTGCTCGGGTGGATCGTCCTTGAGGACGAAGCCGCTGGCGCCGGCTCGGAGCGCCTCGTACACGTAGTCATCGAGGTTGAACGTCGTCAGCATGAGCACCCTCGCGGTCTCGTCAGCGGCGAGGATGCGACGGGTCGCCTCGAGGCCGTCGAGCTCCGGCATGCGGATGTCCATCAGCACTACATCGGGCGAGACTCGGGCGGCCAGCTCGACCGCCTCGAACCCGTTGGCGGCCTCCGCGACCACGTCGATGTCGGACTCGTCAGCGAGCAGCATGCGCAGTCCGGCGCGGACCATGGACTGGTCGTCGACCACCAGCGTCCTGATGGTCACCGACTCACCGCGCCCTCGAGAGGCAAGCGTGCCTTCAAGGCGAAGCCGCCTGCCTCGGTCACACCGGTCGTGACCAGGCCGCCGTAGATCTTCACCCGCTCACGGATGCCGATCAGCCCATGGCCCATGCCGTCGTCGGTGGACGGGCCAGACCCGTCGTCACGGACCTCGAGCTCGAGCTGCCCGGCGCCGTAGCGGAGGTGCACCTCGGCGTGGTCGGCGCGCGCGTGCTTCAGCGTATTCGTCAGCCCCTCCTGCAGGATGCGGTAGGCAGAGAGATCAAGACCTGGCGGCAGCCGCACCGGGTCGCCGTGGACCTCGAGCCGTACGTCGAGCCCGGCGGCCCGCACCTGCGCCACCAGCTCGTCGACCTTGTCGAGGCTCGGCTGGGGTGCGAGCTCCACCGCGTCCTCCTCACGACGCATGGCATCGAGCAGTCGGCGCATCTCGGCCAGCGCGGTCCGACCGGCCTGCTCCACGTTGCGCAGCGCCTCACGGTTCTCGTCGTCGTGAGCCGACATCCGGTGTCGCACCGCACCCACCTGAAGGACCATGACGCTCACGGCATGGGCGACGACGTCGTGGAGCTCTCGCGCGATGCGAGCCCGTTCCTCGGCGACCGCGACCCGCTTCGCGCTCTCCCGCTCCTGCTCGGCTCTGGCGGCACGCTGCTCGGCCACCACTGCCTCCTCGGCGCGCTCGTGCAGCGCGAGGCCGACCAACCAGCCGACAGCGAAGAGCACCGGGATGAAGAAGAGGTTGGCCACCGTGTGCGTGGGGTCGTTCTGCACGATCGTCGCCGCGCACACCACCACCACGGCGAGGCCGACGCGGGCCTGCCGCTCGTCGCGCAGGTTGCCCAGGAGCACCGCGGCCACCATGCCGGCGATCGACATCGGGGCCTGACCCACGATCAGAGAACCGTCCACGAAGGACAGGGCGGCACTGACCAGCCAGGTCGCCGCGGGTACGGCGAGCGGGGCACGACGTCGCAGCAGCAACAACAGGATCATCAGCGCCACTGCTGCGGCCTCGAATCCGAGCTGCACCTCGTCGGGCCGGCCGGGGTCGCTCCTCGTCGAGGTGACCACTGCGCCCGCGAGGGCCAACAGCACCGTCAGCAGGTCCAGGCCGTGGTTGGCGAGGAATGTCCGTGACCGTCTCACCACGTCAAGGTAGCGCCGGGGACAGCGCCGTGCGTCCTCAGAAAGTAGGACCTCGGATCACCGGTTGGTGCCGGCACAGAGACGGCCTTCGGACGACGCGCGCACCCTCTCGTCGCTCCTAGCGTCGATATCGACCACCAGCCACCCGATCCGCACCTGGAGGAACCATGACCGGCACCACCTCTCCAGCACAGCCTCGACCCGTCGACCCCACGGCAGATGCGCGCGGGCGGTCACCCGCACACGGGGGTACCGAGCCGAGACAGCCGCCCCAGTACTCCACCCTTCGCGTCCTGGGCACGTGGGCAGCGGCAAGTCTGCCGATGGCCGTCCTGGCCTGGGGCGGTGCTCCGCTGCTGGCGGCCACGTTCGACGGCTCCAGTGCGTGGCCACGCGCCCTCCTGCTCGCCCTGACCATCGGGATGGTGTGGCAGTTCGTCCTGGTGATGGCCGTCGTACACCGCGAGCAAGGCTCCCTCCGCTGGCCGGTGCTGAAGGAAGCGCTGTGGTTGCACTCCCCACGCAGCCCCCGCACCGGGCGCCGCGGAGGTCGCCTGTGGTGGCTGCTCATCCCCTGTGTGCTGGCGGTGGCGGCCAAGGAGGAGCTCCCGAAGCTGCCGGCACCGGTGCATCGGGACCAGGGCCTGTTCCTGCAGTCGGCGGCCGGGCAGGAGTTCTTCTCCGGCAACTGGCCGTGGTTCCTGGTCATCGTCACCATGATGGTCTTCAACACGGTGCTCGGCGAGGAGCTGCTCTTCCGCGGTCTGCTCCTGCCACGCATGCGGGGCGCCTTCGGGCGGTGGGACTGGGTCGCCAACGGCGTGCTGTTCGGCGTCTACCACCTGCACACGCCCTGGTCCATCCCGGCAAACACCTTGGACACCTTCTTCGTGTCCTATCCCGCCAGCCGCTACCGCAGCGCCGTGCTCGGCATCTGTGTCCACAGCGTCCAGACCGTCGTCTTCACCGGTCTCCTCCTCGCGCTGGTGCTCCGGTGACCGAGCACTCGGCGCCGTCCCGCGGAGGCCTGAGCGCCCACCCGTCCCACCATCCGATCCGCTCCATCCCCTCCCATCCACGAAGGAGCACCCCCGTGACCTCCCTGCCCTCCACCTCCCCCTCGACCGCGCCCGCGCCCGCGCCCGTGAGCGACGTGACTCCCCCGGACCCGCGCAGGCAGCTGCTGGTATTCGCCGTCGTCGCCGTCCTGGTGGGTGGCTTCCTGCTCGGGCTGTCCACCCTTCTCCATCCCGGCGCACCCTTCCTGCTGGGCGCGCTCGTGCTCGGCCTGGTGCTCCCCGCACTCGTCCTGACCCACCGGGAGTCCGGAGGGCCGGGCGTGCGGGCGCTGCTCAAGGACTGCGTCCGACTCCCGCGATCGTGGTGGTGGCTGCCGCTGGCCGGCTTCGCACTCCCGGTGCTGTCGTGGACGACCGGCGCGGCCATCGGTGGCGCCGAGCCGTTGACCTGGGGGGCGGTCTCGTTCTACGTCCTCGACCTCCTCACCGGAGCCCTGATCATCAACATCTGGGAGGAGATGGCCTGGACCGGCTTCTTCCAGCGTCGCGCCGCGGCGGCCTGGGGAGCCGTCGCGGGGAGCCTGGTCACGTCGGTCGCCTTCACCGCCATCCACCTCCCGCTCGCCTTCGACGGCGCCGGGTCCGCGGAAGAGGTCGCCACGAACACCCTGTTCATCGCCGGTGTCGCGACGGGAGTGCGGCTACTGGTGGCTCGTCTCGACGTGTGGAGCGGGCGCAGCCTGCTGACGATCGGTCTCCTCCACTCCTCCTTCAACGCCACCGAGACGCTCCTGGTCCCGTCGTACGACTGGGTGCGCATCGTGACCACCATCGCCGTCGGCGTCGCTGTGGTGGCCTTCGGCAGGCGGGTGCGGCCGACGACGTGAGGTGGCCGTCGCGATGGCGGGGCGACGCCCCCTCTCGGTTAGGGTGAGCCGCACCACTCGGACCAGCAGGGGGCGCGCCATGGCGACCAGCACCGCACCACGAATGTCCTCCCCGAAGCCCCGGATGACACCGGCGTCCATGCTGCTGTGGGGTGTGATCGCCGTCGTCGGGGCCGTCTGCTGGGCGGTGCTCGCGCTGTCGCGGGGAGAGGAGGTCTCC
Organism: Nocardioidaceae bacterium; assembly: GCA_035634095.1. GTDB lineage: Bacteria > Actinomycetota > Actinomycetes > Propionibacteriales > Nocardioidaceae > Nocardioides_B. The sequence goes on along the minus strand of DASQDP010000004.1, from coordinate 71,673 downwards.
GCCCTGTGGATCCTCTTCGCGGCCCTCGCGTCGTACGCCATCGCCTACCGGTTCTACGCACGCTTCATCGCGTACCGCGTGCTCGGGGTCGACGACACCCGCGCCACGCCGGCCGAGCGGCTGGAGAACGGCACCGACTACGACGTCACGGACCGGCGGGTGCTCTTCGGGCACCACTTCGCCGCCATCGCGGGCGCGGGGCCGCTCGTCGGTCCCGTGCTCGCCGCCCAGATGGGCTACCTGCCGGGCACGATCTGGATCATCACCGGCGTCATCTTCGCCGGGGCCGTTCAGGACATGGTGGTGCTCTTCTTCTCGATGCGCCGCGACGGCAAGAGCCTCGGGCAAATGGTGCGCGAGGAGATCGGCGCGGTGGGCGGTGCAGCAGCCCTGGTCGCCGTCTTCGCCATCATGATCATCATCCTCGCGGTGCTCGCACTGGTGGTGGTCAACGCGCTCGCGGACTCCCCCTGGGGCGTCTTCTCGATCGGGCTCACGGTCCCGATCGCGCTGTTCATGGGGTTCTACCTGCGTCAGATCCGTCCCGGACGGGTCATGGAGGTCACCGCCATCGGGGTGGCGCTGCTGCTGCTGGCCATCATCGGCGGCGGGTACGTCGAGCAGATGGGTCTGTCCGAGGCGCTGACGCTGTCGCCCGAGACGCTGACCATCGCGCTGGTGGTCTACGGCTTCATCGCCTCGATCCTGCCGGTGTGGATGCTGCTCACCCCGCGCGACTACCTGTCGACGTTCATGAAGATCGGCGTGATCGTCCTCCTCGCAGTCGGGATGATAATCGCCACGCCGGTGCTGAGGAACGAGGCGGTCACCGACTTCGCGCTCGACGGCACCGGCCCGGTCTTCGCCGGCAAGCTCTTCCCGTTCGTCTTCATCACCATCGCCTGCGGCGCGCTGTCCGGCTTCCACGCCCTGATCGCGTCCGGCACCACCCCGAAGATGGTGGCGAAGGAGAGCCAGGTCCGCATGATCGGCTACGGCGGCATGCTCATGGAGTCGTTCGTTGCCATCAGCGCGCTCATCGCCGCCTCCGTCATCGACCCGGGCATGTACTTCGCCATCAACAGCCCCGCGGGTGCCACCGGAGGCGAGCCCGGCTCGGCGTCGGAGTTCGTCCGCACGCTGGGCTTCACGATCACTCCCGATCAGCTCACCGCCGCGGCCGCCTCCGTCGAGGAGGAGACGCTCATCTCGCGCACCGGCGGGGCGCCGACGCTGGCGTTCGGCATCTCGTTGATCTTCAGCCAGGCGTTCGGTGGGGGCCTGGCCGCGTTCTGGTACCACTTCGCGATCATGTTCGAGGCCCTGTTCATCCTCACCGCCGTGGACGCCGGCACGCGCGTCGGCCGGTTCATGCTGCAGGACACCATCGGCAACGTCTGGCCCAAGTACGCCGACATCTCGTGGAAGCCGGCGTCCTGGTCCGCGAGCGCGGTCGTGGTGGGCCTGTGGGGCTACATGCTCTACATCGGTGTCACCGACCCGCTGGGAGGGATCAACCAATTGTTCCCGCTGTTCGGGATCTCCAACCAGCTGCTCGCCGCCATCGCGCTCACCGTCTGCGTCACCCTCTTCCTCAAGCACGGCAAGGCCAAGTGGGTCTGGGTCCCCGGCATCGCGCTGGCGTGGGACCTGACCACCACGATGACCGCGAGCTGGCAGAAGGTGTTCTCCGGCGACCCCAAGATCGGCTACTTCGAGCAGCGCTCGACCTTCCAGGCGTCCATCGACTCGGGTGACCTGATCGCGCCGGCGACGACCATGGACCAGATGCAGCAGATCGTGACCAACTCGACCGTCAACGGTGTCCTCCAGTCGGTCTTCGCGCTGCTCACCCTCACGGTCGTGCTCTCTGCGATCCCGATCTGGGTGCGTGCGGTCAGGGCCGGTGAGCTGGCGACCACGGAGGTGCCGCACTCGCCGTCCGCTCTCGTCGCACCCTCGGACTTCTTCGCCACCAAGGAGGAGAAGGAAGCCGTGCGGGAGTGGGAGTCCTCGCGGGTGCTGACCGGGACCGGTCACCGGAGATGAGGGACATGGTGGTCCGGACGGGGCGTGGGCTGCGCTGGTACCTCCGGCAGGTCACCGGAGAGGCCAAGTGGGACGAGTACGTCGAGCGCTGTGCCCGCGACGGGGTGGTGCCGCTGACCCGCCGGGACTTCGAGCGCCACCGAGCCGACCATCGGGAGCAGCACCAGCAGTCACGCTGCTGCTGAGCCTCGCTGACCTCAGGGCTCCGGCGCGCCACGCGAGGCCGGGCCTCCATCGTCGCTGCCGGCGACCTCCACGAGCGTCTGCGCGATTCGTCGATGGCCCGCGGGAAGATCCCGCGGCGTCTATGGTCTGCTGCCATGACGAGCGCTGGCGCACGCCTCAGCGAGAACGGCGGGGACGGCCGTGGCCCGGCCGCCGTGACGGCGGCGTGCGCCGTCCTGGGTGGAACGGCATGGGTCACGGCCTGCGTTCTGCATGCGTCCCAGCCGTCCGGGTGCGTGGGGAACACGGACTGTGCCCTTGTCCCGATGCGGGAGGCCACCTCGGTGACCTCGCTGCTGGTCGCCGCCACAGGAGTGCTGCTGGTGGTGAGCGGCGCGGGGCTCCTGAGGCTGATCCGACGCCGAGACCGCCTGGACCGGACAGCCGTCCTGGGCGCGGCCATCGCCGCGCTCGGTGTCGGCCTGCTCGCGGTCGCGGTCACCGTCCAGGCGGTCCTCTACGACGACGACTTCTCGTCCATGCCCTTCCTCGTCGTCCCCGGAGTCGCTCTGCTCTCCGCCGGTGTGGCTCTCGTCGCCTGGACGGTCATCAGGTCCGGGCTGCTCCCGAGGTGGGCGGGCGCCGCCCTGGTCGCCGGTGCGGTCCTGCTGCCGGCCGCCAACGAGCAGACGGGTGCGGTGCTGCTCGCCGTCCCGTTCGGGCTCGCCTGGATCGCCGCGGGCTTCGCTGTGTGGGCGCACCGTGCGCGCAGCCTGGCACCGGATCGGCCCACGCGCACGCAGGTCACCTGACGCCTCTCAGCGCCATCCCAGCGCGGGAGCCAGATGCCGCAGCACACTGTCGAGGACGTGGACGTTGTAGTCGACCCCGAGCTGGTTGGGGATCGTGAGCAGCAGGGTGTCGGCTGCCGCGATCGCCTCGTCGGCGGCCAGCTCCTTCACCAGCTGCTCGGGCTCGCCGGCGTACGTCCGGCCGAAGCGGGCCCGACCGCCGTCGAGGAAGCCGACCTGGTCCTGATCGGCGCCTTGCCCGCCGAAGTAGGCGCGGTCCGTGTCGGTGACGAGCGGGAAGATGCTCCGGCTCACCGACACGCGCGGCTCGGAGGAATGCCCGGCGTCCTTCCACGCGGCCCGGAAGAGGTGGATCTGCTCGGCCTGCAGCTGCGAGAACGGCACGCCCGTGTCCTCGGTGAGCAGCGTGGAGCTCATCAGGTGCATGCCCTGCTCAGCCGCCCACTCGGCGGTACGGCGGGAGCCGGCGCCCCACCAGATCCGGTCGCGCAGACCGGGCGAGTGCGGCTCGAGTCGGAGCAGGCCGGGTGGGTTGGGGAACATCGGTCGTGGGCTCGGCTCCGCGAACCCCTGTCCGGTGAGCACCTCGCGCAGCACGCGGGTGTGCTCTCGCGCCATGTCCCCGTGATCGGAGCCCTCGGCCGGCACGTGACCGAAGTAGCGGAACCCGTCGACGACCTGCTCCGGTGAGCCGCGGCTGATGCCGAGCTGGAGCCGGCCGCCCGAGATCAGGTCCGCCGCACCCGCGTCCTCGGCCATGTACAGCGGGTTCTCGTAGCGCATGTCGATCACCCCGGTGCCGATCTCGATGCGGCTGGTCCGGGCGCCGATGGCGGCGAGCAGCGGGAAGGGGGACGCCAGCTGGCGGGCGAAGTGGTGCACCCGGAAGTAGGCGCCGTCGACGCCCACCTCCTCAGCAGCGACGGCGAGGTCGACCGACTGCAGCAGCGCATCGGCAGCGGTGCGCGTCTGCGAGTGCCGCGACGGCGTCCAGTGACCGAACGACAGGAACCCGATCTTCTTCATGCTGGTGCAACACCGTGCGCGGCGCGATCTTCCCGCCACGGCTCGCGGGTCCATCGGGGAAGGTACCGGGACAGGGTCGGGACAGGGTCGGGACACGGCGACGATGCGCTCGGGACAACGGGCGCGGCACCGTCGGGTCATCACCACCGCAACCCGAAGGAGCCTCCCATGAGGAACGCTGCACCCGCCCGCACCGCCACCAGCTCGGTGCGCACTGATCGAACCTCCGCACACCCAGGTCGCCTGCGTCGCACCGCTCTGGTCGCCACCGGCCTCCTCGCCTGTGCCATCCCGGTCGTGTTCACCGCAGAGCTCACCCGGATGCTGCTGGTCGGCGAGCTCCCCGAGCACCGCTTCCACCAGCTCACCGGTCAGGGCCTGCTGCTCTGTGCCCTCTGGCTGGGTGGTCTCCTCCCGCTGTTGCGAGCCGGGTGGTCAGGTCGCCGGCCCTCGGTCGTGACCGGCGCCCTGCACGCCGTCGTCGTGGCCACAGGAGCGGCGTGCGCCGTGGCTTCTCCCCGCGGTGGAGCGCCGGTCCTCGTCGGCGTCCTCGCCGTGACCGGGGCGTTGCTGTGGACGGCGCTTCCGACGCGTCCTCGACTCCACCTCCGCGTCCAGGTCGACCCGGTGCTCGCGCCGCTGTGGCTCGTGGCTGCGGCACTCACCATGCCCTACGTGCTCGCTCAGATCGCGCTGCAGAACGCCGCCACCGGTCACCACGCCGACAACCCGCACTTCTTCGACATGGCCTGGCTGGCGCTGGCTCTGGTCACGCTCGGCGTGCTCGCTGCCGTGCTGCCGGCGCTCCGGCGGCTCGGCCCGGTCGCAGGGGCAGGGCTGACGTGGACGGGCGCCGTCGGCACCGCGCTCGGGACCGACCGGCCCTGGACCCTGGTGGCGCTGGTGGCTGGACTCTGCGCTGTCGTCCTGTCGGTGGCCCTCGCCCGTCGGCCGGAGAGGGCCCGGGAAGCCGGGTCGCTGATCTAGGATCCGCGCCATGACGAGCATCCCCGCGCGCCCGTCAGCGGCTGGGCGCGCGGGGTTCGTCGTCGCCGCGACAGCACTCGTCGCGACCCTCGCGGCCGTCGTACGCGTCACGGCCCACGATGCCTGGGCCCTTCCCGCGGCGCGCGAGCTGCCGGTGGACGCCGCCGTCGGCATCGCGTACGGCGCTGCGGCCGCCCTCGTGCTGGCGGGCACCGGCGGTCGCCGGATCGGGTGGCTGCTGCTGGGCATCGGCGTCGCCGGTGCCGGCACCACCGGGGCCACCGCGCTCGCCCTGGTGGCCACGCAACCGTCGTCGCTCGCCACCACGGCCGTCTTCGTGCAGAGCTGGCTGTGGGTTCCCAGCTTTCTGCCCCTGGTGACGGTCCTGCCCCTGCTGTACCCCGACGGGCGCCTGCCCGCCCGTCGGTGGTGGCCGGTGCTGGCGGCCGCGACCGGCGGGATGGTGCTGGCCGCGGCCGGCTCCGCTCTCTACCCGGAGACCTTCGAGGGGCGGGTGCCGCTTTCGAAGCCGTGGACGGACCAGGGCACCTCCCAGACACTCTTCGTCGCGTCGTTCGTCCTGCTCGTCCCGGCCTGCGTCGCTGCGCTCGCGGCGGTGTTCCTCCGGTGGAGGGGCTCGGACGGGCTGGTCCGCCGTCAGGTCGTCGTGCTGCTGATGGCCGCCGGGCTCCTCGTCCTCGACATCGCGGTGCAGCCGCTCCTCGACTGGCCGGTCGGTGCGCTCACCCAGGCGGCGGCCGTCGCACTGGTCCCGGCCGCGATCGGGGTCGCTGTGACGAGGCACCGCCTCTACGACCTGGACCTCGCCGTCTGCCGGGCCATCGCCGGCGTGAGCCTGGCCGCCTGCCTCGCCGGCAGCTACGTGACGCTCTTCTTCCTGGCCTCCGCCGTCCTCCCGGGAGGTACGACGGTCAGCGCCGCCGCGGCGGCCGGAGCCTGCGGCCTGCTGTCCGCCCCGCTGGGCGCGCAGCTGACCCGCGGTGTGGACCGCTTGTTCTACGGCGACCGCGGGGACCCAGGACGGGTGCTGGCTTCGGTGGCGACCGGCCTGAGTGAGGGGATGGACCTCGTCGACGTGCCAGCCCAGGTGTGCACCGTCGTGGTGGACTCGCTGCGGCTGTCCTCAGCGGCGCTCGTGCTGGGCGACGCCGGGGCGGGGGCGCCGGCGGCAGCCGTGGGCTCCCCGGTCGGGCCGGTCATCGACCTGCCGATGCGCCACCGCGGCGACGTGGTGGGTGCCCTGCGCGTCACCGCGAGGCCCGGGGAGACCCGGCTCTCCCGGCGCGACGCCGAGCTCTTGTCGGTGGTCTGCGACCAGGTCGCGCCCGCCGTCGCTGCGCTGCTGCTGTCCCACCGTCTCCAGGCCAGCCGGGCTGCACTCGTCACCGCTCGCGAGGAGGAGCGCCGGCGGCTGCGGCGCGACCTGCACGACGGGCTCGGGGCGGCGTTGGCCGGCGTCCGCCTCCAGGTCGAGACCGCCCGCGACCTGGTGCCCGACCACGTGGTCGGGGGGCTGCTCTCGACGGCGGCCGGCGGCGTCGCCACGGCGGTCGACGACCTGCGCGGCATCACCGAGGACCTCCGTCCACCCGCCCTCGACGACCTCGGCCTGGAGGCGGTCCTGCGGGGGCTGGCCGAGCGGCTGTCCACCCCTCGCGTGCCCGTCTCGGTCGACGTCGACGCCGACGAGACCCTTCCCGCGGCAGTGGAGGTCGCCTGCTACCGGATCGCCGCTGAGGCGCTGACCAACGCGGTGCGCCATGCCGGCGCCCGGCAGATCAGCCTGTGCCTGACCGGCCTCCCCGGTCGCCTGTCGCTCCGGGTCGCCGACGACGGTTCCGGCCTGCCGGACCGTCGCCGCCCCGGGGCCCTCGGCCTGCAGTCCATCCGGCAGCGCGCCGAGGAGATCGGGGGCACCCTGCGGATCGTGAGCGACTCCAGGGGAACCCTGGTCCACGCCGAGCTCCCCACGGAGCCCCGATGACCCGGATCCTGCTCGTGGACGACCATCCGCTCTTCCTTGCCGGCGTCCGCGCCGCCCTGACCGGCGCCGACGGCCTGGAGGTCGTCGGTGAGGCCCACGACGGCAGCACCGGCCTGAGCCTGGCCCGCGACCTGGCCCCGGACCTGGTCCTGATGGACCTCAACCTCCCGGACCACTCGGGGGTGGAGGTCACCACCCGCCTCCTGGCCACGAACCCTGACGTGCGGGTGCTGATGATGACCATGAGTGCCGACGACGACGCCGTGGTCGCCGCCATGCGGGCCGGCGCCCGTGGCTACGTCGTCAAGGGCGCCGGGCGTGAGGACCTCCTCGTCGCCGTACGCACCGTGGCCGCCGGTGGCGCAGTCTTCAGCCCTGCGGTGGCCGACAACCTCAGCCGGCTGCTGACCGGACCGGCCCCCGATGCCGGCGCGCGCGCCTTCCCCGAGCTCACCGGCCGCGAGGTGGAGGTGTTGGACCTGATGGCCCGGGGGCTGGAGAACCGGCGCATCGCCAGGGAGCTGTCCCTGTCGGACAAGACGGTGCGCAACCACGTCTCCAACGTGCTGACCAAGCTCAGGGTCCAGGACCGCTCGGAGGCCATCGCTCGAGCCCGCGCCGCAGGCCTGGGCGGTTGAGCCCGCTCGCGGCGCGGGCAGGGACATCTGATCGGTGCTGCGTCAGGCGAACAGAGACACGACGATCACCATCGGCAGTGACACGAGCGAGGCGACTGACGTGGCCACCGTCAGCGTCTTGAGCGTGCCCTTCGTCGACAGGCCGAGCAAGGACTTGAACATCCAGAAGAAGTTGCTGTTGACCTGCAGTGCGAACAGCGCGCCCGAGGCGATGGCGAGCCCGATCACGATCGGGGAGACGCTGAGGGAGCCCAGGATGGGGGCGATGATCCCGGCGGCGGTGATGGCGGCCACCGAGACCGATCCGATCGCCAGGTGGAGCAGGGCTGCGATGAACCAGGCCAGCAGCACGCTCAGGATCACCGGCGCGCCCGACTCGGCCTGGAAGAGGTCGGCGAGCACCTTGTCGAGGCTCGTCTCGGTGATGACCGCTCCCAGCGACCCTCCTACCCCGGTGATGAGCAGGATCTCACCCGTGGTGTGGAAGCCCTCCCCCATCGCGTCGTTCGTGCGCTCCACCCCGAACCGCAGCCGGGACATCAGGTAGGCGGTCAGGAGACCCACGAAGAGCGCGAAGTTGGCGTTGCCGAAGAAGGCGATGACCGAGTTCGAGAACTCGAACAGCTCCGCGAAGGCACCGAAGGCGATCAGCACCAGGGGGATCAGGATGGGAAGCAGCAGTACCGCCAACGGCAGCTTGCGGTCGGTGTCGGCGGCCGCCTTGGCGGCGGCCTCGTGGGCCTCCTGCTCGGCCAGCGCCTCGTCGACCTCCTCGTCGGTGGCGGGCTGCCAGAAGCGACCGCGCAGCAGGACGCGCATGACGATGCTGGTGACGATGGCGGTGAGCGGACCGATCACGATGCCGAACAGCAGCCACGTCCCGAGCGACACGTCGAGCAGACCGGCGATGGAGATGGCCGCCAGGCCGGGGATGACGAACACGTAGCCGCAGAAGATGCCGGCGCCGAGAGCGGACGCCATCAGCGGCAGCCCGTTGCGCCCGATGAACGGCGAGGCGGACCGGGCGACGGGGGCGGCCAGGACCACCTGCACGTCGACGTAGATCGACGGAAGGATCGTGGACAGGAGGGTGGAGAGCGTGTAGGGCAGCCGGGCGGCGCCGACCCAGCGGACCATCACTTCCACCAGTCGGCTGAAGGCACCGCTGGCGTGCAGCAGCGCGCCGATCAGCACGCCGAACCCGATCAGCAGGCCGACCTCGACCATGATCTCGCCGAAGCCCGCGGTGATCGCGTCGATCGTACCGGTGAACCCGACGCCCGCGGCCAGCCCCAGGTAGAGCGAGGCCAGGATCAGCGAGATCACCGGGTCGACCTTGACCTTGATGATCAGCCCGATGGCGAGAACGATCGCGATAGCCGTGTGCAGAGCGACCACGGGCGCCTCCTTCGTCTCGGTGATGTGACCGAGACCGATCATGCAGGGTGGGAGGGCCAGGTGACCATGGTCACGCTCAGGCCGACGCCCAAGCGGTCCCCTCGCCCGCGAAATCTCCGACTGCCGGGCCGACTGGACTGGACCGCTGACGGATCCTGGCACCGCGCGACGTCGGTCCCGCGGATAGAGTCGACGGGATGCCAGTCCAGACGGGCGGCGGCTCCCCACCCGCGAGCACGGCACGGCCCCTCGAGCAGGTGTATCGGCGCTTCGGGGAGGGCAGCGCGACCAGGACGTCGCCGTTGTACCAGCGCCTCGGCCTGGCACTCAGCGAGTCCGACGCCGCGCTGCGGGCCATCGCCGCCGCACCGGCACGCAAGCGGCAGCCGGCGCTCATCCTCGCCGCGCTGCACGACCTCGCCCTCGCCGGTCGCGCCTCGGCGCTCGCCGAGGCGTACTCGTCCCCGGACGACGACACCGCCGTGGGCGCGGCAATCGACACGCTGCTGCGCATGACCGACTCCGTCGTCGCCATCGCCGTGCAGCGCCGGGTCCGGACCGACGAGACGGGACGCAGCGCCGTCCTCTACCCGGCCATCGCCGAGGCGGCACGTCGGGTGGGCGCCGATGCGGTGGGCCTGGTGGACGTGGGTTGCTCCGCCGGACTCAACCTGAACGTCGACCGTGTCGGCGTCACGTACAGCAGCGGTCAGGCGCTGGGTGACGCCTCCTCCTCCGTGCAGCTGTCGGCGACGGTCGTGGGAGGCCAGCCGGTACCGACGACCGCGATGCCGGAGGTCGTGGCCCGGGTAGGGGTCGACCTGGACCCGGTGGACGTGACCGACGCGGAGCAGGCGCGGTGGTTGCGCGCGTGCCTCGCGCCGGACCAGACGGACCTGGCCGCCAGGCTCCGAGCCGAGGTGGCGATGGCGGCGACGACTCCTCCGCTGCTGCTGAGCGGAGACGCCGTGGAGCTGTTGCCCGACGCCCTTGCCCTGGTTCCCGTGGACGCCCTCCCTGTCGTCACCACGACGTGGACGCTGTCGCACCTACCACCCGAGCGCCGCACGCGCTTCCTTCACCGCCTCGGCGAGGCGGCGGCCGGCCGCACCGTGGCCTGGGTGTCCGCGGAAGGTGTCGCAGTAGCGCCGGCGATTCCCACCCTTGGTGACCGGCCCGCCTCCGGCCACAGCATGATCGGCCTGGCTGTGCTCGAGGGATCGGCCCTGCGCGCCGATGTGGTCGGCCGCTGCTGGTCGAAGGGCCGCTCGCTTTCCTGGCTGGCACACACGTAGCGCGCTGCCGGGCGCTCCCTCCACGCCGGCGTCGACGATTCCGGCTGCAATTCGAGATTGCGTCGCACGAAGCGGGCGGGCTCTCACCTGATCGCGTTCATCCCCTTCCGCCGGGAGTTCCGGCATGTGGCTGGGTGGCATACTCGCTCCGATGCGAGCAATCACCCAACAGCCTTTCAGGTGGGCATTCCAGCGCCTGGCCGATGCTGTTCAACAAGGAGGAACATTGGCACAGCGGGTCATCACACAGCTGGTCAGCGACCTGTCCGGGGACGAGGTAGTCGAAGGCAAGGGCGAAACAGTGGAGTTCTCCTACCGGGGAACGAGCTACACCATCGACCTGACGGACAAAGAGGCGGCGGGTTTCGACCGGGCGATGGCGATGTACATCGATCACGCCACCAAGACCGGTGGCGCGCGGAAGCGGACTGCCGCGCCGTCCGCGAGCACCGCGGGACGCTCGCGAGGCGAGCTGCAGAACATTCGTGCGTGGGCCCGGGAGAACGGCTACGACGTCAGCGAGCGGGGCCGTATCAAGGCCGAGATCGTGGCGGCCTACCACTCGTCGAACTGAGCGCCGCTGCTGACCTTGGTGGTGGGCGGCCAGGTGCCGCGACCTATGGACAGTGGCGGCGTGCCCCCGCGACGGTTGTCACGGCGTGCGTCTACTGCCCTCGTGGGGCGCGGCCATATCGGGGTGACACCACCACGAGAGGGACCTGCCGTGACCATGGGCTGGCTCGGCCGGGAGGGGATCGCGCACCTGCTCCCCGGCGGGGTCGGGGGCGTCACGGCAACGAGCCTCTCCGACGCACCGGGGCGACAGTGAGGTCCGGCCAGAGGGCGGATGGTCGAGGGTCCGGAGCATCGAGATCCGATAGCGTCGGCGGATGGAGGGCGTTCTCGACGAGCAGGCGGACTCGGCTCGCCGAGGTCCGCGCCGACACGGTCGTGCGATGAGACGGCCCGCCGGGGCAGCAACGGTGGCGGCGGTGCTGACCACCCTTGTGCTGGGCGCGTGTGGCACCGCGGACGCCCCGCCCAGCCCCGCCGCACCGCGGTCCACCCCCGCGAAACCTCAGCCCACGTCGCCCCGTCTGCAGCCGTCGGTCGCGCCCACCCGCACCGTGCCGCCGCGTCTGTCCGCGGAAGAGCAGCGCCGTCTCGACCAACGGCTACGGGACGCCACCTGGGCCAATGACGTGGCAAAGGCCCACCGGCTGGTACGGCGCGGAGCCGACGTCAACGCCAAGGACGACACGGTGCAGTCGGCGTACCTCATCACCACCAGCGAGGGGTATCTGGACCTTCTCCGCCTGACGCTGCGGAACGGCGCGCAGATCAACGACAAGGACAGCTGGAACGGCACCGGTCTCATCCGAGCCGCGGAGCGCGGGCACCACGGTGTCGTCGGTGAGCTGCTCCGAGCCGGAATCGACCGCGATCACGTCAACCGGATCGGCTACCAGGCGATCCATGAGGCCGTGTGGCTGGGCGAGGACACCCCGGCGTACGCGACCACTCTTCGCGTGCTGGCCGCGGGCGGCGTCCAGCTGGACCGACCCTCCCGGGACGAGGGCCTGACCCCGCTGCAGATGGCGCGCACCCGCGGGTACGCCGGGCTGGAGAGCGTTCTGACGCAGGTGACGGCGTGCGAGCGGGCGGTCGACGCCGAGGCGCTCCTCCTGCGGGCCGCAGCGGCCGGCGACGCCGATGCTGCGACCTGTGCGCTCCGGTCCGGCGCGGAGGTCAGCGCCCGTGATCGCAGCGGCCGCACGTCGCTGCAGTGGGCCATCGCCCGCGGCCACGTCGACGTGGTGGACCTCCTGGTGGCGATGGGCGCCCGGAAGGCTTGACGTCGCTGCGGCCGGTCATGCGGGGCCGGCGCCGCCACCCTGCTGCATGGCGTCCACCACGATCGCCGGCGGGGAGTGGAAGTCATGCGCGCGGAAGAGGACCGCGTTCGCCACGCCGAGCGGAGCCCCCTGCAGGGCAGTGATGGCACTGAGCATCACCCGCGGCGGCGGGTGACCGGGAATGCCCGCGAGATAGGCACCGTGCGCCTCCAGCGAGGCGATGCCTCGCTCCAGCGCCTCGCCGGACACGTCCACACCATGGGTCGGCCTCGGGTCACCGGCCACCAGCAGCCACCGGGTGGACCACGGCTCCAGCCCCTCCTCGACGAGCTCGGGGAAGACCCACCGGTTCCCCGCATCCCGCAGGGCGTCCAGCGCCGCCAGGCCGGCCACCCGGTGGTCCGCCTGGTTGAGACCGGCGACGAACTCCACGTCCCACGAGCCGGTGACCACCGCGTCCGGGCGGTACCTGCGGATCGCGCGGGCGATGTCGCGTCGCATCTCCAGCGAGTAGACGAGGACGCCATCGGGGTACTCCAGGAAGTCCACCGTCGAGACCCCCACCGCCGCCGAGCCGGCGACCTGCTCGCGCATGCGCAACGGCGCGGTCTCCTCGGGAGCGCTGGCGTCCATCCCCGCCTCGCCCCGGGTGAGCAGCAGGTAGGCGACCTCGACTCCCGCGCTGGTCCAGGCCGCGACGGCCGACGACGTTCCGTACTCGACGTCGTCAGGGTGCGCGACGACGCAGAGCACCCGCTGGAAGGCACGGTCAGGGAAGGGTGTCACGGCCTGGGAACCAGGGATCTGCACCATGTACGCCCTCCGGGTCGGGACGGGGCCACCTGCCACGAGCTTCCTGCTCGACGGCGTCACGGTATCGGATCCAGCGCACCGAGGCCTCGGCCAAAGCCACGGGAGCCCGTCAGCCGAAAAAAACCTTCCGCCGGTCGGGAATAGTTGAACTTTCACCTAGGTTGGACGAGTAAGCATCACGTCACCCAACGGTGACCCAACCCAAGGAGCCCTCTTGACCACCACCGTCGCCACGCCCGCCACCCTCGCCGACCTCGCCGGCACCTGGACCATCGACCCCGCACACACCCGGATCGGCTTCGTGGCCCGGCACGCCATGGTCACCAAGGTGCGCGGCGCCTTCAACGAGTTCGACGGCAGCGCGATCGTCGACGGCGAGGACCCCACCAGGTCCCGCGTCACCCTGGCCATCAAGGCCGCCAGCATCGACACCCGCAACGAGCAGCGAGACGGCCACCTGCGCAGCAACGACTTCCTCGCCATGGAGGACCACCCGGAGATCACTTTCGTGTCCACCGCGCTCAGCCAGACCGGCGACGGCACCCTCGAGCTCACTGGCGACCTGACCATCAAGGGCATCACCCAGGCTGTCACCGTCCCCTTCGAGTTCGAGGGCCTCGCCACGGACCCGTTCGGCAACCTGCGCGCCGGCTTCGAAGGCTCGGTGACCATCAACCGCAAGGACTACGGCATCACCTGGAACGCCGCACTCGAGACCGGCGGCGTGCTGGTCAGCGACAAGATCGTGCTCGAGTTCGACGTCTCCGCCATCAAGAACGCCTGATCCGCGTATCGACCGGCACCAGCGGCTCGACGACGAGCCAGTCACGACCGCGAACCGGGGCTGGGCCCTGCGCGCGAGCGAGCTGGTGCCGGTCACTGCGCAGATGACTGGCGAGACCCGGCCGTCCTGGTCCGAGGAGTGGTACGACACGGACCCGGCCGTCGCCGCCCTCACGGTCCCGGCTCGGGAGGTCCTCGATCCCTTCGAGCGGGCTCCCGAGTCCGGTGAACGGTTCGTGCACGGTCGAAGAACATCGACGCACACGAGCGCATGGGCTCGGTGGAACCTCTTCGGCCACCTCAGGATGGACCGATGCAGCGGATGCCGATCACCTTCCTCATGTACGACGCGCTCGGTGGCGGCGGCGTCGCGCGCACCGTCACGAACACGGCGAACCTGCTCGCAGAGCACCGAGACGTCCAGGTGGTCAGTCTTCTACGCCGACGTGGCGACCAGCTCGGCTTCCCTCTCGATCCCCGGGTGTCCGTGGACTTCCTCGTCGACCGGCGCCAGGGGCTCGGCCCGGTGCAACGCCGGCTCGATCGGCTTCCCACTCGGCTGGCCCTGGCGCGCGGTGAGTCGGCCTTCTCCCTCCGGACAGACCACCTCCTCGCGAAGCGGATCCGCTCGCTCGACCCCGGGGTGCTGGTGTCCACCAGGCCGTCGCTACACCTGGCGGCGACGCGGTGGGCACCGCCCGGTGTGCACCTCGTCGGTCAGGAGCACAGCACCTTCGCCTCCCGGATGGCCAACCCTCGGCAGGCGGCCCTTCTGAGCTCCGTGGTCCCACGACTCGATGCGTACGTCGTGCTCACCCGGGGCGACGCGGAGAGCTACCGCCGATGGCTCCCCGACATGGCGACGAGGGTCGAGCACATCCCCAACGCTCTGCCGTGGCCGCTCCCTGCCGAGCCGAGCCCCCTCGATGCGAAGGTGATCGTCTCCGCGGGCCGCCTGACGAAGCAGAAGGGGGCCGGCCGGCTGCTGCAGGCATTCCATGCCGTGGCTCGCGCACACCCGGACTGGCAGCTCCACATCTATGGCAGGGGTCCGGAGCAGGCCGCCCTGGAGCGGTCGATCGAGCGGCGGGGCCTGCAGTCGCAGGTGCGGCTGCTGGGATACGACCGCGACTTCCAGTCCGTGCTCCAGCGTGCCTCGATGTTCGTCCTGGCGTCGCACTCGGAGGGGTTCTCCATGGTGCTCATCGAGGCGATGAGCGTGGGGCTGCCGTTGGTGAGCTTCGACTGCCCTCAGGGCCCCCGGGAGATCGTCGAGAACGAGAAGAACGGGTTCCTCGTCCCGGACGGAGACATCCACGGTTTCGCGGTGGCGATGCGGACGCTGATCGAAAACGTGGATCTGCGACGACGCTGCGGCGAGCGTGGACGGGAACGCGCCCAGGCCTACACCCAGGACGTGAACGTCGAGGAGTGGCTCGCGCTGTTCGACCGCTTCGACACCTGACCCACCCGTGCGCTCCATCCACGTGTCACACGGTGTTCTCCAGCGCCGTGGACCCTCGAGCTGTGACGGGCACTTCCTCGAGTCGGCGGCTCTTCCTGCACGTCGGCGTACCGAAGAGCGGAACCACGTTCCTGCAAGCGTCTCTGGCGAGGAACCACGACGCCCTGCAGGCGGCCGGGGTCCTCGACGTCGGCAACCGCAGGGAGACGTTCCTCGCGGCCGTCGACGTGCGCGGCACCCACGATGCCTGGGGACGCAACCGTGAGGACGTCGCAGGCGCCTGGGCGAAGCTGTGTAAGCGGGCCCGGCGCCACGATGGCACCAGTGTGATCAGCCAGGAGCTCCTCGCCGCCGCGTCGGCCGACCAGGTCACCGACGCGCTGGCCCCGCTTCGCGGCGTCGAGGTGCATGTCATCGTGACCGCCCGCGACCTCGCCCGCCAGGCGGCAGCGGAGTGGCAGGAGGGGATCAAGCACGGCCGGTGCATGCGCTTCGAGCAGTTCCGGAGACACATGACGGCGGTGGACACCGAGACGGACTACGCGCAGAAGCTCCGGGCAGCCCAGGAGCTGCCGGGCGTCCTCGGTCGTTGGTCGGCCCACCTACCCCGCGAGCGGGTGCACATCGTCTGCTGCCCTCGGCCCGGCTCGCCGCCCGAGATGCTGTGGCGCCGGTTCGCCGGGTTGCTCGGTGACCACGTCGCCGACCTCCCGTGCGCCGGACGCGAACACGCCAACGCCTCACTCGGCAGCCTGGAGACCGACCTGCTGCGAAGGGTCAACCTGGCGCTCGACAAGCGGCTGCCGCAACCCGACTACGGGCAGATCGTCAAGCAGCTCTACGCACAGCGGCTCCTGGCCACTTCGTCCTCACCTCGGCCGGTCGTACCCGAGGGCATGTACGACGACCTCAGGATCATCAGCCAGCGTTGGGTCAAGGAGCTCGCTGACGGCGGCTACACGGTGCACGGCGACCTGGACGAGCTCGTGCCCGAGCCGAGCCGCGTACCCGCCCCGCACCCCGACGACGTCGACGTCGAGCGGCAGGTCGACGTCGCCGCGCGGGCGACGGCCGAGCTGCTCCTCGAGCTGCAGCGCAACCGCGCTCGGATCGCCCAGCTGGAACACCAGCACACCAAGCTGGAGAAGCGGCGGAAGAAGCTCAAGCGCAAGCTGAGCCGATCCGGGTAGCAGAACGCCGAGGCCGCGCTTGACCCGGAGGGGCACCATGGAGCGGTGCTTCGTCCGACGGTGTCGTGCGCTCTGCTGTGCGTGCTGCTCGGTCTGTCGGCCTGCGATGCCGGCTCCGAGGCGACGCCCCCTGCGGGACCGTCCGTCAGCGTGCCGCCGAGCTCGTCATCGGCCTCCCCCGGCAGCCCGACGGCCTCGGCTGTGAGCTCGCCCTCGGCGGCGCGGACCACTCCCACACCGCGTCCACGACCCGCCCCGGTCCGGGTGTCCACGGCCGTCCGGACGGTGCGGCACCTGGCTGGCTCCATCGGGCCTCGGTCTTCGACAAGCCGCAGCTACCGGACCGCAGCCGCCTGGACGACCGAGCGCTTTCGAGACCTCGGTTACCGCGTCCGTCGGCAGGTCTTCGCCGTACCCGGTGGGGACTCGTGGGGGGTCCCCGTCGAGGCTGGGTGGTCGGCCAACCTCGTCGCCACCTCCTCGGAGCGTCCCCAGCGCCGGCCTCACCTGGTCGTGGGAGCACACCTCGACACCGTCCCTCAGGCGCCCGGCGCCGAGGACAACGCTTCTGGCGTCGGGGTCCTGCTGGCGGTCGCCGAGTCGGTCGCGGGCGCACGCACGCGGCTTCCAGTCGTCTTCGTGGCCTTCGGCGCAGAGGAGCCGCGCGGCCCGACGGACGACGACCACCACTACGGATCCCGGCACTACGTCAGCACCCTGTCGGTCGAGCAGCGCCGCAACCTGCGGGGCATGGTGTCGCTGGATCGCGTCGGAGTCGGTCGCGTGCTGCCCATCTGCGGCGCGGCCGGGCAGGAGGACCGGCTGCGGGAGGCGTTGCTGCGCGCTGCTCGCCGCGCAGGCGTCGCCGCTCAGCGATGCCCGCAGAACCGCTCGAGCGACCACTGGTCGTTCGTGCGTGCCGGGCTGCCGGGTGTACGGCTCGGGAGCACGCCGTACGCCGGGTACCACAGCCCGGCCGACGTGCCGTCCGTGGTCGACCGCGCTCAGCTGGCCCGGGCCGGTCGGACGGTCCTCGCCTGGCTCAGCGCGCCCTGAAGGGTCCGCGGCTGCTTCGCCAGACGTCCGAGAGGATGGCATCGGCCTCGCTGCCCCGCACCGGGCGCGGCGCGAAGTCGCTGTCCATGCGGTACGGGACCAGGTCCACAGCCTTCAGCATGCTTCCCCAGAACGTTGCCTCGAGCACCACACCCTGTTGGGTCTCGGTCATGAAGTCCATGTCGAACACGAAGTTGCCGAGCGAGTGCGCGACGACTGCCCGCCCGACGCGGTCGAGCCCCTGCACCCAGTGTGGATGTCCTCCGACCACCAGATCGGCTCCTGACCGCACCAGCCGTCGCGCCACTCGTCGCTGCACCGGTTCCGGGCGATGTGTGTACTGCGTGCCCCAGTGCGGGAGCACGACCACGACGTCCACCCGGGCGGCCAGCCGGCGGACCAGCCCGGAGACGTGGGTCAGGTCAGGGCGCGAGAGCGGACCGGTCCGAGGCGGCATCCGGATGGACAGCGCCCCGGGGGACGTCCTGGTCGCACGGGGCGTCTCACCGATGGTGTTGAAGCCCAGGAAACCGAACGAGACCCCGCCGCGCCTGAGGACGACCGCCCGACCGGCGGCGGCCAGGTCACCGCCGGCCCCGAAGGGCTGGACACGACTGCCTCGCAACCGGCGCACTGTGTCCAGTAGTGCGGCGTCCTGGTAGTCACCGGTGTGGTTGTTGGCCAGCGACACCGCGTCCAGCCCGGCACGTTCGAGGAGGGGGACCACCGCAGGGGTGGCCGCGAACGAGTCGCCGCCCTGTTGCGGGACGCCGTTCTCGGAGAGTGTGCTCTCGAGGTTCCCGACCGTGAGGTCATAGCGCCGCAGCCGCGGTGCGAGCGGGGCGAGCGCCTGGGCCGGCTCCCCGACCCCGCGACCCAGCATGATGTCGCCGACGACGCCCAGCGTGGTGGCGCGTCGAGGCCCGGGCCGGCCCTCGGTCGTCAGCAGGTACCGCCGGGGGTCGCTGATCGGGTCGACCCCAGCAACGACGACGGCTCGCACCGTCGGGGTGACTGCCGACGCGGGCACCACCGCCAGCGTCCTGCGGCCCCGCTCGACGGCTCGCAACGCGGCACGAGCGGAGGGCGCCCGTCCCGCGCCCTCTGCGGCCATCCCGGGCGCGGCAACGACGCGCCATGCCCCGCTCCTTCCCTCGAGCAGGCGGCGTGCCTCCGTCAGACTCATCCGGACCGGGGGCCGCGTCATGTGAGTCACCAGGACGAGCGGCTCCCTCGACGGCTCGGGCTGCGAAGCCGGCGCACGGGGTGCCCGGTCGAGGGACGAAGGCGTGCCGTCGGCACGGGATGGGCGGCTGGGAGACGAGGAGGTGTCGTCGGCCTCCTCCCCCGCCGGCACGTCTGCGGTACAGGCGACGGTCGCCAGCAGGACCGCAGCCCCGCCCAGGGCAGCTCGCCAGCTCATGGTCCCACCGTAGGTTCCACCGGTCGGAACGACACCCGAGCCGGTCTGATCGACGGCTTCGACCGTCAGATGCGAACAGGTTGCAATTGCGCACGCAATGCGACATGGTCGACGCCACCACTGACCCGCGCCGGGAGGCTGTTGTGCACGTTCCTGACGGGTTCCTCACAGCGCCCGTGTCGATCGCCGCCGGTGTCGTCGCCGCCGGCGGGCTGGCGGTGTGCCTGCGAGGGGCACGACGCGAGCTGGATGACCGGACCGCTCCGCTGGCCGGCCTGGTGGCTGCGTTCGTCTTCGCCGTTCAGATGCTCAACTTCCCCATCGCATCGGGCACCAGCGGGCACCTGCTCGGCGGGGCCCTGGCGACCATCCTGGTCGGCCCCTTCACGGGTGCTCTGTGCGTGTCCGTGGTGCTGATCGTGCAAGCGATCTTCTTCGCCGACGGCGGGATCACCGCGCTCGGGGCGAACATCGTCACCATGGGGCTGGTCACCGTCGTGGTCAGTCACATCGTCTTCCGTGCGGCGACCGGGACCCTTCCGTACAGCAAGCGGAGCGTGGTGGGGTCGGCCTTCGCCGCCGGGTCGCTCTCGGTCCCGTTCGCCGCTCTCGGCTTCGTCGCCCTCTACGCGCTCGGCGGTACGACCGACGTCTCCCTGACGGCGGTCACCACGGCCATGCTCGTCGTACACGTCCTGATCGGCATCGGTGAAGGCGTCATCACCGCCCTCACCGTGGGCAGCATCGTGGCGGTGCGGCCGGACCTCGTCCGCGGGCTGCGAGGCCGAGCACCCGAGGTCGTGCTGCGTCCGTCGGCCGCCGGCACCGGATGAGACGACGATGACCCGGACCAGGATCGTGGTCCTGACCAGCCTCCTCGTGGCGATGGTGCTGGCAGGCGTGGTGAGCCACTACGCCAGCCCGGCACCCGACGGGCTCGACCGGGTGGCCATCGACACGGGCTTCGACAAGAGCGAGAAGTCCCATCCGCTGGACGACTCCCCGCTGTCCGGCTACTCCGTGAGCGGGGTGGACGACGAACGGCTCTCCGGTGGTCTCGCCGGCGTCCTGGGCGTGGCAGTGACCTTCCTCGCAGTCGGTGCTCTCGCGCTGGCGCTCCGCCGTCGTGACCATGACCGCGCTGGTGCTGCCCCGCGTGCTGACCGGGACGCTGGCGGAGGCGCGGTCTAGGTGGGCGGAGGCCGCAACCACCACCTGCTCTACCGTCACGGTGACACGGTGGTGCATCGGCTGCCGCCGCAGTGCAAGCTGGTGGCCGTTCTCGTCTTCGTGCTGGTCGTCGTCTCGACCCCGGCCGCCCACTTCGGGGCGTTCGCTGGCTACGCCTGCACGCTCGCCGGCGTCGCGCTGGTGTCGCACGTCCCCTTTCGCGTGATCGCCCGCCGCATGGTCGTGGAGGTGCCGTTCGTGGCGTTCGCGATCCTGCTGCCCTTCGTGTCGCACGGGGAGAAGATCAGCGTCCTCGGCGTGGCGGTGAGCGAGGCCGGACTGCTGGACGCGTGGAACCTCCTCGCCAAGGCGACGCTCGGCGTCGTGGCGTCCATCCTGCTGGCCGCCACCACCGAACCGAGGACGCTCCTGCTGGGGGTCGAGCGGCTGCGCCTGCCGCTGCCGATGGTCCAGATCATGCAGTTCATGTTCCGCTACGCGGACGTCGTCGGAGCGGAGATGCACCGCATGAAGGTGGCTCGCGACTCCCGCGCCTTCCACGCCCGAGACGTGCGCCAGCTGCGCGTGGTGTCGCAGTCGGCGGGGGCGCTCTTCATCCGTTCGTACGAACGAGGGGAACGCGTGCACCTGGCGATGCTGAGCCGCGGGTACGAGGGATCCATGCCCCGCCTCAACGACTCTCGCGCTGGTGGCGCCTCGTGGGCGGCCGCAGGCGTGCTGCCCGGCGTCGCGCTCGTGATCGCAGTCGCGTCGTGGCTGCTCGCACGATGAGCGATCGGAAGCGGCCCGCCTCGGGACGCCCTGCGGAGCCGGACCCGGACGCTTCGCTCAGCGTCCGCGGCCTGGCCTATGCCTACCCGGACGGTCGCCAGGCACTGTTCGGTGTCGATCTGGACGTGCGGCGCGGCGAACGGGTCGCGCTGCTCGGGCCCAACGGAGCCGGCAAGACCACTCTCGTGCTGCACCTCAACGGCATCCTCACCGCGGGACGCGGCTCCGTGGCTGTCGCCGGGATGCCCGTGGACCCCCAGAACGTCCGCGAGATCCGGCGCATGGTGGGCATCGTCTTCCAGGACCCCGACGACCAGTTGTTCATGCCGACCGTCCGCGAGGACGTGGCCTTCGGCCCGGCCAACCTCGGTCTGCGCGGCGACGAGCTCGCGCAACGGGTCAGGCACGCACTCGCCCAGGTCGGCATGCTGCCCTACGTCGACCGGCCCCCACATCACCTGTCCTTCGGACAGCGCCGCCGGGTCGCCGTGGCGACCGTCCTGGCCATGCGCCCGGAGATCCTGGTGCTCGACGAGCCTTCCAGCAACCTGGACCCGGCCAGCCGCCGGGAGCTCGCGGACATCCTCCTCGAGCTCGGCCTCACCACACTGATGGTCACCCACGACCTGCCCTACGCGCTCGAGCTCTGCCCGAGGGCCGTCATCCTCGACGAGGGCGTCGTCGTCGCCAACGGGCCGACCGCTGACCTGCTGGGCGACACGGAGCTGATGCGCAGGCATCGGCTGGAGCTGCCCTTCGGCTTCGACCCGAGCACCACGGTTCGACGCTGACGCGCACGTGTCTGCCCCTTCGTGACGTGACGCCGACGGGCGAACTCGCCGCCGAGCCCCTTCGGGGGGTCACCGCGGCAGCAGTGACCTCATCGCCTCGCCGATGACGTCGGCCCTCTGTCCCCGCGATGCGATGTGCTCCAGGCCGAAGCCGAACAACACCGAGTCGGCCGTGGTGACGGCGCCCACGAACAGCCCGGGAGCCCGGCGGAAGTGCGCACCTCCAGGAGGGCTGCCGGTCGGCGGGCCCGCCACTGTCCATGGCCCGAGTCCGGTCTCGAAACCCTCGCTCTCCCGGACGACGCCGTCGACGACGACCTTCGTGTCGTCGACGAAGGCTCCCACTCCCCCGCTGCTCGGATCGGTGACGTAGCTGATCGCCACCTCGACCTGCTGACCGGCGTACGCCGACAGGTCGAAGGTCGCCTGCTTCCATCCGTCGGAGCTGCCGGTCATCGCGTTCCAGGCGCCCGTCGTGCCGGTCGGCGTGCAGGCCTCCTCGCCCGGGGTGAGGTAGTGGAGCAGGAACGGGTGCTCCTCGAGCAGGAACCCGGCTTCGCACTCCGGCGGAACGTCGGTCGTCGTGAGCCCGCCGGCCTCGGACAGCGTCGTCCAGTCGTCGCTGCCCACCGGATGTGCCTCGACGATCACGTTGTCGTAGCCGGGCTCGGTGTCGAAGGACAGCTGCGCCTGCAGCTGCGGGTTCTGGGCCGCCGTCGCCGTGCGCAGGTCGATGGTGCGGGACAGACGCGTGTAGGAGTCGTCGAGATGCGGGCCGCCGACATAGTTCGTCCCCTGCACCGGATCGAACTGTCCGCTGGCAGCGCCGGTGTAGCGGCCTCCAGCCCGGCTGCGGAACTGCGGGAACTGCGCCGCCGGCAGGATCTCGCTCGTCGCGAGGAACGCGCCCGGCTCATCGAGCGGGTTGTCGGCGACGGCCCGGCCGCCGAAGGTGCCGGACGCGCGCCGCAGCCGGCCTGCGCCGGTGAACCCCTTGGGTGACTCGGAGGTCAAACGCGAGAACGCGCCCAGGTAGTACTGGTAGAAGTCGTCGGCCAGCAGCAGGCAGTCCGAGAACAGGTCCTGGGTCACGACACAGTCCTCCGCCGGCGCGCCGTCGAGGCCGTAGTAGATGCCGCCGACCGTGCTGCCGAAGGTGCCGAAGTAGCCCGCGGTCTCACCGGTGTGAAGCAGCTTGCCGTGTTCGTTGAGGTGGTCGCGCACCGACAGCGTGAGGTACTGCTGGCGTCCGGCGACGGCAGCGTCTCGAACGTCCTCGTCCCCGACGCGTGTCAGCTCGTCCTCGGGGTCCTGGGTGAGCCGGTTGTCACCGAGGTACCACAGCACCGCCTTGAAGTGCCGGAGCACTCCGAGCGAGTGGGGCACCCCCTGGCGGGAGACATCCCACACCGAGGCTTTGTACCCCTTCCGTCGCAGCGCCGCGACGTAGGCGGCGGCGTACTTCGGCCGAGTCACCGACGGTGGGTAGACCGGGTTCACACCCTCGTAGTCCTCGTTGGCCACCACCAGAACGGAGCTCCGGGCGTCCTGCCGCAGGACGTAGGTGAACGGCCGGCTGCGCCGCAGGCCCTTGCCCGGGCGCCTCCCGGTGAACCACACCGTGACCCGGTCGCCAGGCCGCGCCCCACGGACGGTGCCGCGGAACTCGGCGTAGTACCGGTCGCCCTGGTCGCCGTACCGTTCGCCGCCCCTCCACTCCCGGACGCGGGCGGTGACGGGGCGGCGGCCATCGACGGAGTACCGCAGGCGCAGCCTGCGCAGGTCCCGGCGGGCGGTGACGGCGACGGTCTGCGGGTCACCGTAGGAGACGCGGAAGCGGTCGACCGAGAAGTCGGGGGCCTTCCGGCCGACGACCGACACCGGGTTGCTCGGATCCTTGGCGGAGCGAGCGACCGCCAGTGCGAACGGGATGTTCTTCTGGAACTCCGCCTGGATCAGGGCTTCGGAGTCGGGGAAGTTGAAGACGCTCTCGCAGTCCTCGGGCCGGAAGGCATCGTTCGGGTCAGTGGCGCTGGCCGTCTGGCACGTCGACATCTCCGGGGTGAACGCAAGGGTCCCGTAGCGCTGATGGGCGTGCTCGGTGGTCTCGCCGTTGGTGGTGTAGAGCTCGGCGGAGATGTCCGGGTCGTAGCCGGCCACCGCCGGCCTCGCGTCGTTGCCGGCGAGCGTCTCGTAGAGGAGGTCGTCGGGGGTCGGCGTGGCGACCTGCCAGCCCACCCCGTAGAGGAGCAGCTCTGCGGCCGAGTGGTAGTTGACCTGGAACTCGAAGCGCACCCGGCGCATCAGCCTGTTCAGCGCCCGGGTCTCCGGCTCGGACGCCGGTGCCGTGCCGCGGTAGGTGTCACTGCCGATCGACGGCGAGGAGCCCTCGTTGTCGTAGCCCCAGTGGACCGGGAAGTTGCGGTTGAGGTCCACGCCGTCGAACTCCGTGATGGCGCCGTCCCCGTTGTTGTCGCGCAGGTTCTTGCGCCACAGCCGGTTGCCCTCGGTGAAGGTGTAGTCGTAGCCGTCAGGGTTGGCGACCGGCAGGAACCACAGCTCTGTGCTGTTGACCACCCTGCGGATCGTGCGGTTGCGGGCGTACTGCTGGAGGTAGTAGCGAAGCAGACGCCGGTTCATCTCGGGAGTGATCCACTCGCGGGCATGTTGCGCGGAGCTGTAGAGCACCGACGGCCGCCGGCCGTCTCTCACCCGCGTGGCGTTCTTCGTCACCTTGATGGCCAGGATGTTCTGGCCGCGGACGCTCTTGCCGATGGACACGAGCTTGGTGAGGCGGGGGTACTGCCGGGCCACAGCGATGAGCTCGTCACGGATGCCACCGGGCTCGCTGTAGGACCGGAACACGGTGTTGCCCGCCGCCGACTCGGCCTCGAGCCGCTGGGACACAGGGGTGCCCGCGACCGACTTCTCCTTCAGGCCCACACCGGCTGCCCGCAGCTTCGCCGCTTGCGCGGACGTCAGGACCACCTCGACGGAGGTGCGTCCCCTCACCCCGCCGACCGTGGCGCCGATCTCGTGGCGGTCGACGCCCACGACGGACAGCTTCGCGAGCTGTTGGGTGGTGAGCTGCCCGACGTACACCGTGGGTCCCGCGTCCGCCTCGGCTGCGGGAGCCGGACGGGGAGCGGCGTGAACGGGCGGCGCTCCGGCCGAGCCTGCGAGAAGAGCCGCAATCGTCAGCAGGACGATCTTCCTGGCCATGAGATCCTCGTCTCCGCGCCGGTCGAGGCGCCACGCAAGCGTCGGATCTCCTCATCACAGTGCACGGATAAAGGTTTCGTCAATGGACTCGAGGGCCCAGACGGAACAGTGCGGACTGACGTGCAGTCCCGTGCCGGCTCAGGCGGTCACGCCGGGGTGGGCCAGGGGCACGCGGCGCGCATCCTCGGCGTGACTCTGCTCGATCGCCCCCAGCACGCGTTGCACGGCCAACCCGTCCTCGAAGGAGGGCGTCGGCTTCGTGTCGGCGGCCAGGCAGCGCAACAGGTCACCGGCCTGGTGGGTGAAGGTGTGGTCCCAGCCGAGCAGGTGGCCGGGCGGCCACCACGCCTCGAGGTACGGGTGGTCGGGTTCGGTGACCAGGATGTCGGTGGTCCCCGCAGTGGACAACGAGCCAGGCACGTCGGTCTCGTGCACGCGCAGCTGGTTGAGGTTCTCGAGGGCGAACGACACCGAGCCGCGCGAGCCGTAGAGCTCGATCGTCAGCCCGTTCTTGCGTCCGGCCGCCATCCGGGACACCTCGAGGCTCGCGACCATCCCGGAGGCGGTCTGCAAGGTGGCCCAGGCCGCGTCCTCGACGGTCACCGGCTCAGGTCCGGACGGCCCACGACGCTCGGGCACGAACGTGCGCGTGGTGGCCGACACCGACGTCACCGTGTCGCCGGTGAGGTAGAGCAGCAGGTCGACCACGTGCGAGGCGAGGTCGCCGATCGCGCCGGAGCCGGCCTCCTCCCGGCGTAGCCGCCAGACCATCGGGGCGGACTCGTCGGTCAGCCAGTCCTGGAGGTAGCAGATCCGGGCCTGGCGCAGTGCGCCGATGCGGCCGCTGAGAACCACGTCGTGGGCGAGCGCGAGAGCGGGCACGCGCCGGTAGTTGAAGCCCACCATCGAGTGCACGCCGTGCTTCCGGGCCGCGACAGCGGCCCGGACCATGGACTCGGCCTGCGTCACGTCGTTCGCGAGCGGCTTCTCCACGAGCACGTGCTTGCCGGCCGCCAGGGCGGCCTCGGCGACCTCGGCGTGCAGGTGGCCGGGAAGGCAGATGTCGACGATGTCGACGTCGGGGCGCTCGAGCACCCGTCGCCAGTCCGTCTCGGAGTCCTGCCACCCGTACTGCTTCGCGGCTGCGGCGACGTGCGTGGCGTCCCTTCCCGCCAGGACCGTCTGCCTCACCCGGGGGACGTCGGGGAAGAAGGCACCGACGTTGCGCCAGGCGTTGGAATGGGCCTTGCCCATGAAGGAATAGCCGAGGACGGCGACGCCGTACTCCGGGGTGACGAGCGCGTTCATGATGATCCTCCGTGGGTCAGCCCCTCGAGGTGACGCAGCCCGTCTCGGGCCAGGTCGTCCTGGGTGGCAGCCAGCGGCCGCCAGATCGAGGCGGCAGTGGCGATGGCGGCGTTGTCCGCGGTGAAGCTCTCGATGACGAGGGGGCCCTGGTAGTCGACCTCGTCGAGTGCGGCGAGGAGACCCGTCCAGTCGGTCTGGTCGCCCCCAGGGGCGCCCCGGTCGTTGGCGCAGACCTGCACGTGCACGAGGTTCTCGCCCGCGAGGCGTACGGCGGCTGAGCTTGATCGCTCCTCGATGTTGAGGTGGTAGGTGTCGAGCGCGAGGCCGAGGTGGTCCCCGAGCAGCGGCCCGAGTGCCTCGAGCCCCTGAGCCACCGTGTTGATGACGGACGTCTCGTAGCGGTTCAGCGGCTCGATCCCGATACGGACACCGGCATCGACCGCATGGGCGACAACGGGTTCGAGGTTTCGACGGAGCTCCCGGTAGACCGCCTGCCGGTCGTCGGGGCTCATCCGCCACACGCGTCCGGTCGCGGCGTAGAACGGACCGCACACCGCCGCGGCCCCGACGGCTGCGGCCAGGTCGACGCAGGCCCGCAGGTAGTCCTGGGTCTGCCGCACATCCTCTTCCGAGGCGGCTACCAGGTCGCGGCCGGGTGCCATCGCCCCCACCACGCACGGGACGAGTCCGGTCTCGTTCAGAACCGCCCGCAGCACGTCGGGATCGAGGTCACCGGCGTTCTCCAGAGGGATCTCCACCGCCGAGAAGCCGAGGCGGGCGACGTGCCGGAGCAGGTCGGGGGCGTTGTCGCCGGTGAGCGGCGAGGTCCAGACCCAGGTGTTGACGCCCAGCAGTCGCACGGCAGGCACCTTTCTCGACGGGCTAGGACGGGGCTCGGCGGGAGACGCCAGGGATCGGACGAGTCCGGACCTGGGCCGGGCGGCGGGCGGTGGTGCCCCGGAGCCCGGCCCAGGCGGCGGTCACGGGATCTGGCGCTTCTGCCACACCTGCGGGTAGCCGGGCAGGTCCTCGCCACCGAACTTGGCGTAGTGACCGTCGGGCATGCCCTCGTTGGCGCTCAGGAAGTCGGCGCGCTCGTCCTCGGTGATCGGGACCTGCGGCAGCACCCACTCCTTGGGGACCTCCTCGCCGGCGAAGATCTTCTGGGTGGCGAGCAGCGGCGTCCGCCACTGGAAGTTCGAGTACACCGGAGCCAGCCCGGTCAGCTTGGTCTCCTCCCACTTCCGGAGGAAGCTCATCTCGTCCTCACCGGTCATCACCGGCAGGTCGACTCCCGCGTCCTCGAACGCCTCGATGGCGGCCACGGCCCCGTCGCCTGCGTCCATCCACACGCCCTGGACGTCGCCCTTGGCGAGCTCGTCAGAGATGATCTTCTTGATCTCGGCGGGGTCGGCGCCGGTGAAGTAGTCCACCGCCTCGATGCCGCTGTCGTTGAAGATCTTGTCCGCCGCGGCCCACCGGTTCTCCAACACGTCGACGCCGGGCAGGATCCTCAGTGCCACGACCTTGTCCCCCTCCTGGAGGTTCTCGACCAGGAAGTTCGCGGTGTCGATGCCCCAGGCGTAGCCACCGATCGGGTGGATGAACGAGGTCATGCAGTCCGTCTGCACGCCACGGTCGAAGACGATGACGGGCTTGCCGGTGCGGCAGGCGCGCTCGACAGCAGGCGTCAGCGCCGCTGTCGAGTTCGGGGAGATGATGTAGACGTCGCAGTCGCCCTCCTTGATGAAGTAGTCGATGTCGGCGATCTGCGTGTTGTCGTCGTCCTCGGCGTCACGTGTCTCCATGCCGGAGAGCACGCCCTCGTCGACCAGCACCTTGAGCTGCTGGTTCATGGTGATCCAGCCGGTCTGCCGCCACGGGTTGCTGATCGAGGCGTTGGCGAAGCAGGCCTTCTGGGCTCCCTTGGCGGCGTACTTCGAGGTGTTGGTCATCTCACCGTCGATGTACTGCAGGTAGGGCTGCTCGGGGTTCCCCTCGAACGTCGCGTCCCGCTGCTCGTTCTGCTCGTCGAAGACGGCCTGGTCGAACCACTTAGAGCTCTCACCGGACTCGGGCTTCGCAGACGACTCCCCGGCCGTCGGCTCGGCCGTGGTCTCTGCGGTCTCTGTTGGTTCCTCCGTCGAGCACGAGCTCATCGCCAGGGCGGCCAGGACGGCCGCCACGGCGAGACGATACGTAGGTCTGGCCATCAGTTGCTTCTCCTTGTTTCGGCACCCGGCGGGCGCAGTGGGGACGGTGCGGTTCGAGGGTGAGCGCGATCAGCTGCTCTGGGGTCGGGTCGAGGGGTCGGGGGCGGCACCCGGTCGGCGCAGTGCCCGCGGCAGCCGGTTTCCCGAGCGCCAGGCGCGACCTGCCAGGGCCACGGCGAGGATGATGATCACGCCCTGCACGGTGTCGCGCCACGTGGACGGGATGTCCCGGAAGTTGAGCAAGGTGAACAGCAGGTCCAGCGCAATGGCGCCGACCGCGGCGGAGAGGACCCAGCCGCGGCCACCGCCGAGGACGACGCCGCCGAGGACCACCGCGGTGATCGCCATGAACTCGTAGCCCTTGCCCACCGACGGGTGCACACCCGCCTGCCCGACGAGGACGATGCCCGCCACGGTCGCCGACAGGGACGAGATCACGAAGGCGCGCGTCTTGACCCACCAGACGGAGGCACCGCCCAGGGACGCTGCTCCGGGGTTGTCGCCGGTCGCGATCAGCGTCATGCCGTAGGGACGTCGGGTCAGCCACGTCGCGGCCGCCCCGAGGACGATGAGGATGAGCAGCGGGTAGGGCAGGAGGTCCACCACCGGGACCCCCTCGATCCCGCCCCGGCCTATCTCGCGGAAGTTGTCGGAGGGGTTGCCCGTCGCCGCGCCACCGGTCAGGTAGAACACGAAGCCTGACAGCGCCAGCATCATGCCGAGCGTGACGATGAAGCTGGGGACGCCGAGCAGCGTCGTGGCGACGCCGTTCACGAGGCCGACCAGGACGCCGACCGCCAGCATCAGCGCCATCACGGGCAGGATGCGTGAGTCGTCGTCGCCGATCAGGTTGCCGGCCATCACCACCTGCGCGGCGATGACGGACCCCATGGACAGGTCGAACTCGCCCGAGACGATGACGAAGTACTGCCCGAGCGCCAGGATCGCGAGCGGCGCGCTGCGCGCCAGCGACCGCACCAGGCGGTCCGGCTCGCCGAACCCGGGGTTCGAGGCGATGATCGCCAGCAGCAGGATCGCCGCCAGGATGTAGACCGCCCCACCCGGGGTCGCCAGTGCCGCGAGGAACCTGCGGAGGGCGGAGCCCTCGCCGGTCGCCAGCGGCGGCCGGTCGCGCAGCTCGTCCACGCCGGGGACCTGGGTGGTCATGACGCCTCCCGGGCCGGCTCGTGGGCCGAGAAGCGGGTGGGCCGCCGCGGGATGGCGCGGCGGGCGTAGACGGCGACTGCGACGACGATGACCGTGCCTCGCACGACGTCGCGCAGGAACGAGTTGATCTCCATCACGCTCATCACGTTGTCGAGCACCGCGAACAGCGCGACCCCGCCGAGCGTCCCCACGATCGAGCCGCGCCCACCCGCCAGCAAGGTGCCCCCGAGCACCACCGCGGCGATCGACATCAGGTCGTAGCTGCCCTGGCCGCCGATCGTGGGGCTGCCCACGCCCGTGCGCGAGAGGAGCAGCAGGCCGGCCATGCCGGCGAGCACCGAGCACAGGACGTGGGCCAGGACCAGCGGCGGGTCGGTCCGGACCCCTGACATGCGGGCGACCTCGCGGCCGCCGCCCACGGCGTACAGCTGGTGACCGAGGCGGGTCCGCCGCAGCGCCAGCACGCCGAGACCAGCGCACCCCAACATGACCAGCGTGCTGACCGGGACCGGACCGACGAGGGTGATGCCGACGAGCTGGAAGGCGCGCGGCGCGGAGCCGGAGCTGCCCTGGTAGTTCGACGCGAGGTAGCCGCTGACGATCAGCCCGACGCCGAGAGTGGCGATGAAGCCGTGCACGTGCAAGCGGGTGACGATCAGCCCGTTGACCAGCCCGATCAGCGCGCAGACCGCCAGCGCGGCGAGGACCCCGGGCAGAACCCCGGAGGCCTGGCCGGCCATGATGCCTCCGGCGACCAGGCTCGACAGGCTGATGACGTAGGGGACCGAGAGGTCGAGGCTGCCGCCGAGGATGACCAGCGTCTGGCCGATGGCCACGAACCCGAGGGTGCTGGTGAGGGTCAGCACCGCCGCCAGGTTGCCGCTGCTGAAGAAGTTCTTGCCCGCGAACGCAGTGAGCGCGACGCCCACGACCGTCACCACCACGAAGGCGATCCAGACCAGGTGGGTGCTGTCCAGCTGTCGACGCGGCTTCCCGGTTGCACCACCCCGGGCGTCGACCGTCGAGGGGTCGGCGACCTGACTCATGCCGCGCCCTCGGTCCTGGCCCCGGTCGCCAGGCCCAGGACAGTGACCTCGTCCGAGCCGGCCGGCAGCTCACCGGCGATGCGCCCGTCGCGCATCACCAGGATCCGGTCCGACATGCCGATGACCTCCGGCAGCTCGCTGGAGACCATGAGCACCGCGACCCCGTCGGCCGCGAGGCTGCGCATCAGGTCGTAGATACCTCGCTTGGCGCCGACGTCGATGCCGCGGGTGGGCTCGTCCAACAGGACGATCTCGGGCAGTGCGCCGAGGCAGCGCGCGAGGACCACCTTCTGCTGGTTGCCGCCCGACAGGTACTGCACCTCCTGCGCGGTGCTGCGTGCGGCGACCTCCAGCGAGCCCAGCAGCCCCGGGAGGGACCCGCTCGCGGTGGAGGTGCGCTGCGGGAAGACGGCCCGGACGACGCTGAGGGCGTTCGCCGCGATGCTCTGGTTGAGGGCGAGCCCGGTCGCCTTGCGGTCCTCGGTGACCAGGGCGATCCGTTGCCGCCACGCCTGCCGGGGGGTGCGCAGGCGTACGGCGGCGCCTCGGACCCGGAGCTCGCCACGGGTGAACGGCCGGACGCCGAAGATCCCCTCGAGCAGCTCGGTGCGGCCCGAGCCCTGCAGCCCGGCCAGGCCGACGATCTCCCCGGCGTGGACCGTGAGGTTCAGCCCGTCGACGTACCCGTTGCCGCACCCGGCCAGCTCGAGGCGCGGCTCGCGGATGGTCGTGCCCTCCAGCTTGTCAGGGAACAGCGTCGACAGCGTCCGCCCCACCATGAGCCGCACGACCGTGGCCTCGTCGAGCTCCGAGGCCGGACGGGAGTCGACGAGCTCGCCGTCCTTGAGGACCGTGATGGTGTCGCAGAGGTCGAAGATCTCCTTGAGGCGGTGCGAGACGTAGAGGATCGCGACGCCCCGCGCCGTCAGCCGCTCGATGATGGCGTACAGCAGGCTGACCTCGTGGTCGGCGAGCGCGGCAGTCGGCTCATCCATGGAGATGATGCGGGCATCGTGGCTGACGGCCTTCGCGATCTCGACGATCTGCTGCTCGGCGATCGAGAGGGTGCGCACCTGCTGGTCCGGGGAGAGCCCTTCGACACCGAGGCCGTCGAGGAGCTCCCGGGTGTCACGGCGCATCCGGCCGGTGTCGATGAGCGGTCCCCGCCTGGGCTCGCGGCCGAGGTAGATGTTCTGGGCGATCGTGCGGTCGGGCAGGAGGTTGAACTCCTGGAAGACCGTGGAGACTCCCGCGGCCTGGGCCTGCACCGGGTGGGAGAAGTGTCGGGTCTCGCCAGCCACCGTGATCGTGCCCTCGTCGGGCTGGTGCACGCCCGCGAGCAGCTTCATCAGCGTGGACTTGCCGGCACCGTTCTCCCCGACGAGACCGTGGACCTCACCCGGCATCAGGTCGAGGTCGGTCGAGCGGAGCACGACGTTGCCGAGGAAGGACTTGGTCAACCCGCGGGCCGAGAGCACAGGCGCAGGCGCGTCGGCAGTGACGCCGGGCAGCGGTCCTGAGGGAGCGGGCATGGCGGCACTGTGGCACGCGTCACCTACTTCTGTCGAGGTCCAGACGAAAGTTGGCAACAAGAGGCCTAAAGTCCGGCGGCCCGTGCTTGGATGTGGTTCCATGCACGCCAGTGAGGTCTTCGCCCTGCTCCGGGACGGGCATCCCCGCACCCGGGCCGAGCTGGCGGCGTCGACAGGCGTGGCCAGGTCCACGGTGGCAGCCAGGATCGACCAGCTGATGAGGCTCGGCCTGGTCGCGCCCAGCGGCGGTACGTCGACCGGCGGCAGGCCGCCGTCCCTCTTCGCGATGAACCCCGAGGCCAGGCTGGTGACCGGCGTCGACGTGGGCGCGACGCACGTGGCCCTGGTCCTTGCCGACCTGTCCGGCCGGGTCCACGCCGAGAGTGCGACAGCACTCGACGTGGCCGAGGGCCCGGAGGCCGTGCTGTCCTGGGTGACGACGACGGTGACTCGTTGTCTGGGTGAGCTGGGGAGGCAGCGCGGCGACCTGGCTGCGGTGGGGATGGGTCTGCCTGGACCGGTCGAGCACGCCACGGGCCGGCCGATCAACCCGCCGATCATGCCGGGCTGGGACCGGTACGACGTGCCCCGACGCGTGCAGAAGGACCTCGACGTGCCGGTGCTGGTCGACAACGACGTCAACATCATGGCGCTGGGCGAGCAGTCGGCGTTCCCCGCGACCAGGGATCTGGTGTTCGTCAAGGTGGCCACCGGCATCGGCGCCGGCATCATCTCCGGCGGGAAGCTCCAGCGCGGCGCGCAGGGGACAGCAGGAGACGTCGGGCACGTGCGCGTCGCCCGGGCCGGCGACGTCACGTGTCGCTGCGGCAACACAGGCTGTCTCGAGGCCGTGGCCTCCGGGCCCGCGCTGGCCCGGACGCTGCGTGAGGCAGGCTTGCCTGCCGAGACCGGTGAGGACGTCGTGGACCTCACGCGTGCGGGCGACCTCACCGCGCTGCGGGTCGTCCGGCAGGCGGGACGCGACCTGGGGGAGGTGCTGGCCACCCTGGTCAACCTCATCAACCCCGCGGTCGTCGTCATCGGCGGCCGGCTGGCGGGAGCCGGCGAGCACCTGCTGGCGGGGATCCGGGAGGTCGTCTACCAGCGTTCGCTCCCCCTCGCCACGGAGCACCTGCGGCTGAGGGCCTCGTCGGTCGGCGACCAAGCGGCGGTGAAGGGTGCCGTGGCTCTCGCCATCGGTCACGCGCTGTCGCCCGAGCAGATCGAGCTCGACGTGCAGCGGCTCGACGCTTCCTCCTAGGGGTGCGCGACTGCGGCAGGCACTTCTCCGAAACGTCTCGTCAGCCGGAGGAGGGTTCGTTGCCCTAGCAGGAGCCACCTGCGCGCCCCTAGGGTGAGGAACGGTGGTGCCCGGCGCCGCCCCGGACCTCCCAGGGAGGGAGATGGACCTTCCGCTGCTGCTGGCCGGGCCGATCCTTCGCCGGGTCGAGCCCGGCCTCGTGTCGGTGTGGCTCGCGGTGAGCGAGCCGTGCGATGTCCGTCTCCAGGTGTGGGAAGGGCTGGTCGAGTCCGACAACCCCGACCCGTTCGCGGTGAGTCCCGCGATGCGCATGCTCCGGATCGGCGCGAGGCTGTCCGTCGTCGAGGTGACCCTCGAGCTGCCGGCCACGACCGGCAAGTCCTTCCAGGCCGACACCCTCTACTCCTACGACCTCGAGATCACCCGACACGAGACCGACGAGGTGGAGAGCCTCGGCACCCTCCGCATGCTCGAGGAGCGGGTCGTCGACGGCGTTGCGCACCTCCCGCTCGGTCTCGAGGAGGGAATGCTCCCGAGCTTCGCGCCGCCCCCGTCGCAGCTGGAGGACCTCAACATCCTCTACGGGTCGTGCCGGCGGCCGATGCACCGCGACCCCGACGCCCTGGCCATGGTCGACGACCTGATCTTCGGCCACGACACCTACAAGGACCCCCGGGCCCGGCCGCACCAGCTGTTCCTGGGCGGTGACCAGATCTACGCCGACGACGTGGCCGCGCTGCACATGCTCACCGTCATGGAGGTGGGGGTCGATCTGATCGGCTCGACGGGGGACCCGGTGCTGCCCGACCCGGTGGAGCGGTTGCCCGTGGACGAGGCGATGCTCCTGGAGGACGAGACCAAGGCGGTCGACCCGACCCCTCTCGACGGGTACACGCCCGAGCCCGAGGCCGCGACGGACGCGGACCCCTGGATCCCCGCCGACCGGCGGCACTGGCCCGAGGGGCGGCGGCTGGCGACGACGCTGCACGACGCGCAGCTCACGAGCACCGACGGCAGCAGCCACCTGCTCTCGCTCGGCGAGTTCGCAGCAACGTACCTCAGCGTCTGGAGCCCGGCGGTGTGGGGCGAGGAGGTGGTCGGGGCGCGGTGGGCCCCGGACGCCGGCAAGCCCCTGCAGAACCGGCCGCTGCGCTGGGACGAGCAGCTGCCGTCCTTCGTCGTCGACGTCCCCGAGGAGGACGAGGACGTCGCCGAGGGCCTGATCGTGATGCCACCGGTCCTGTTCGCCGAGCGAATCGCAGGACACCTGTACCTCCCGCCTCGACCGCCGGACCCCGCGGACGACCCATCTGAGCCGCCGTCCCCCCAGGAGGTGAGGAGGGCGAAGCGCGTGCAGCAGCAAGGGCTGCGCCGGTCCTTCGCCGTGCACGCCGAGTTCCGCAGGAACCTGCCCAAGGTGCAGCGGGCGCTGGCGAACGTCTCGACGTACATGATTCTCGACGACCACGACGTCACCGACGACTACTTCCTCAACCCGGTCTGGCGTCGGCGGGTGCTCGGCCGCCGGCTGGGCCGCGCCATCCTCGGCAACGCGATGATCGCCTACGCCTTGTTCCAGGACTGGGGCAACGACCCGGTGGCCTACCGGGCGGGACCCAAGGCCCAGCTGCTGCAGCTCGTGGAGCGGCTCTTCCCGGCGGGCAGTGTCACCGGCCCCGACCCGACGACGTTCGCGGCACTGTCGACCCTGCTCGGTCACCGTGAGGACGGCGGGCTGGTGCCGCTCCCGGCGGGGCGCACCGAGAGCGCCGAGCCGCCGCTGAAGTGGCACTTCTGCGTCGACGGCCCCAAGCATCGCGTGATCGCGCTGGACAACCGCACCCGCCGGCAGTTCGCCGGAGAGAACGGGCCCCCGGGCAACGTCTCGCCGGCCGCGATGGTGGACCAGGTCCCGGAGCCACCGCTGCCCGCCGGACGCGAGATCCTGATCGTGGTGGCTCCCCTGCAGGTCATCGGCCCCCCGGTCCTCGACGAGCTGGTGGCACCGCTGTCCTACCGGCTGACCGACCTCGCCGAGTCGACCAACGAGCACAGCGAGCGCGACAGGTCGAGCACGTCCGGGATGAGGGAGATGCTGGGCACCGATCCCGACGCCATCGAGGCCTGGGCCTTCGACGTCGAGACCTTCGAGCACCTACTGCGGCGGCTCGAGCCCTACGGCCGCGTGGTGCTGCTGTCCGGCGACGTGCACTACGCGGCTGGCAGCCTGATGAGCTACTGGCGAGGCGGTGCGCAGCGGCCGGCGCGGTTCGCACAGTTCACATCGAGCGGCCTCAAGAACGTGATGCCTCCCAAGGTGACCTTCGTCGACGCCAGTCTCGGACTGGCCCAGCAGCTGGTCCGGCTCGGCCTCGGCACCGAGCGGATCGGGTACGACGAGATGCACGACGACCTCCTGACCTTTCCGCCGGGCACGAGCGTGGAGGACCTCACGCCGGTGATGAAGGCTCGGCTGCGCACGGTCCCGGTCGCCCTGCCGTCCTGGGGGTGGCCGGACCTGAACGACCCGGCGCACCCCGAGGCCTTCGACGAGGCCAGGACGACCCGGTTGCGGAGGGCACCGGACTGGCGCTGGCGGGTCAGACCGCTGCTCGACGAGCGCGCCGACGCGGACCGGCCCGACGGCATCAAGCTGCGAGAGCTCGACCCCGACGTGGAGGACCTGCTCGCGGACCCGGCCACTGTCTTCGCCGGCTACCAGAAGGTCGCGGCCCGGCACCAGCACGCCCTCAACCGGCTTCGCAACGCCCGGCAGATCCTGTTCCGGGCGAACGTCGGGCGGCTCCGCTTCCAGCCGCAGGCCGGTGGCCGGCTCGACGCGGTCCACGAGGTGTTCACGACGTTCGCCGACCCCGACGACCCGACGCCGACCCGCGCAGAGCCCGAGCCCTTCCTCACGCAGGTCGCGCCCCTGGGCCCCGAGGACGAGGAGCCGCCGATCCGCCTGCGTCGCAGGGCGCTGCAGCCGCCGGTGGGGACGCCCTGATGGCCGCCGATGACAAGGACCTGCTTCAGATCGTCGGCCGCGAGATCGTCGACTTCCTGGAGTGGATGGGTCGGTCGCTGGGCGATCCTCAGCTGGTGCGCGGACTCCTCGCGGACCTGGGCGCGACGCCCGAGACGGTGCCGCCCGTCGTCGGTCCGGCACCTGAGGGGATCGATGCGGTCAAGGCCTGGCTGGACACCTCGAGCCCGAGCATCGAGGCCACGGTCCAGGCGGTGGGCGACATCGCCACCGCGGTCGACCAGCTGCTCGCCGTCCTCGAGGCCCTGGCCCACGACAGCGGCCTCGCGGGCGACGACATCGCGCACGCCCTGCTCGAGCTGGGGGCGACCAACTTCGCCCGGCTGCGGTGGCCGCGCCTGTTCGTCGTGCTCCAGGCCGTGTCCACCATCAACGACCTCAGCTCGACGTACGGGCCGGGCAACAACAACCCGGTCGCCTTCTTCAAGTCCCTCGGGGCGCTGTTCGGCTACCTGTGGCAGCCGGGCAAGTCGATCGAGCACCTGGTGGGCGGTCCGGACGCCGCGCCGGGCACCGCCGAGGCGGTCACCGACCTCGTCGTACGCCTCGCGGCCGTCACCCTGGCCGCGATCGACATGAAGAAGGACATCGAGCCGCTGCGGGACGTGCTGGCCGGGTGGGACGCGCCGGAGCTCAGCCCGGACTCACCGGACATCCCCAGCCGCGCGGACGTGGTGTCCTCCCGGATGACGTCCATCTCCGTGGCCCACGACCGGCTGGTGCCCGGCGACGCGGCAGTGGAGGAGTTCCTGAACCTGACCACGGCGATGATCCACGAGGCAGAGGGCGGACCCGGCCTGTTCGTGGCCGTCGGCGGCAACCTGGCCCTCCAGCAGAAGCTCGGGACGTGGTGGACCTTCACCGCGAAGGCCCGCGCGGACGGCGCGGTGGCGGTGCTCTGGAAGCCACCCGGAGACTTCGACGTCGCCGGGCCCGCCGGCGGCGACTTCGAGTTCAGGGTGGGGTACGCCGCCCGCCCGCCGGCGCGCCCGTCGACCCCGGACGCGGCGTCGGTGAACGGCTTCCCCATCCGGCTGACGTCCGGCACTCGCATCGACATCGGCGAGTTCACGTTCGAGATGTCCCTGACCGACCAGGGCGCCGAGGCGCTCGTGCGGATCACCGAGTCGGCCCTGGTGCTGGAGCCCAAGGACCACGACGGCTTTCTGGCCGGTCTGATCGGTGAGGGCCCGCTGCGGCTGCCGTTCGGTCTCGAGCTCGGTCCCTCCAGCAGCCGCGGCATGGTGGCGCGGTACGTGCCGCCCGGCGAGGGCGCCCCGGCACAGTCCGTCCCGCTCGCCGGCGACGGCGGCAACAGCGGAGCCGCGGCGTTCGCGGTCACGGTGCCGCTCGGCAAGGCCCTCGGTCCGATCACGGTGCACGAGATCGGACTGCGCCTCTCCCGGGGCCCGGTCGACCTGCCGCCGCCCGAGCAGACGCGGACAGCGCTGGAGATCGATATCACGTTCAGCGCCCGGATCGGACCGGTCCACCTGCGCGTCGACCAGCTCGGGCTGGCCTTCACGCTCGACAACGGCGTGCCGGAGGCCCAGCGGAACCTGCGGCTGGTCGACCTCGGCTTCGACACGAAGCTGCCCCGGGGGGTGGCGGTCAACGTGGAGACCAGCCTGGTGGCTGGAGGCGGCTCGATCTCGCACGACCCGGACCAGGGCACCTACTTCGGGGTCCTCGACCTGGCGTTCAAGGGCGGGCTGACTGCGCAGGCGATCTGCCTGGTGGCCACGAAGAAGGCCGACGGCACCAAGGGCTTCTCGATGGTCGCCATCCTCACCGTCGAGCTGGGCACCCCGTGGCAGCTCGGCATGGGCTTCCACCTCGACGGCTTCGGCGGACTCCTGGCCCTGCACCGCACCTTCGACGACGCGGCCGTGCGGGCCGCCCTGCCGACCGGGCAGCTGCGCCACGTCCTGTTCCCGTCCGACCCGGTGCACCACACCGCCGAGGTCCTGCAGGCGCTGACGACGCTGTTCCCGGCGCAGCGCGACTCGCACTTGTTCGGCCTGCTCGTGAAGATCGGCTGGGCCTCACCGACGCTGATCGCGTTCGAGCTGGGCGTGCTCTACCAGTGGGGGACCCAGCACAGGTTGATCATCCTGGGCCGGGTCAGCGCGATCCTCCCCCGTCCGGATCTCGCCATCATCAGGCTGAACATGGACGCGGTCGGCGTGCTCGACTTCGACCGTGGCACCTTCTCGCTGGACGCGGTGCTCTACGACTCCAAGCTGTGCGACCGCTTCGTGCTCACAGGTGCGATGGCGATGCGGATGGGGTGGAAGGATGCCGGGCCCGGCTTCGCGCTGTCCGTCGGTGGCCTGCACCCGAGGTTCGTGCCGCCTGCCGGCTTCCCGAGCGTGGCGCGGCTGCAGCTTGCCCTGACCACCGGCACCAACCCCAAGCTGGTCTGCCAGGCGTACTTCGCGGTGACCTCCAACACCGTCCAGTTCGGCGCCGACTGCTCGCTGTACGCCGCGGCGTACGGCTTCAGCATCAACGGGGACGTCGGGTTCGACGTGCTGATCCAGCTGCTGCCGTTCCACTTCCTCGCCGAGTTCCGGGCGAGCGTGCAGCTCAAGCGCGGCACTCGCAACCTGTTCAAGGTCTCGCTCAGTGGCGCACTCGAGGGCCCGCTGCCACTGCGCGTCGCGGGCAAGGCGTCTTTCGAGATCCTCTGGTGCGACTTCTCGGTGGCGATCGACGCCACCCTCGTCGACGGCGGTACGCCCAACGACCTGGTGCTGGTCGACGTCCTCTCGATCCTTCTCGACGCGCTGTCCGACCCGGGCGCGTGGCAGGCAGAGCTGCCGAAAGCCGCCGACTCGATGGTCAGCCTTCGCCGGCCGGTCACCCAGGGCGTTCTGCTGCACCCGCTCGGGCGCCTGACCGTGCGTCAGAACGTGGTGCCCCTCGGCCTCGACCGCGACATCGAGCGCGTGGGCACCGGCACGCCCGGCGCAGACCGCCGGTTCCGGCTGACGCGCACCGCCCTGGGGTCCCAGAATCAGGAGCGGAGCAGCGTCCGCGAGCTGTTCGCGCCGGGACAGTACTTCGACCTCAGCGATGACGACCGGCTCGCCGCCCCGTCCTTCGAGCCGATGGACGCCGGCGCCACCTTCGGTGAGAGCGGCTACACGACCGGCACGCCGCAGGCCTCTCCGTTCGACTACACCGACATCACCATCGACGCGAACGGCCGGCCGGTGCAGGAGCCGGAACCGCACCACCAGGCGCTCGTGCTCGACCTGCTCCGGCAAGGAGCATCGAGCCGGGCGCCTGTCCGCCGCACCCTGGACAGGCAGTTCGCCGCGCCGGTCCTCGAGGGGGCGCCGACGGTGAACCCCAGTGGGTGGGCGGCGGTCCCTGCTGAGGGCCCAGCGCCCGACGATGCCCGGCTGACCTGGGTGGAGGCGGTCTCCCAGGCCAGGGACGGCCGCGTCGTCGTGCCCAGCAGCGAGCTGCGCTGATGACCCAGTCAGACGCCGACCTGGTCTTCCTCCCATGGGTCCAACGGGGAGCCTCCGCAGCACTGCTCCAACCGGACACCAACGGGGCCGACCTGCCGGGGCTGACCACGGCGACCGCCTCGGTGGAGGTCAACTCCGCCCGCACCGCCTCGACGCCGGTCACCGTTCTGGGTCCGGGGCACGTCACCGGCCTCGACCGTCGCCAGATCGTGCGGATGGATCCGGCGCCGGGTGCGACCGCGTTCGAGTCCAACTTCTTCCCGCTGGTCGAGCTCGACGAGCCGGCGCTGCCCTGGCTGTTCACGCCCGCGAGCGCCAGCGCGGACGGGCACCTGAGGCCGTGGCTGTGCCTCGTGGTAGTGCGCCAGCAGGACGGCGTACGACTCGACCCGCCACCCACCGGTGGCCTGGCGGTCCTGCGGATCGGCGCGCCCGCGAAGGCTGGTGACGAGCTGCCGGACCTGGCAGACGGCTGGGCGTGGGCGCACGGTCAGCTGACGGCCAAGACGACCGACGACCTCACCGGCATCCTGGCGTCGGACCCGGTGCGGTCGGTGTCTCGGCTGCTGTGCCCACGAGTCCTTCGGCCGGACAGCAGCTACGTCGCCTGCGTCGTCCCCACCTTCGAGCTGGGGCGGAAGGCCGGGCTCGGGCAGGAGGTCAGCGGCATCGACGAGTCACGGCTCGAGCCGGCCTGGACCCCGGGCGCCTCGACGGTGGAGCTGCCGGTCTACCACTCCTGGACCTTCACCACCGGCGCGGGCGGTGACTTCCAGTCGCTGGCGCTGCTGCTCCGCGCGCGGCCGCTGCCCGACGGCATCGGCGAGATGGAGATCGACGTCGGCGAGAGCGGTCTGCTCTCGGGCGTCCCCCCGAGGACGACGCTCCCGCTGCACGGTGCCCTCCAGCCGGTCGGTACGACGCCGCGGGGCTGGAGCGACCCGGGACTGGAAGCCATGTGGGAGCAGGCGCTGACGCCGGTGCTGAACGCGCCAGCGCAGGTCACCGCTGAGGAGGATCCTCTCCTCGCGCCCCCGCTGTACGGCGCCGCCCAAGCGGGCCTAGAGTCCATCGAGCCGACGCAGACCGCGCGCTGGTTCGAGCAGCTGAACCTCTCCCCGGCGAACCGCGCCGTCGCCCACCTCGGCGCACAGGTGGTGCAGCAACGCCAGGACGAGCTGATGGCGTCGGCCTGGGACCAGGCCGCCGAGCTGCGCAGGGTCAACCAGCTCCTGCGCCAGGCGCAGCTCGGGGAGCGGGTGGCGTCCAGCCTGCACGCCCGCCACCTCGAGCGGATGGACCCGCAGACCGGGCTGCAGGTGCTGGCCCCGGCCCAGGCGCGGATGCTGCGGACCTCGACGGCCCTGGCCGAGCAGTTCGCCGGGACCGGACTGACCGCAGCGGCGTTCTCCACCGCGCTGCGACGGGTCGCCCGTCCCCGCGGCGGGCTGAACCGCCGACTGCGCCGTGTGTCGCCGACGCCGATCAAGCCGACCACGTCGCTGCTCGTCCAGCTGCAGCCGGTCAAGGTCATGGGGCGCATCGTCGCCGGCGGGCGCGACACCGGACCGGTCACCCTGGAACGGGTCGCTGCGGGCTTCGGCTTCGACGTCACCTGGGGCGAGGCCACCGACGCCGAGGTCAGGGCCACCCCGCAGCGGGCGTTCTTCCAGGTCGTGCCGATGGGCCAGCCGGTGCCGATGGGGTCAGGACCGGGAGACCCGGGAGTGCCCGGCTCCCCGGGGGTGGATCCCACCGGCTCACTGGTCCTGTCCGACAGCGCCGCCGCGGCGCTGTTCCGCGACGCGGCCGCCGAGAACCTGGCGCGGTTCAACCCACCGCGGCCCATCGAGGGGCCCAGCCAGCTTCCCGACGGATCGCTCGACGCTGTCTTCGCCGAGTTCGTCGCCCGGACGGCGCCGCAGGTGACGTTCGCGGACCGGTCGCGTGCAGCCTTCACCATCCCCGGTGCCGACCGGCAGGACGACGCCGCGCTGGACCGGGTCGAGCTGTCGCCGTACTTCCCGCAGCCGATGGTCGAGGCGCTCTCCGAGATCGCACAGGGGCACGTG
Organism: Nocardioidaceae bacterium; assembly: GCA_035634095.1. Taxonomy (GTDB): domain Bacteria; phylum Actinomycetota; class Actinomycetes; order Propionibacteriales; family Nocardioidaceae; genus Nocardioides_B. Next base: position 29,610 of record DASQDP010000004.1, on the reverse strand, counting down.
CTCCCCGGCCTCGACCTGGTGCCACCGAACACCGTGGTCGCTCTGGAGACGAACACCACCTTCGTGCAGTCCTACCTCGTCGGGCTCAACACCGAGATGGGCCGCGAGCTGCTCTGGCGCGACTACCCGGCCGACCTGCGCTCGACGTACTTCGACCGCTTCTGGAACGCGTCCTCGGCGCCGGGTCGCGCACCGGACATCGACCGGATCGACTCGTGGGGCTCGCGCTCGCTCGGGGTGGCCGCCGACGACGAGGACTTCGTGCTGCTGGTGCGCAGCGAGCTGCTGCGCCGCTATCCCGACGCCATCATCTACGCCACCAAGGGATCCGAGGAGCGGCACCCAATCTTCACCGGCGGCTTCGCGCCCGAGGTGCGGTTCTTCGGCTTCGACATCGACGCAGCCGACATCGACGACTGGCACATCGTGATCCAGGAGCACCCCTCGGCGCCCCGCTTCGGCATCGAGGTCGGGACCGACACCGGCGGCCGCACCCACCTCGCGCCCGCCGGTCCCGACGCAGCCCTGACAGCTCGTGCGGTGCGGCAGCTCCCGGTGCGGATCAGCATCCCGGCCACCGTCCTGATGAGGAGCGAGTGATGGCGGTCAAGGTGCCGGACCTCGGCGCGATCCTCGCCGCCAGCGGGGGACCGTTCGAGCTCGACAGGGACCTGGGCGACTCGACGCATCCGCTCGCGCTGTTCCCGGTGCGGCTGGAGACCCGGTTCTTCGGCACCGAGCTGCGGGTGCGGGTCTACCCCGACAAGGTGCACCTCGACTCGCACGACCCTGCGCTGAGCGCGAACGAGCGGCTGTGGGGCCGTCGCTACTGGGAGCTGGAGTGGCAGGCGGGCTCGGACGACGGCATGCTGCGCGCAGCGTGGCGGATGGTCGCGAGCCGGCTCGGTCCCGAGCGTGCCGCCTGGGTGGTCCGCGCGCTGAGGCCGACCAATCCCGGTGACCGCCCCGCCGGAACCCCCGTGTTCCCCGACCTGGGTGATCCGGCCGAGATCGCGCGAACGCCGCTGGTGCGGCTCCTCCCGGACCGCTGGGTCGCCACCGCGTACGCCGGAGGGGCGGCCGTGGCCGCCGTGGCCGGGAACGACATCACGCACGACCTCGCCATCGGACCCGACCTGGAAGCCGACGTGACCATCGACGACGAGGTGGCGGCGGTCGACGAGGGGATGCGCTGGATGGTCGACTTCGACCGAGCCGAGCAGGTGGGCATGGCTCTGCGGATGCGCCTGCCGACCGCCGAGGTCGACGTGCTGCTCGTCGTCGGGACCAGCGACGGCGACCGTTCCGCCGACGTGGCCGCCCAGCTCGATGCGCACCACGTCGCGGACGGGCTGGCCTTCCTGCCGCCGGGATCCCCGACGAACAACAGCGAGCTCGGACGCACGCCGTACCAGGCGCCCGACCCGCAGCACGACCTCAGCTTCGCCGACGAACTGCTGGCCGGCGAGCCCGCTGCCGGGAGCAACGCGGCCCGCGCGCAGTGGGCGTTCGGGGTGTCCAGCTTCGAGCACGCCTCAGGCGCCGGAGACCTGACCGAGCGGGTCGCCCGGGCGATGACGAGGGCCTTGTGGCCGACCACGTGGGGCTACTTCCTCACCCAGATGATCGGGTTCGACGGCACCGGCCTGACCCTGGGGGGTGTCGAGCAGGCACGCACGCACGCGACCGAGCACGTGCGCGCCGGGGGTCCGTTGCCGGTGCTGCGGATCGGGCGCCAGCCCTACGGCGTGCTGCCGGTCACCTCGCTGGACAGCTGGGTGGGCGCGGGTCTGGACGAGTCGTTCCGCGACCTCCTGGTCCGCCTGCGGGGCGAGGTCTGGCGACCGGCGTCGTTCGCGGCTCCCCGCGTCGGGCGCACCGACGACGCGAGCGTCGACCTGGCCACCGTGCTGGAGGCCGCCGGCCTGTCCACGTCCTACCGCGTGCGCAACACGATGGGACTGCACTTCCTGCAGCACCTGCGTGCGTTCCTGGGCGAGGACCTGCCGTCCTTCGTGTGGCCCAACCTCGTCGAGCTCACCAGCCAGCAGACGAGCCGGGTAGGGATCGGCTTCGTGCCCGCCCTGGCGCACACGGCCCACGAAGGGGTGGCGCGGACGGTCACCGCGCCTCTCGTGGGCGACCCGGCGTACGTCGCCGACCTGCTCGCCGTCACCGACCCGGACACCGTCACCGACCTGCCGGACGAGGCGCAGCCGCTCCTCCGCGTGCTCCTGCGGCCCGCGCTGCTGCGCGAGCCCACCGCGGCGACCGCGCGCGCGGTCGACCCGGCCGACCCCGCGCTGCTGCGGGACACCGAGCTCGTCGACCTCCTCCCGGGCTCTGCGCCGACCCCGACGTGGTCGTGGATCCGACGCCAGCAGGTCAGTGGTCGCCCGGCCGCCGACCTCGCAGGCGACGACCCCTCGCTGGCCGATTTCCGGGCGGCGCTGCGGACGCTGGCGGGCACGGACGCCGCGACCCTCGAGCGACACCTCGCCGAGACGCTGGACGCCGCGTCGTACCGCCTGGACGCCTGGATCACCTCGCTGGCGACGCGCAGGCTGGCGGAGATGCGCACGGCGAGGCGCAGGGGGTTGCAGGTCGGCGGCTACGGCTGGGTCGAGAACCTCCGCCCCGCGACGCCGGGACCGGCGGTCGACGACGTCCCGGACGAGCCGGGGCCGCTGACCACGCCGGCCGACGACCCGGGGTTCATCCACGCGCCGTCGCTCAACCAGGCCAGCACGGCGGCCCTGCTGCGCAACGCGCACCTCTCCCACGGCGGCGAACGGAGCTCGCCGTACGCCATCGAGCTCACCTCGGCGCGGGTGCGGCTCGCCAAGCAGCTGTTCGAGGGGGTGCGCCAGGGGCAGCCGATCGGGGCCCTGCTCGGGTACTCCTTCGAGCGCACCCTGCACAACGCCGGCCTCGACGACCTCGTCGACGACTTCCGGGCGCTGGCTCCGCTGCCCGGGGCGGCCACCCCGAGCGGGGTCCGCCGGCTCGTCGTCGACGGGTTGCTGCTCGCGCGGATGTGGAACGACGACCCCGACCAGGTGATCGCTCCCGGGGACCCGCGGCACGAACTCGCGGCGAAGGTGCTCGACACCCTGGAGGACGCGGTGGACGCCGCTGCCGACGCGCTCCACGCCGAGGGCGCCTTTCAGATGGTGCGCGGCAACCCTGCCCGTGCGGCCTCCTCCCTCGACGCCGTCTCGACCGGGCAGGTCCCGCCCCCCGACCTCGCCTTCCTGCGCACACCGCGCACCGGCACCGGCCTGACCCACCGGGTCGCGCTCTTCGTCGACGCCGACCCGGGACCCGACCCAGCCGGCTGGGCGCCCCGGGACTCCTCTCCTCGGGCGAAGGCCGACCCTGCGCTCCATGCATGGGCGGGCCGGCTGCTGGGGTCGGCCGTCGGTGTCTCGGCGCGCGTCGAGGAGCCCTCCCCCGACGGCGAGGTCACGGCTGTCCACGACGTCACGCTGACGTCCTTGGGCCTGACCCCGATCGACCTGGTCTGGGCCACCGGCGGTGTCGACGGCCAGCCGCCCGAGGTGGTGGCGCGGTTGCAGGCCGAGGCCGGGGTCGCCGGCAGGGTGGACCTGTCGCGGGCGGCGGGCGGGCTCGGTGACCTGGTCGAGGTCGCGGCTCGGACACAGCGGCTGCTCGCCGGCGCGCGTCCGCTCCACGGCGCGGACCTGCAGCCGCCGCATGCGGACCCCGCCCTTGGCCAGGACCTCGACGAGCTCGAGAGCCGGGTGGTGGCGGCCGAGACCTCGCTGCGGACTGCCCGCGACCGGCTCCGGCAGGCGGTGGACGACGGCGGCGTTGCCGGCATCCGCGAGGCGATGTGGGGAGCCGCGGCGTTCGGAGTGCCGGGGGCGGTCCCGACCCCCGGAGCCGGCACAGGGACCGCTCAGGCGTCCGCCGTGCTCGCGGAGGTCTCCCGCCGCCTCGACGGTGTCGACGACGACGGTGACCGGTCGGCCCGGCTGCTTGCCCGGCTGCGCACCGTCTTCGGCGCCGGCTTTCTCGCGCTGCCCCGGTTCACCGCCGCGAACGCCGACGACCTGGCCGGCTCGGTGGCCGACGCCGCCCTCGGCGGTGACGACCCGCTGGCGGCATACACCTGGCTGCAGCGGATGGAGCGGGTCCGCCCGCCGCTCTCCCGGATGACCCGGCCGCTGCGCCACTCCCAGATCCTCGGGCACGAGTCGCTCGACCTGCGCGTGGCGCAGGTGCCGCACGTCGCCGGGCAGCGCTGGGTCGGCCTCGACCTGGTCCCGGGGGCCGACCCGGTCGACGGTGCCGCCTCGCTGGTGCTGCAGTCCGCGCCCGAGGACTTCACCGGGTCGCTGTGCGGGCTGCTCGTGGACGAGTGGACGGAGCTGGTGCCGCGTCGCGAGGAGACCACCGGCGTCGCCTTCCAGCTCGACCCGCCCGACGCGTCCGCACCCCAGGCGATCCTGCTCGCCGTGCCTCCGGTGGTCGGGGAGCCCTGGACGGTCGGGCGCCTCAACCGGGTGCTGCTCGAGACCCTCGACCTCACCCGGCTTCGCGCGGTCAACCCCGCGGCACTCGGCGACGTGGCGCACTTCCTGCCGGCGACGTACCTCGCGTTCAACCCCCGGGGCGACGCCGTCACCTCCGACCTGAACCTGCTGACCCAGACGTCACCGGGGGGCAGCTGATGCCGTCCATCACCACCTGGTCACGGATCGAGCCGCAGACCTCCGCCGCCGACGGCGAGGGCCTCGGGGCCGGCTTCGCGGCCCGCGTGCACGACCCGCTCTGGCTGCTCGCCCGGCAGTGGCAGGTCGGCGAGTTCCAGGGCGAGGACTGCGGCACGCCGATCCTCGCGCGCTGGCGGGGGAGGGTGAGCCCGATGAGGCGGTTCGTCGCCGGGCCGGTCCCGGTCAACACCCAGGTGGACGGTCCACGGTTCGACGCCGCGAGCGTGCCGCTGGAGACCCTGGTCGAGCGCCAGGTCGTCGCGGAGGACGGGCTGCGCCGGGCGGTCGAGGACGGCCTGCACTTCCTGCGGCTGCTCGGGCAGCAGCGGCTGTTCAACGATCCCTCCGCCGCGTTCGCCTCGACGTACGCCGTGCCGGAGGTGACCGAGGAGCAACGGGCCTCGCTCGACCCCGAGACACTCGGGTATGCCGAGCTGGTGGCCGGGCGGGCCCTCGACGCCCGGCGGCTGCGCGGCGCGCTGGGCGACCCGGCGACCCCGCGACTCGACCCCGCCCTCGGCATCGACACCGGTGACCGGGCCGAGGTCGTCGAGGCCTACCGCGCCTGGGTCGCCTGGTCCGACACGCTGTTCAGCGAGCCCGGGGCCGGCGCTCCGCAGGACGGTCAGACCTGGCAGCCCGACCGGCTGGAGCACGTCTTCTCGCTCTCGACCCGCCTCGGGGACGACATCTTCGGTGAGCGCACCCTGACCGCCCAGCAGTACGCCGACGGCACCCTCGACTGGTACTCCTTCGACGTCAACGCCGAGATCAGCCTCGGCTCGGGGCAGGACGAGCCCGGCGAGGTGCTGACCCGCACCGTGGTGCCGGCGCCGGTGACGTTCCACGGGATGCCGGCTCGCCGCTTCTGGGAGCTGGAGGACGCCCGCATCGACCTCGGGGCGCTGCGGCCCGGGGCCACGGACCTGGCGCAGCTGCTGATGGTCGAGACGCTGACCGGGTTCGGCAACGACTGGTTCGTCCTCCCGATCGAGCTCCCGGTCGGCTCGCTCGTCGAGTCCCGCTCGCTGGTCGTCACCGACACGTTCGGCGTGCGATCGCTCCTGCGGCCTACCGGCGACAGCGCTCTCGCGAACCGGAGGGGCTTCTCGATGTTCTCCCACACCTTGCCGTTCGGGCCCGGCACCGAGGTGGCCGTCCCGAACCTGCTCTTCCTGGCACCCACGGTCACGCCCATCGACGGCCCCGTGCTCGAGGAGGTGATGCTCGTGCGCGACGAGCTGGCCAATCTCGGCTGGGCGGTCGAGCGCCGGCTGGAGAGCCCGCTGGAGGTCGGCCTCGAGACGGCGACGGACACCCCGGACCTCGCGTCCGAGCCGGCGGCGCCCCGCGACGTGCCGGTCTACCGGCTCGCGACCCCGCTGCCGGCCCACTGGGTGCCGCTGATCCCGGTGCGGGTGACCGACGACAGCGCCGAGGTGCGGCTCGCACCGGGGGCCGTGCTGGACCTCTCCGGGGTCCCGCGGGTCGTCTCCCCGCAGGCGCGCCTGCTCGACCCAGGGCCCGGTCGGCTGCTGATCCGCGAGGAGGAGGTCCCGCGCGAGGGGGTCGTGGTCCGTCGCACGTACCAGGCGGCGCGGTGGTACGACGGCCGCCTCTTCGTGTGGTCCGGCAACCGCACATCCATCGGCAGAGGAGAGGCCTCGAGCGGCCTCGCCTTCGACGACCTGGTCGGCTAGCCGGGTCGCGAAGGCCATGTGTGCTGGAGAACGAAGGGGAGTGGAGACGAGTGGACCAGCCTACTGAGGCAGCGCAGGCCCTCGCCAGCGCTCAGGCGCACGCTCTGACGTGGCTGACCAGCCTGCCTGACCGCGCCGTGCCCCCGACAGCCTCGGTCGAGGAGGTGGTTGCGGCTCTCGGCGCCGAGCTGCCCGACGGCCCGACCGACCCGGTCGAGGTGGTCGACCTGCTGGCCCGGGCGGCCGAGCCGGGGTTGACGGCGATGCCGTCGGGTCGGTTCTTCGGGTTCGTGATCGGCGGCACGCACCCCGCGGCGATAGCGGCGGACTGGTTGACGTCGGCCTGGGACCAGAATGCGGGGCTGCGCACGGTCACACCCGCGGCCACGGCGGTCGACGACGTCGCGGAGGCGTGGGTGCTCGACCTGCTCGGCCTGCCCGAGGGCAGCGCAGTCGGTTTCGTGACCGGTGGGACCATGGCCAACTTCACCTGCCTGGCTGCGGCCCGGGGGGCGGTCCTCGCCCGGGCGGGGTGGGACGTCGGGGCCGACGGCCTGGTCGGCTCGCCGGGAGTCAGGGTCCTGGTGGGTGCCGAACGCCACGACTCGGTCGACCTGGTGCTGCGCTTTCTCGGCCTGGGTGCGCCGGAGCTCGTCGCGGTGGACACGCAGGGACGGATGGACGCGGCCGCACTCCGCGCGATGCTCGAGGGCGGCGACGACCGGCCGACGGTGGTGGCCCTGCAAGCCGGCAACATCCACTCCGGAGCGTTCGACCCCTTCCACGAGGCGATCGCCGTCGCCCATGAGCACGGCGCCGGGGTGCACGTCGACGGCGCGTTCGGGCTCTTCGCCGGTGCCGCTCCGGCGTACCGCCACCTCGTCGACGGCCACGAGGCCGCTGACTCGTGGGCTACCGACGCGCACAAGACCCTCAACGTCCCCTACGACTGCGGGCTGGCGATCGTGCGCGACCCGACCGCTCTCCGAGCCGCGATGTCCATGCACGGTGACTATCTCATGCACGACGACGCCGGTGATCCGTTCGAGAAGGTCCCCGAGCTGTCGCGGCGCGCCCGCGCCTTCACGGTGTGGGCCGTGCTGAGGTCACTGGGCCGCGATGGGGTCGCCGAGCTCGTCGAGCGGATGGCCGGGCACGCGCGGGCCTTCGCCGACGGCATCGCCGGCATCGAGGGCGCCGAGGTGCTCAACGACGTGGTCTTCACGCAGGTGTGCGCCGCCTTCGGGGACGACGCCCGGACCCTGGACGTCGTGCGTCGGATGCTGGAGGACGGCACCGCGTGGACCAGCGGCTCGGTCTGGCGTGAGCGGGCAGTGCTGCGTATCTCGGTGAGCAACTGGTCGACCACCCGGGCCGACGTGGAGCGCACCCTTGACGCCCTTCGCTCCGCCGCGGCGCGGGCGTGACGCACGGTGGAGCCCATCGGCGCCCGACGCCCGACCACGTCGCGGGACCGCAGGCGGTACGCCGGCTCGTCAGCGTCGCCCCTCAGCGCGAGAACTACGCTGGACACCGTGGCAGACCCCGCGATCATCCTCGTCTCGGCAGAGCACTCCGACGTGCTCCTCGACGAGTTCCGCAGCAGGTACCAGCGCGACTATGACCTGCACACCGCCACCGACGCTGCGCAGGCGGAGGGCACTGCGCGCGAGATCGTCGAGGCCGGCGGTCTGGTGGCGATGTTCGTCACCGACTCACGCCTCCCTGACGTCCCACGGATCTACGAGGCGTTCCATCGGTGGCGGCTGGTGGTGCCCACCGCCCGCCGTGTGATCACGGCGCACTGGGACCACTTCCTCACGGACGGCCCGGCGCTCCGAGCCGGGATGGCCAAGGGGAAGTACGACGCCTACCTGCTGATGCCACGCGGCCGGCGTGACGAGGAGTTCCACCACGCGATCACGGATCTGCTGTCCGACTGGACGTCCACCGTGCCTCAGCCGGAGGTCATCACGGCCAAGATCATCTCGCCGACCCACGACGCGCTCACCATGTCGATCCGTGACTATCTGGACCGGATGGGCATGCAGAACCGGCTCTGCCACCCCGACGACCCCGAGATCGAGGGCTACCTGGCCGGAGTCCGAGCAGAGCTGGGCGTCGAGGAGCTGCGCTGGCCGCTGGTCATGTCGGCGAACCGGCCGCCCATCCAGGCCGCCAGTGTCCGCGACGTGGCGATCTCGATGTTCGGGAGACCTGCGAGCTTCCGTGTGGACGACGTGGTCGACCTCGCGGTCGTCGGCGGCGGACCGGCCGGACTCGCCGCGGCGGTGTACGGAGCGTCCGAGGGGCTGTCGGTCGTGGTCCTGGAGGCCGAGGCGATCGGGGGCCAGGCCGGCACCAGCTCGATGATCCGCAACTACCTGGGCTTCCCTCGCGGCATCTCCGGGATGCGGCTGGCGCAACGGGCTCGCAACCAGGCGCTGCGCTTCGGCACCGACTTCTTCTCGGGCTGGGAGGTGGCCGCTCTGGAGCCGGGTGCGGAAGGGCGCCCCCATCTGCTCAGGACCGGAGGCGGAGACGTCCTGGCCCGGACCGTGCTCATCTCGAGCGGCGTCACCTACCGGAAGCTCGGCGTTCCCTCGCTCGAGGAGCTGGTCGGCTCGGGCGTCAACTACGGCGCCGCCATGACGGCAGCTCGAGAGATGGAGGGAAACGACGTCGTCGTGGTCGGCGGCGGCAACTCCGCCGGCCAGGCCGCGTTGCACCTGGCCAGGTTCGCGAGCTCGGTGACCATCGTGGTCCGGCGGCCGGGGCTCGAGGAGACGATGTCGCGGTACCTGATCGACGAGATCGGCTACAACGAGCGGATCACGGTCCAGCCGTGCACCCGCGTCGTCGACGGGGGCGGGGAGGGCCGGCTGGAGTGGCTGTGCCTGGAGGACACCACGACGGGTGTGCACACCACCACCCAGGCACGGGGACTGTTCCTGCTGCTCGGCGCGGAGCCGCACTGCGACTGGCTCCCAGCCGACGTGGCCCGCGACCAGCACGGCTTCGTCCTCACCGGCCGCGACGTGCCGCGCGACCAGTGGGTGGAGGGGGCGCCGCCGGCGAACCTGGCCACGACGGTGCCCGGGATCTTCGCCGCCGGCGACATTCGCGCCGGCTCCATGAAGCGGGTGGCGGCCGCCAGCGGGGAGGGTGCGTCCGTCGTACCCTTGGTGCACGGCTTCCTGGCCCCGATCCCGGACGACGAGACCGCCGAGGCCACCCGATCGGGAAGTGACGTGAGGTGATGACCGCTTCGCCGGACGACGGCATCGACCCCGCAGTCCCGCCCAGTGGCAACGTGTGCGTCGAGTGCGACGCCGCAGATGGCTGGTGGGTCCACCTGCGCAGGTGCACGCAATGCGGCCACGTCGGATGCTGTGACAGCTCGCCGTCGCAGCACGCCACAGCGCACTTCCAGCAGACCGGGCACCCGGTGGTCACGAGCTTCGAGCCGGGTGAGGAGTGGTTCTGGCACTACCCGACGCAGCAGGCCCTGTCCGGGCCGTCCCTGGTCGGGCCCGGCAGTCGTCCCGCCGACCAGCCCGCTCCAGGTCCGGCCGATCGGGTGCCCCCGGACTGGCGCCGCCACATCCACTGAAGAAGTACGTCGTCTCGGCCACGCCCTCGCGGGCTCGCTAAGGTGGTGGCGATGACGGCGCACGACGCGTACTGCGACTTCTGCGATCTCCCCCTGGCCCAATGCGTCCACGGTCAGCCGCCGGCCCCCGCGCCGGTGGTCACGTCGTCGCCGAAGCCCACCAAGCGGGTGAGCAGCACACCGCGAGCACCCGTTCCGGTCAAGAAGCCGGTGAGCCGCCGGTGGACCCCTCCGGAAGCGCTCAGGCCCCACATCCTGGCCGCCCTGCAGGACGCCGACGGCGAGCTGGAGGCTGACGAGCTTCTCCTCGAGCTGGAGATCAGGCTGGAGGACCGGCTGCTCCCCGGGGACCATGAGCTCACGCCCTCCGGCGAGCCGCGCTGGCAGTACGCCGCCCGCCGCGCTCGGATGGCACTCATCGAGGAGGGGCTGATGACCAAGGGGAGACCGGGCGTCTGGATGCTGACGAAGCCGGCGTGACCGCCCGGGCCGACCTCCTGTGCGGAGCGCGGACGGACGCCCCGGACGAGAGACCCGCACCGCCTCACCGCAGGACGACGGCGAGCACCAGGACAGAGATGAGGACCGTCTGTGCGCTGTGGACGATGATTCCCATCCACGCACTGCGGTAGCGCTTCGACGGGTAGGCGAGGATGAACGCGTCCAGCACGGCGGTGGGGATGACCCACGGCGTGTGCAGGTGGTAGACGGCGAAGAGCACGCCGTTCGCGACCCAGTCCCACTTCCCGAAGGTGCCGTTCATCCGCGGGAGCAGCAGCCCGCGGAACAGCAGTTCCTCGCCCAGGACGGTGTTGAAGACTCCGAGGGTGAGGATCAGTGCCAGCCACGGCCAGTTCCCGGACAGGAAGCTCTGCCCCGCGGCGGACTCCAGGAAGACTCCCATGTCGCGGCCGGCGGGAACCGTCAGGCCGGGCAGCATGTCCTCCACGGCGAACGCGATGAGCAGCGGCACGAGCACCAGCCATGCCCACCCCATCCGGCGACCGTCGGGTCGGCGCGGGGCTCCTAGCCAGAGCGCCTTCCTGACCACCCCCCAGCGCAGTGACCCTTGCTCGTGACGGACCAGGACGGCCACCACGAGGAACTGCCAGACCAGCCCGAGAGTCAAGGCGGCGATCAACGCCCGAGGCAGGGCCGTCGGACCCTCGAGCTGGCCCGCGAACCAGGGTGCGGCCACCCAGGCGAGTGCGGCCATCGGCAGGGCGGCCAGTCCCCAGGTGGCGAGCACCTGAGCCAGGCTGTACTGGGGAACGTGGGTCGGTGCACCGGCCTGGGCCGACGGCAGGTGGGCGTCGTCGAGCCAGATGCGCTTGCGGGACCTGCTCGTGTGGGAGGTCATCTCGAATCCCTCGAGTCCGATCGCGGCCCGCGGATGCGGGATCACCTCCGACGATGCAACCCAGGGGTTGTTCGCGTCGTCGGCCCCTGGGTCACTTGTCGGCTACATCCCCGGCGCCGTCGAGGGGCCTCACGATCCACGAGGACTCCCGCCGCCGTACCTCTCCAGCCGTAGTCGACGCTCGGCGTCGAGACGGATGTCACGGCCCGGGCCGCTCGCTACCCTCGGTGAGTGAGGAACACGGCCCAGCGGCTCGAGCCGATCCAGCGATGGGGTTCCGCGCACCCTTGGCTGGTGGATGCGGGGCTCACTCTGCTGTTGGTCCTGGTCGGCCTCCTCACGACCTCCAGCGACAGCAGCGCGGATCCCGCCGGCCTCTACCGTGAACGTGACGCTGCGGCCCTGGCACTCATCTCGGCGAGCACACTGCCGTACGTCGCTCGACGACGTGCCCCCACCACCGTCTTCTTCGTCACGGTGCTGTCCGTCCTCGCGCTGATGTTCAGCGGGTACAACGAGGGGGGTCTGCCATGGGTGCTGCTGGTCGGCGCGTACTCGACGGCTGCTCATCGCCCCGCTCGTGAGGTGGTGGCCGCGCTCCTGCTGATGACCGCGCTGCTCTGTGCGGCGCTTCTGGCGGGGCTGCCGCGGTTCGGTGCAGGTGAGCTGGTGACCACCGCCGCCGGGTTCGCAGCGGCCGCCGTGCTGGGTCGCACCAGCCAGACCCGTCAGGAGCGGCTGGCGGCCGTCGACGAGCGGCAGAGGGAAGCGGCATCTCGGGCCGCCGCCGACGAACGGCTTCGCATCGCCCAGGAGCTGCATGACATCGTGGCGCACTCCCTGGGGGTGATCGCCGTGCAGGCGGGAGTGGGGATGCATGTCCTCGACTCCGACCCCGTCGAGGCCCGGCGCTCGTTCGAGACCATCTCCCGTACCAGCCGGGCCAGCCTGTCGGAGATCCGCCGGCTGCTCGGGGTGGTGCGCACCGGCGCGAGCTACGCTCCGGCACCCGGCCTGGCCGACCTGCCCCGGCTCGCCGACGAGGTGGCCGACGCCGGGCTCGCCGTCGACCTCGACGTGGAGTCCGACCTGGCCGACGTACCCAGGAGTGTGGGACTGGCCGCCTTCAGGATCGTGCAGGAGTCGCTGACGAACTCGCTGCGCCATGCCGACGCTCGGCAGGCGACGGTGCGACTGGGCCGCGAGCCCGGCAGTCTCGTCGTGGAGGTCCACGACGACGGACGCGGACCCGACGGCCGCAAGCGCGGTGGTCATGGCCTGGTGGGGATGCAGGAGCGAGTGGCGGTGCACGGCGGCTCCCTGGAGACGGGCCCAGGCCGGTCCGGCGGCTTCCGGGTCCTCGCCCGCCTGCCGTTCGCCGGGGAGCGGTCGGCGTGATCAGGGTGGCGGTCGCCGACGACCAGGCCCTGGTACGCGCCGGGTTCTGCGTCTTGTTGGGCACCGCCCCCGACATCGAGGTCGTCGGCGAGGCCGCCGACGGCGCGGCGGCCGTCGAGCTGGTCGTCCGGGAGCGACCCGACGTCATCCTCATGGACATCCGGATGCCCGGACTGAACGGCGTCGAGGCGACCGAGCTGATCACCGCCGACGACCGACTGGCCACCACCCGGGTGCTGATCGTCACCACGTTCGACCTCGACGAGTACGTGTTCGACGCCCTTCGCGCCGGTGCCAGCGGCTTCCTGCTCAAGGACACGCTGCCCGACGACCTGCTCGCCGCCGTGCGAGTGATCGCCGAAGGAGAGGCGCTGCTGGCGCCCAGCGTCACGCGACGGCTGATGGCCGAGTTCGTGAGACGTCCCGCCACCCGCCCCCTCAACCAGCCCATCGGCGTCGACCTGCTCACCCCGCGGGAGAACGAGGTCTGGGGCGCGTTGGCTCGGGGCCTGTCCAACGACGAGATCGCGAGCAGCCTCTACATGTCGTACGCCACCGCCAAGACCCACGTGAGCCGGCTGCTCACCAAGCTCCAAGCGCGTGACCGCGCCCAGCTGGTCATGCTCGCCTACGAGGCGGGGGTGGTGTCCGCGGCGTCCGGTGCGCAGGTGCCGCCGCGGCAGTAGTCCAACCCTCGTTCGCGACAGCAGGGCGGGGTGGCCGTCGCCCACCATGTCGCGCGCCCCGGGGACTACGCCGGAAGACGTAGTAGCGACGTCTCCTCCAGGCGGACGACAGGCCGCGACGAGCCGTCCACGCTGAGGAGTACCCCCGGCCGCGACACCGTCCATGAAGGGAACGGCCCCATGACGACCATCAGCGTCAACCGGCTCACCAAAGATACGGCGGCGTCCTGCTCATCGTCGGCTGCGCCGTCCCCCCGTGCGCCCGGGCCGCGAGCACCTTCCTCACCCGCGACCCGGTGGAGGCCGGTGGGATGAGCGAGTCAGGCGCGCGTCAGATCTGGAGAGGAGTGTCCGATGTGGACGGCTAGGACAAGGCTCGGGTGGAGTCTCGTCGTCGCTGGGGCTGTGCTGCTGGCGGCAAGTGCTGCCAGGTACTACACGTTGGACCCGGACGTGTACTTCCAGCGGGAGGTCTACGAGGACAAGACGGTCGGGCTCCTGACGCACATCACCGCCATGATCCTCGCTGCACTCGCCGGCCCTCTCCAGTTCCTGCGCCCTCTGCGGGAGCGCCACCTCGGGCTCCACCGCAGTCTGGGGAGGATCTACTGCGCGGGCGCGATCATCGGCGCGCTGAGCGGTCTGTACCTGGCGCCGTCCACGGCGTCCGGTGCCGTCTCGGACACCGGGTTCACGTCGCTGGGTATCGGCGTCCTGATCACCACGACGGTCGGGCTCGTACGCATTCGCAGCGGCGACGTGCAGAGCCACAGGGAGTGGATGACGCGCAGCTACGCGCTCATCTTCGCCGCCGTCACCCTGCGGCTCTACGTCGCACCTCTCCAGGCTGCGCTCGGCGAGCACGACGGGTACGCCTTCGTCGCCTGGGCCTGCTGGGTACCGAACCTCCTGGTCGCCGAGTGGCTCATCCGGTCGAGGGGGCGCCGCCGCCCAGCAGTCCCGAGCAGAGTGAGCGCGACGGCCACGGAGCGGCCTCGGTCACGGACCTGACGCTCGGCTGGTGACCGATGTGATGCGCCTGGCCGCCCCGTGCGAGACTGCCGGTCGTGACGCGGTCATGAGCCTCTACCCCGGCTACTTCGCCGATCCCTTCGTGCTCCGGACCGATGACGGCTACGTCGCCTACGGCACGTGCCCCGAACGCTCCGACGATGACGGTCGCGAGTTCCTGGTGCTGACCTCCGGTGACCTCCTGACCTGGCGCAGCCACGGCGGCGCGTTGGAGCGGGCGGACCCAGCGCTCGGCACCGACTACTGGGCGCCGGAGGTCGCCCACGCCGACGGGCGGTGGTGGATGTTCTACTCCGTCGGCCATGACATCTCCGGCCACCACCTCCGTGTCGGGGTGGCTGACGACCCACTCGGAGCGTTCTCCGACCTCGGGCTGAACCTCACCCCCGACGAGCGCTTCGCCATCGATCCGCACCCCTTCCGGGACGAGGACGGTCGCTGGTACCTCTTCTTCGCCAGGGACGTTCTGGATGCGGACCGGGCCGGCACGCACCTGGCAGTCGCCCCGCTCGAGGGCATGACCCAGCTGGGTCCCATCGTCGAAGTCCTGCAGCCCTTCGCCGACTGGCAGATCTACGAGCGAAGCCGCGAGATGCACGGCGCCACCTACGACTGGCACACCCTCGAGGGACCTTCGGTCGTGCGGCGAGGAGGTCGATACTGGCTGACGTACTCGGGCGGGGCGTGGACCGGCGAGGGCTACGCAGTGTCCTGGGCCGTGGCCGACTCGCCCCTCGGTCCTTGGCGGCCCGCCCCGGCGTCGGCCCCTCCGCTGCTCCGGACGTCCCGCGACCTCATCGGGCCCGGGCACAACTCGCTCACCGTGGACCCGCACGGAGACGACGTCATCGTCTTCCATTCCTGGAACACAGCCAGGACACGCCGGGAGATGCACGCACGCCGCATCGACTTCGACGAGGACGGACCTCGCGTCCAGGATCCGATCGGCGCGGCGAGCCCGAGTGGCGAGAGCCCGCCGAGCCCGTGACGCGTCGCCTGTCGTGCGAGGTCGAGACGGTGACAGGGAGCTCGGCGAGCGAGGGAGTGGTCGCCGCGGCGCGGCTGCTGCACGCCTTCAACACGGAGTACGACGAGCCAGCTCCTCCGCCGCACGAGCTGGCGGCCCGACTGGCGGGGCTGATCGGGGACGACCACGTCTCGGTCCTGCTCGCCCGCGAGGGGAAGACCGGAGATGCGGTGGGGGTGGCGGTGATGCGGATCCAGCCGTCGGTGTGGACGGCGACGAACGAGGCCTACCTGGCCGAGCTGTACGTCGTGCCCGGTCGCCGAGGTCAGGGGTTCGGCCGCGGGCTGATCACCGAGGCCATGCGGGTGGCGCAGGAGCGAGGCGCGGACTACGCATTGGTGGTGACCAGCGAGGAGGACCGGCTCGCGCAGCGCCTCTACGAGGCCGCCGGGTTTCGCCGGACAGAAGGTGCGGGCGGACCGCTCATGCTCGCGTACGAACGCGACTTGTAGCTCTGGCCTCCCTGGACGACGGCTCCGACGGCGCCCGTGGAGGAGCCGCCTAGCGACGCGCCCGTCGTCCGGGGCGTCCTGACCTCACCGATCGACTGTCCAGCCACCGAGGCACCGACGCCCGGTACGCCGCGTACGCGGGCCCGAAGTTGGCAAGCAGTGCCGGCTCCTCTGCCGCGATCTGGACGCGATCGATGACAAGGGTGAAGCCGGCCACCGGGAGGAGGGCCGCCGGTGAGCCCAGGCGCACCGCGTTCGCGACGAGCAGACCCGCCATGCCGACATACATCGGGTTCCTGCTGACCGCGTTGGCGCCGGTCGTGACCAGTACGGCTGCTCGAGACGGGTCGAACGGCTCCACCGTGGTGCCCTGCCGTCGGAACTGTCGCGCTGAGGCACCGGCCAGCCCTGCCGAGGCTGCTGCGATCGCTGTTGCAGCCACAGCACGCCGGGCAGTCAGCGGCGGCGCGTCCTTGACCCACGCCCGCTGGGCGAGGCCTGCGACCAATGCCAGCAAGGGAGGAGGCGGACGCATCACCCTCCTTACCCTGCCACCGTCGCCGATGTTCTGCACCGGCCGGAGTCGGCTCGGCGGCCCGGTCCCGAACCTGACGGCCTCGTCGCCGCGGTCACGCTCGGGGCGTGACCGGCGCGCCGGCACGTAGCGCCCGGGGGATCTCGGCGACCTCGTCGACGACTGCGCGGAGCTGCGCCAGCTCCTCGGTCGATGCGCGTGCGCGCACGGTGACCGAGTAGACGACCCCGGTCGAGCGCCAATCGTCGTCGAACCCGCCATCTGCCTCGACCGCCACGCCGTCGACCTCGATGCCGAGGCGCTCGGCCTCGCGGTAGGTGTCGTTGAGAACGCACAGGGCGACCGAGAGGTGCAGCAGGTGGGCGCCGTTGGCCGCCGGAGCGGCCACGACACCGTGGTCGGTCCACGTGTGCGGAAGCACGACGCCCTGCGCAGCGCGGAGGGTGCCGGCGGTGGCGCGCACGCCGAGCGGTGAAAGGTCCATGCCGTGCATTCTGCGACCCCGGCAGCGGATACGCCATCGCCACTCGCGCGCATCGCGGCGCTCAGGTGCTCCGATGCGGTAGTGCCCGTCTCAGCAGGGTGAGGAGCAGGCAGGTCCCCGCCATCGGCAGCGCGGCGATCAGCAGGAACGCGGTCGAGACGCTCGTGGCCGAGGCGATGAGTCCTGTCAGCACGGGTCCGCCGCCCAGACCGAGGTCGATGAAGATGCTGGTCGTCGCGGCCGCGCCGCCTCGTTGATCCGCCGGAACGGCGCTGAACACGGCAGCGAAGATCGCCGGGGTGAGGAAGGCGGTCGCGACTGCCAGGAGGACTGTCCCTGCAACGAGACCGGCCGGTGTCCGGATGGTTCCTACGACGATTGAACCTGCCGCAGCGACGCCGAGAGCGGCCGCGGCCAGGCGCAGAGGAGGAACACGGTCCGGCAGCCGGGCGAGGACCAGTCTGAGGGCGACGACGGTGACGCCGAACAGCAGCAGGACGACGCTCCATGCCTCGATACCGACTCCCCGTGCCTGCAGGACCGAGAAGGCGAGGAAGCCGGAGGTGGCGGCTACACCGCTGAACAAGGCGACGCCGGGTGCGAGCACGGCCTGCTGCATGCGGCCGGCAGGCGTGGATCCCGGGGCGCTCACTGGTCGGGTCTCGGGCACCCGAGACGCGGCGGCGGCGGCCACCAGGGCCAGGACGGCCGCTCCGACCCAGGCGAGTTCGAACCCTCCCCAGTGCAGGAGTCCTTGACCGAGCATGGGGCCGGCGGCAAGGCCGATGAAGAGCGCCAGGGAGTTCACGCTGAGCGCTTCGCCCGTTCTTCCGGGCGGTGCCAGGTCTGCGAGGGCGGCGAACCCAGCGACGAAGTACAGCGCCTCAGCCGCCCCCAGCAGGACCCGCACAGAGACCAGCAGGATCAGTGACGTGACCAGGTGGTGAGCAACGATCCCGATCACGGACAGGAGTGCGCCACCGACCAACAACAGGCGGCGCCCATGCCGATCGGTCCACCGACCGGCCCATGGCCGCAGAAGCAGGGTCGTCACGCTGAACGAACCCATGGCGATCCCCACAGCAGCCTCACCGGCCCCGAGTGGCCCCGCGGCGAACAGCGGGGTCACCGCCAGGAGGACCCCCGACGCTGTGAAATAGGCAAGGTCGGAGAGGGTCAGTGCCAGGAATGCCGGGGTCATCAAGCGCGCCGACGCCGGCTCCCTCATGCTACTCGAGCCTACCTCGGCTGCCCGGGCCCCAGAACGCCTCGGGGCGGATCACCTCGACCCGACGAACGCGTCGTGTTCAGCTCGGCCCGACGGCGCAGGACCGCCCGCTCACCCTCGTTCCTGGTGCGCGCGGCGGCCTCGGCGAACGCCTCGCTCGCCAGCGCGTGCAGCCCGGCACGCTCGAGCAGGTCGCCGCGCACGCTCGGCATGAGGGGCGAGTCACCGAGCGCGCGTGCGTCCAGGTTCTCGAGCACCGCGAGGCCACTGTCCGGGCCGAACGCCCGACCGTGAGCGACCGCCCGGTTCACCTCGACGACGGGCCCCGGCGCGGCGTCGGCCAGGACGTCGTACAGAGCTGCGATCTGGCGCCAGTCGGTGTCCTCGGCCCGCTGGGCGCGGGCGTGCTCAGCCGCGATCGAGGCTTGCAAGAAGTACGTGCCGACCGGCTTCCCCCGGCCGGCGAGCAGCGTGGCCTGCCGCAAGGCAGCCAGCCCGCGCCGGGTCAGCAACCGGTCCCACCGCGCCCGGTCCTGTGCCTCCAGCAGGACCGGCTCGCCGTGCTCATCGATCCGTGCGGCCATCCGTGAGGCTTGGATCTCCAGCAGGGCCTGCAGTCCCAGCACCTCGGGCTCGTCGGGGGCGAGTGCGACCAGCATGCGCGCGAGCCTGATCGCCTCGTTCGCCAGGTCGGGGCGCATCCAGTCGTCGCCGGCAGTGGCGGCGTAGCCCTCGTTGAAGATCAGGTAGATCACGGCCATGACGTCGTCGAGACGCCTGGTCCGCTCCGGTCCCGTGGGAAGGCCGAAGTCGGCGTGAGCCGCGGACAGCGTC
Source organism: Nocardioidaceae bacterium (assembly GCA_035634095.1). Lineage (GTDB taxonomy): Bacteria > Actinomycetota > Actinomycetes > Propionibacteriales > Nocardioidaceae > Nocardioides_B. The sequence continues at coordinate 10,522 of DASQDP010000004.1, read as the reverse complement.
TTCTTGGCCCGCGAGATGCGCTGCCCCATGCTGGACTCGGTGGCCAGGAACCCTCGCGCGATCTCTGCGGTGGTGAGCCCTCCGACCAGGCGCAAGGTCAGCGCGGCCCGGGACTCGGCCGTCAGCGAGGGGTGACAGGACAAGAAGATGAGGCGCAGGACGTCGTCCTCGATGTGGTCGACCTGGCCGTCGAGGTCGGGCATCTCCTCCTCCTCTCCCCCGCGGGCGTGTCCGAGCTCAGCCAGCTTGCGACGCAGCGTGTCGGCGCGCCGGAAGTGGTCGATGCCGCGCCGCTTCGCGATCGTCATCAGCCAGGCGACCGGGTTCTCCGGGACGCCGGTCGCCGGCCACTGCTCGAGCGCGGCCACGAGTGCGTCCTGCGCGAGATCCTCCGCGAGCTCCACATCCCGCGTCATCCGGGTGAGAGCACCGACGAGGCGGGCCGACTCGGCCCGCCACGCGGCGAAGACGGCCTGAGTCGGGTCCTCCGCACTGGTCTCTGCCGGCACGTTGCCAGCGTAGTGAGTCCCGTTCAGTCGCCGGGTGCCTCCGGGCCGGTGGAGATCTGGCGCAGGGTGGCGACCACCGTGGCCTCGGGCCAGTGCTTCGCGTGCAGCTCGGCGAACTCCTTCTGGTCGGCCACGGCCTCCTCGAGGGTGTCGTACTGCATGATCGCCCAGCCGCCGACGACCTCCTTGGCCTCGGCGTACGGTCCGTCGACCCGACTGACCTCGCCCTTGCGGACCACGAAGTTCACCGCGTCCTCCGTGCCGTACAGACCGCCGCCGTCGAGGAACACGCCCTTGGCGGCGCGTTCGCCGATGTGGGCGTCCATCGCCTCGAACAGCGCCTGCGGCGGGGTGCCGATGCCCTCTTCCATCCTCACGAATCCCATGAAACGCGGCATTGTGCTCACTCCTACTGGTTGCCGGGGAGTTGCTTCTCGCACGTACGTCGAACGGTCGCCACGCCCTTCGACATCGACCCCTCGACGTTGTCCTGCTGGTCGTGACGGAGGAAGTCTCGGACATGCTTCCACAGCTCCTCGGTCGCTTCAGCGTCGAACTCGTCAGCGCGGGACGGGTCCGTGAACAGGTGCCCGGAGGCGGCGTACTCGTGATGATCGGCTCGTGCGCCGGAGGCTCGGACGGCCCCGAGGAACTGGTCGACCCACTCCTGGTTCCGGTGCGGATCGGAGACGGCGTAGTGCAGCTGCACGGGCACGTGTGCGGGCCACACGCTCGCGCCGAGGAACGGCAACGGGAGGGCGCCGGAGAAGAGCAGCGCAGCACCCACCCGCCGGTGCAGGGCTACGTGCTCGGCCATCCCCGCGCCGTTGGAGAACCCGGCCACGACGAATCCCTCCGGCAGGTCCGCCGTGGCATCCAGAGCGGTCTGCATGAGCGTGGGGTAGCCCACGCTCTCCACGTGCTCGCTCCCGGCGGCGTAGTCATCGAAGGACCTGCCGTCGTACTGGTCGACGACGCGTACCTCGTGTCCGTCAGCACGTAGGCGATGGGCGGCGTCCTCCACGCCGGCCCGGATCCCGAGAACGGAGTGGAACAACGCAACGACAGCCATCATCTCTCCTTATTGTACGCTGTACAATTATTGTATGGCGTACAGTTGGGCCCATGTCAAGGAGCCGGGGGCCCGGGGAGCGCGCCGGTCTGGACACCGCGCAGGTCGTCGCTGCGGCCCGGTTGGTCGTCGAGGAGGAGGGCTCACCGGCGCTCAGCCTCCGAGCGGTCGCGCGACGTCTGGGCGTCGCGCCGAATGCGATCTACAGTCACATCGGCAACCGGGACCGCCTGCTGGACGCTGTGCTCGACGACGTCCTCGGAGAGGTGCCTCAGCCATCGGTTGCGACGGTCCTCCGTGATCCGGTCACGGCTCTGCGCTCCCTGATGCTGGACTCCTACGACGTCCTGGTCAGGCACCCGAGGCTCATGCCGTCCTATCTCGACCGACAGGGTGCGCGCGGTGTCCAGGCACAACGCCTGGGAAGCATCACCACGATGGCCCTCGACAGGCTCGGGCTCGACGAGCGCGCAGCCCACGAGGCGACGCGCGTGCTCATCGTGAACACCATCGGGTTCGCCGCATTCTCGGCACCACCGTCAGCACCAGGCGAGAGACCGATCTCTGCTGCGGAGCTGCGACGCAACTTCGAACAGGCGCTTGCCTGGCTTCTCACCGCCATCGCCCAGAGCGGCCCGCCCAGGAGCACGGGTTGAGCAGGAGCGCAGGCTCGATGTCCAGCCGGCCAGCGGCAGCGCGATGAGCAGACGGGGTGGGCGAAAGGCGGGAACGCGACCAAGCCTGGGCAGAGCAGCGTTTCGAGCGCTGCGGAGTGTCCGGTTGGTGGCCACCTTGGTCATTCGGTCGGTGAGCTCAACGACCCACTGGGCCATGGGAGGGCGCAAGCTCTCGTAGCGGGTCGCGCTGATCCGAGCATCAGTTGCGCGCCTGGGCCTCGGCGCGGGAGACCTCGCGCGCGATCTGTGCCCTGGACGACACATCGAGCTTCGCGAAGATGTGGCGTACGTGGGTCTCGATGGTCTTGAGGCTGAGGAACAGCTCCTTGGCGATGGCAGCGTTGGTGAGACCCCGGCTCACGAGGTCCGCGATCTGCCGCTCCCGGCTGGTCAGTGCGTCGAGTCCGGTGCGCCTCTCGGAGGCTGGGGCCGAGCGTCGGTGGACCGGCCGGCCACAGCGACGCAACGCCTGCTCCGCTGCGCCGCGCAGCAGGACCGCCCCGCAGACGTGCAGGGTCGTCGCCGCGTCGTCCAGCTCGCGTACCGCCAGCTCGGTGCTCCCCGCAGCAGCCAGCGCTTCCCCCGCGAGGGTCCGCGACACGGCAGCGAGGATGGGGGCGCCCATCGCTCCGGCGTTGGCCGCTGCTCGAAGCCCGGCTTCGGCGGCGTCCGTCGGCCGGCCTGATGCCAGGTGGACCGCCGCAACGGCCCGGTCGGCGTACGTCGAGGCGAGGACGAGGCCCAGCTGCCCGGCTCGTGCCGAGGCCTGCTGGGCAGCCTGCGCGGCCTCGTCGTTCCGGCCGACGGCAAGCAGGCACCGGGTGCGCAGCTCGAACGCCGCCACCCGTTCGCCGCTCTGCACGTTGACCAGGTCGCGGCCTCCGCCCAGCTCGTCCAACGCCGCGAGGGCGGACTCGGGTTCGCCTCTGGCCAGCTGAGCCTCGGCCAACCGCACGCCGGTCAAACCCTTCTGGACGGGCTCGTCGAGAGTGGTCAGTCGCTCAGCGCACTCCTGGGCGTCGGCCAGGGCGCCGGCGACGTCGCCACTGACCAGCCGGACCGCCGACCTGTTGACGACGACCCAGACGATGGCGCGATCGTTCCCGGTGAGCCGTGTCGCGTCCACGGCGTCATCGATGAGCCGCAGTGCCTCGGTCAGGTTGCCGCGCACCAGCTGCACCGCGACTTGAATGGGGACCACCAGTGCCAGCATCGGGCCCTGCCCGGTGGAACGGGCGATCCGCACCACTCGGTCCGCGTGCAGCACGGCCGCGTCGAAGCGCTCGAGGTTCAGCTCGGCGAACGCGAGGTGGCCCACCGCCTCGAGGCCGCTGATCAGCAGGTCGTCCGGGGCCGCGTCGATGAGTGCGGCGGTCTCCGAGCAGTCCCCTCGCGCCTCCTCGGCTCCCGCCAGCGCACCCGCCAGGCTGAGGAGAGCACCGCTGATCGCCTCCAGTCCGACATCGCCCACACGGCGCGCGCCGACCAGCGCACGGCGCGCACGGTCGGCCATCTCGTCGTACCGAGTGACGAAGTAGGAGCCCATGGCCAGGGTGGCCAGGAAGCTCACGGACTCGACGGAGTCCCTGTCGGGCAGGGCGTCCAGCGCCCGCAGCAGTCGGGCATGGGCGTCGGCGTGGCGGCCGAGCAGGTGCTCGAGGCCCGCGCACGAGGCGGTCAGCTGGGTGCGGAGTGCGATGTCGTCCCTCGAGACGATGTCGAGGCAGTGCTGCAGGCACTCGAAGCTCAGCTGGTACTCCCCCACCGCTGCCAGGGCGGCCGCTCGGGGCAGCAGCAGCGCGATGCGTGCGCCTGCCGGCGCATCGGCCGGAAGCATTTCAGCGGCCGCGCCGTACCACCGTGCCGCCGACGCCGGGGCGCGCAGCGACGCCTGGTCGCCGGCCTCACGGAGCACCGCGACAGCGTCGAGGTCCCCCTGCCGACCGGACCGCTCGACGTGCCCGGCCAGGGTGGTGGCGGGCGCGCCGACGACGGACAGTGCACGCGCGCAGCGCTCGTGGGCGACGAGGCGGCGGGCCGCGCCGACCGATTCGTAGACCGCCCTTCGCACGATCGGGTGACGGAATGTGAAGCGGGTCGGAACGTCGGTGGTCCGGACGACGTCCAGTCGAAGAAGGTCGTCGAGCGCCTCTACCGCGACGGCGTCATCAACATCGGCGGCGGTGGTGGCCAAAGCCAGCTCGAACGGGTCACCGGCCACGGCTGCTCCCTCGAGCAGGCGCCGTGACTCCGGCGCCAGCAACCTGAGCTCCTCGTCCATGGACGCCGCGACCGCCGCAGGGACCGTGACCCCGGCCACCAGCACGGTGGTTGTCACTGCGTCACCGACCCGTGCGGGGACAGCACGCGCGTCGCGCCGGGTCGAGCGCGCCAGCTCCTCGAGGTAGAAGGGGTTGCCGCCGCACTCGGCGCACAGGGCGTCCGCGTGGCTACCGATGACCTGGGCACCTAGCAGCAGTCGAGCGTCGGACGGACTGAGCGGAGCCGGCTGCAGCCGTACCAGGTGGCCCGAGCGGTGGGCCCGATCCAGGGCGCTCGCCAGGCGGGGAACGGTCTGCCGGGGACGCCGCGCGATGCTGATCAGCACTCCCGCACTCGGCGGGCGGCCGAGCAGCGCGGTCACCAGCTCCGCGGAGGCCCAGTCCACCCAGTGGAGGTCGTCCAGGACGAGCACGACGGGCTGGCGCGCGGCGACGAGCTCCAGCAGGTCCGCGACTGCCCGGTGGCTGCGGTAGCGCTCGTGCTGGAGGCCCACTGCGGCAGGGTCGGCATACGAGCTCAGTGAAGGGAGCAGGCCGGCCAGCTCAGCCAGCGCCTGGGGTCCGAGCGTCTCCACGGTCGAGGCCGGCAGGCCGTGCACGAACTCGTCGAGAGCGTTGACGAACACAGCGAACGGCAGGTCGCTCTCGAGCTCCGACGCGGCCCCCTGGAGCACGAGTGCGCCCCCGGCGTCGGCACGTGCGGCGAGCTCGGCCAGCAGCCGGCTCTTGCCGATCCCCGGCTCGCCGACGATCTCCACAGCCGCGGCATGCCCACCCGCGACCCTCGACAGCGCGTCACTCAGCGCGGCCACCTCGTCGGCTCTCCCCAGAAGCGTCTCGGCCGCGCCGCTGCTGGCTCTGCTCACGTCCGTCCCCCCTCAGGCCGGCTGCTGGGCGGAGTTCAGGGTCCCGGCTCAGGGTATCCATCGATGTCCTGGCACGCCATCGCGGTGAGACTGCAGCACATGGCCTGCTTCCTTCTTCACCACCGTCACGGCGCCTCCGAGTGCGGCGTCGTCTTCGCCTCCTTCCGCGGCCATCAGAGCCCTCTGCGGCATCAGGTCACCCTGTCGTCGTGCGCCAGCGGGGGGCATGAGATCTGGTGGCAGGTCGAGGCGGACAGCCCACCCGCTGCGCTCGACCTGCTTCCATCGTTCGTCGCTGAGCGAACCGATGCGACCCGGGTGAGCGAGGTGGACATCCCATGAGGTGCGAGGGTCTGCGGGTCGTCGTGGTCGGCGGCGGTATCGGGGGGCTCGCAGCCGGGCTGCTGCTGGCTCGCAGCGGCGCAGCAGTCACCATCCTCGACCGACCCACCGACGCCGACACCCGAGGTGCCGGACTGCTGGTGCAGCCGAACGGGCTGGCGGTCCTCCGTGCCCTGTCACTGGGAGGACCGCTCGAGGCGGCAGGTCACCGGCTGGATGTCACCAGCCTGCGGGGCGCCGACGGCCGGCAGGTCAGTCGGCTCAGGATGCCGGACTTCGGCGCCGGGCTGGACCATGTCCTGTGCGTTCGCCGCCGCAGCCTGGTGGGCGCGCTGGGGACCGCAGTCGCGGAGGAGCCGCTGGCGACCGTACGGTCGGCGGAGGTGATGAAGGCAACCCCGGACGGGACGGTCGTCGTCGCCGACGGGGCCGGACCGCTCGCACCGGAGGCCGACCTCGTCGTGGGTGCCGACGGCGTCGGCTCCGCTGTGCGGGCGAGTGGGACGTTCGGTGCACGCGCCCGCGGCACCGGGCGGTGGTACGCGCGCGGCCTGGTCCCCGTCGACGTCGAGGACGCCGATGCCGCCGCCCAGGTCACCGGGGAGCACTGGACCACGTCAGGGGTCTTCGGCGGGGCACCGGTCGGCGACGGCCTCTTCTACTTCTACTGCTCGCTGGACGCACCGATCATCGCGGAGGCGCTGGCCGCTGGGGAGCGTGCGGCGTTCGTCCGGGCCTGGACGTCGACCCTGACCGCCACGGCACCCGTCCTCGACGGCCTCGGCGGCCTCGACTCGCTGCTGGTCAACCAGGCGCACGAGGTGGTCTGCGACCGCTGGGTCGACGGTCGCCTCGTGCTCCTGGGGGACGCCGCCCATGCCATGGAGCCCACACTGGGGCAGGGGGCCAACAGTGCCTTGGTGGATGCGGCGGTCCTCTGCCTGGAGATCACTCGCGGGGGTGGCCTCGCCGCGGCACTGCGTCGCTACCAGCAGCGCCGGCTGCACCCGGTCACGGGGGTCCAGCGCAGCTCGGAGCGGCTCGCCCGCCTCGCCGGGCTGCGGCACGGTCTGAGCAGGACGTCACGCGACGCCGTGCTCCGGCTCCTCTCCCGGCAGGCGCTTCTGACCCGCCAGGCCCGGGCAGCGCAGCAGGAGCCACCGGCCGCCCTGCTTGGCGAGCTGTCTGCTCAGCTCGGCGACGGCGGTGGGCTCCCGGCACGCGACCGACGCTCACCCATCTCGTGACCGCCCCGGCGACCTCAGGCGCCGACAACGCCCGACAGCAAGGAGAACAGTGATGACCCAGCACGCGATCCACGCGGTGGGGCTGACCAAGGACTATGGGGGCCGGCGCGGTCTCGACCGGCTCGACATGACCGTCGAGCAAGGAGAGGTGTTCGGCTTCCTCGGACCCAACGGCGCCGGGAAGTCCACGACGATCCGCCTCATCCTGGACCTCCTCCGTCCTACCGCGGGGACCATTCGGGTGTTCGGCGTCGACCCCGCGTCCGGCCCCGGACTGCGCAGCAGGATCGGCTACCTGCCAGGCGAGCTCGCGCTCGACGGACGACACCAGGTGGGCGAGCTGCTCGGCTTCTTCGCGCGTCTGCGCGGAGGGGTGCCCGCTGCCCGCGTCGCCGACCTCGCCGACAGGCTCGGGCTCGACCTCTCCCGGCAGGTCCGCAGCCTGTCCAAGGGCAACAAGCAGAAGGTCGGCATCGTCGCAGCCTTCATGCACGAGCCGGACCTGCTCGTCCTCGACGAGCCGACCAGCGGCCTCGACCCGATCGTCCAGCAGACGTTCCTGGCCATGGTCCGGGAGGCTCGTGACGCGGGCCGGACGGTGTTCATGAGCTCCCACGTCCTCAACGAGGTGGAGGAGACGGCCGACAGGGTGGCCATCGTCCGCGACGGTCGTCTCGTCATGGTGTCCGACCTCTCCTCTCTACAGCGGGTCCGGCGCTTCGAGGTGACCTTCGCGCACCCGGTCACCGCAACGGAGCTCGGTGCACCACGGGGGGTGGCAGACCTCCAGCTCTCCGGGTCACGGCTGCAGGGCACAGTCGACGGCGAGGTCGACGACCTCGTCAAGGCTCTGGCTCGCCACACCGTTGTCTCCCTGAGAGTCGAGGACCCGAACCTCGAGGAGCTCTTCCTCCGTCAGTACCAGGCCCCCGGTCCCGCTCCTCGAACCAATCAGGAGCTGCAGCATGTTCGCTGACCGCATGCCTATCGCCGCGAAGACCCTGTACGACGCCCGCCGATCCCTCGGCTTCTGGGCGCTCGCACTGGTCGTGGTCGTCGCCGTCAACGTCCCGGTCTTCTCCCAGTACGAGAACACCGACGTGCTCACCGCCCAGGCCGAGGCTCTGCCCGAGAGCCTGCGGGAGACATTGGGGATGGACCAGATCGCGACCGCTGCCGGCTACATCCAGTCCACGATCTTCGGGTTGAACGCACTGGTCCTCCTACTGATCTTCGCCATCGGCTTCGGCACCCGCTCCCTCGCCGGGGAGGAGGAGGCCGGCACGTTGGACCTGTTGCTCGCCCACCCGGTCAGCCGCCGGCGCCTCGTCGTGGAGCGCGTCGCCGCGCTCGCCGTGGGTGCCACCGCCCTCAGCAGCGCGATCGGCGTCAGCGTGTGGGGGTTCGCCGCCTGGCTCGGTCTCGACGTACGCGCCTCCGGCATCGCCGCGGCGAGCCTCGCCCTCTCGCTCCTCGCCACCGCGTGCGGCACGCTCGCCGTAGCCGTCGGTGCGGCGCTCGGCCGGCGCGGGGTGGTCCTGGCCATGACCGCGGGAGCCGTGGTGATGGCCTACCTCCTGTGGGCGGTCGGACCCCAGGTCCCCGCAGTGAACGGGCTCGAGCGCCTGTCGCCGTTCGACTGGTACCTCGGCTCCGACCCTGTCGTCAACGGGGCGGACCGGCCCGGGCTGGCGCTGCTCGCGATGCTGACCGTCGCCTGCGCGTCCGCCGCCGTCGTCCTCTTCGAGCGGCGCGACATCCGCACCTGACCACGAGAAAGGGACTCCGTCATGGCGACACATCCGGCAAGGGCGCGACAGCACTCCCACGACTCCCCGGCCAGCCTGCTCAGCGACCTGTCCATCGCTGCGAGGATGAGACCTGCGGCGAGCTACCAGCGGCCCGGCTATGTGTGTGCATCAGCTCTACTCCTCAGCGGCCTGCTGCACGTGGTGGTGTACCTCGTGTCGGGGGGGCCTTGGGAGGGGCCGCTGTCCTGGCGGAAGCCGATCGTCTTCGGCCTGTCCTTCGGTCTCACGCTCGCGACAGTGGCGTGGATCCTGCCGTTCCTGCGGGTCCGCGCCGCCACGGGGTGGGTCACCGTCGGTGTCCTGTCGGCGACGTCCCTGGGCGAGGTCTCGCTGATCACGATGCAGACCTGGCGCGGCGTCGCGTCCCACTTCAACGAGAGCACCCCGTTCGATGCGGCAGTCTTCTCGACGATGGGTGTGCTGGTGGCTCTGGTGGGCCTGGTGACGGTCTTCGTGACGGCGCGGTCGTTCTTCCCTCAGGACGCACCTGCCAGCCTCGCCTGGGCGATACGGGCGGGTCTGGTGCTGATGATCGCGAGCCTGGTCGTGGGCGTCCAGATGATCGTCGAGGGCGGCAACACCTTCGGCGACGCAGGTGCGCTCAAGGTCCCGCACGCGATCACCCTGCACGCCGTACAGGTGCTACCGGCGCTGGCCGTGCTGCTGTCGCTCGCAGACGTCTCCGAGCGGAGCCGGGTCCGGACAGTCGGCGTCGGCGCACTCGGCTACACGCTGTTGATCGCCGCGGCGATGCTTCAGACGTACGAGGGCCGCGCCCCGCTCGATCCAGGCCTCACCTCTTCCGCGGCAGCGCTGGCCGGCCTCGCCCTCCTGGGTTGGAGCGCTGTGCGCAGCCTGAGCTGGTTCGCTGCCAGGAGGCGTGGCGCGCACGAGGCTGCCGCGCACGTCAGGCCTGTCCCTTGATCGGCGCTTACCATCGCTTGCCCTGATCGTCCCGGCCCTGCAAGGAGCAGTCATGACTGACCCTGATCAAGCGGCTCTGTGGCTCGCCGTCGTCGCCGTCGCTGTCCTGGTCCTCTGTCTCGGCGGGACCCTCCTCGCCGCTGGGCTGTTACGTCGGCCCGCTCGCCAACCGGCCCAGTCCCCTCGACCAGCGACCAGGCAGGTCTCTCCTGGATAGTTCGCGCGGATCACGGTGGCGATGGTAGCGATGGACGATCGCGACGGGCGGACTTCATTCCTGGTGGCGTGAGCTGTGCGCCGGCGCCACCTCATTGTCGTTCTCGAGCTCGGCTGCGACTGAGACGGTCAAGCCACCGAGCAGGAAGCCGGCGACGGCGGCGGCCAGGGTGTTGGTGTTCATCGTGTCCTCTGAGTGGTCGGCGGCCCGGTGTGACGGTTCAGCCGCGGGTTGAGTGGATGTCGGCTCGAGGTCCATCTGCGCCGTGCTCGGTGCGTCCGCTGGTCCCTTGGTGCTCCTGATGGCCGTGATGGAACTGATGGGTCAAGGCGTGGCCCTTGCCCTTGTCGATGAGGTAGCGGTTGACCGGGAAGGCCACCACGAACGCAGCGGTGAGGGCGACGATCATGCCGAGCCAGAAGATGGGGTTCACAAGGCCGGCGTCCATGGCGCCGGGAATGGCGGCCATCACGAGGTTGTCGACGATCTCCATGGTGGCGATGGACAGGGTGTCGGCGGCGAAGACGACGCTGAGTGCCGCGAAGAACTTCAGACCTGCCTGCATCAGCGGCAGC
>DASQDP010000003.1:0-2124 GCA_035634095.1 Nocardioidaceae bacterium | reverse complement strand
GAGGTTGACCGGCAGGCCGAGGCGGCCGAGCGAGAAGTACCTCGCCTCCCCGGGCGCGGTCGGCAGCGGCCAGCGGCCCCGCAGCCGGCTGATCAGCATCGGCACGGTCACCAGCAGGTAGGCCAGGTAGATCATGATGATCGCGATGCTGGTGATCACCGTGAAGATCTGCGGCTGACGGATGTTGATCAGCAGGATGCTGATCGACAGGACGCCGATGACCACGGCCGGGACGACCGGCGTCTTGCGCTTGGGGTCGACCCGGGACAGCCGGGCGCTGAAGGGGAGGTTGTTGTCCCGCGCCATCGCGAACATCATCCGGATCGTCGCCGTGTGCACCGCCAGGCAGCAGACGGTGATCGCCACGACGATGCAGGCGAGGAAGACCTTGCCCAGCCCGGTGCCCGCCGCCTGCAGCAGCACGTACTGCAGCCCGCCGGTGCTCGACGACAGCTGCGGGTCGGTGAGGTCCTCGGCCGCCATCAGCCCGAAGAGCAGGATGAGGCCGCCGAGGAGGAACGAGGCGGTGACCGCGCGGAGGATCGCCCGGGGTGCGGTCCGCCGGGGCTCGATGGTCTCCTCGCCGAGCGAGCTGGCGGTGTCGAAGCCGTACATGACGTAGGCCGACGCCAGCGACGCGACGAGGAAGGCCCCGAGGTAGCCGGTCGGCCGGCCATCGCCGCGGCCGCCGGTGTCGGTGAGGACCTCCACCGGGCTGCGGGTCATCGCGAACGCCAGGATGACGATGATCAGCACCGCGGCGACCAGCTCGATGAAGACGCCGGTGCTGTTGATGCGGGCCATGAGCTTCACGCCGAAGGCGTTGACCAGCGTGGTGAACAGGATGAGCGCGCTGCCGAGGATGACCGCGTTGACGGCGAAGTCGTAGGTGCCGGTGCCGTCACCGACGACCTGGAAGCCCGACCACAGCTGCGGCAGCGTGATCTGGTAGGCCAGCACGGTCGCCGACAGCGTGACGATCGAGGCGGTGAGCATCATCCAGCCGGTCATCCACGCCGTGGTCCGGCTGCCCAGACGCTTGGTCCAGTTGTAGAGCGACCCCGCCACCGGGTACCGCGCGGCCAGCTCGGCGAAGCACAGCGCCACCATGAGCTGGCCGACGAAGACCATCGGCCACGACCACAGGTAGGCCGGCCCACCCGCCCCGAAGCCGAAGTAGAACAGCTGGAATGTCCCGGTCAGGATCGAGATGTAGCTGACGCCGGCTGCGAAGCTGGAGAACCTCCCGATGCTGCGGTCCAGCTCCTGCTTGTAGCCGAACTCGGCGAGGTGGGAGTCGCCGTCCTGTGTCGGGTGCGCGCTCGCGCTCATGGGCGGTCCGTCCGGTCGAGGGGTCGTGGGTGTGCGGGGTCAGGCCGTGAACCAGCCGGCCGGCTGGGGGGCCGTGTTGTGCCAGATGTGCTTGGCCTCGCGGTACTCGGCCAGGCCGGAGGGCCCGAGCTCGCGTCCGTTGCCCGAGCGCCCGAAGCCGCCCCACTCCGCCTGCGGCAGGTACGGGCCGAAGTCGTTGACCCAGACCGTCCCGTGCCGGAGGGCACGCGCCACGCGCTCGGCGCGGGCGGCGTCGGCGGTCCACACCGCTCCGGACAGCCCGTAGTGCGTGTCGTTGCCGAGCTCGATCGCCTCCTCCTCCGTGGCGAAGCGCTCCACGGTGAGGATCGGCCCGAACGACTCCTCCTGCACGATCCGCATGTCGCGCCGGCAGTCGGCGAAGACCGTCGGCCGGTAGAAGAAGCCGCCGGCCAGCTCCGGCTCCTCGGGACGACGGCCGCCGGCGACCAGCCGGGCGCCCTCGCGCAGGCCGGTCGCGACGTACTCCTCGACCTTGGCCCGGTGCTGCTCGGAGACCAGCGGGCCGGACTCGGTCGCCGGGTCGAAGCCGTCGCCGAGACGGATGCGCTCGGCCCGCTCGGCCACCGCGGCGAGGAAGGCGTCGGCGATCTCGTCCTGCACGATCAGCCGGGCCCCCGCGGAGCACACCTGGCCGGAGTGGACGAAGACCGCCGTGACGGCGTTGTCGACGGCGGTCTCGAGGTCGACGTCGGCGAAGACGATGTTGGGGTTCTTGCCGCCGAGCTCGACGGTCACCTTCTTCACCGTCTC
>DASQDP010000002.1:0-27117 GCA_035634095.1 Nocardioidaceae bacterium | reverse complement strand
CGACGACGAGTACGAGGAGAACCGGCTGATCAAGTGGGCCAAGAAGAGCCTGCCGGCGACCGACCAGTGGGACGGCGCCAAGATCTTCACCAAGGAGAACGGCAAGCGGCTGATCACCCCGATGTTCCTGGTGATCCTGGCCCTCGGCACCACCGACCTGCTCTTCGCGCTGGACTCCATCCCGGCGATCTACGGCCTCACCAGAGAGCCGTACCTGGTGCTCACCGCGAACATCTTCGCGCTGATGGGGCTGCGGCAGCTGTACTTCCTGATCGGGGGGCTGCTCAAGCGGCTCATCTACCTGTCCTACGGCCTCGCGGTGCTCCTCGGCTTCATCGGCGTCAAGCTCATCCTGCACGCGATGCACGAGAACGAGCTGCCCTTCATCAACGGTGGCGAGCACATCGAGTGGGCTCCCGACATCCCGATCCTGGTGTCACTGGGCGCGATCGTCGGCATCCTGGCGGTGACCACCGTGGCCAGCCTGGTCGCGTCCGCCAAGGGCGTCGAGAACAAGAGCCAGCTGGCCAGCGCGCTCGACCAGACCGAGCACGCGGGCGAAGCGGGTCCGGACACCGAGCGCGACCAGCACACCGAGGCGCCTGCGGACCGGAGCACCGACCGGTCCTAGCCCCGGTTCGGCGCGCCGCACGGAGGGCGGCGGACCGACTGGTCGCGCCTCACCGGGCGCTGCGTAGGCTGACCCCGCTCGTGGACACGTGCACACGTCCGGGCCGGCGGCGCGGCCGTCAGCGACCCGCCGGTGCGCCCGGAGGAGGTCGGAGGTCGCCGTGCGGGTCGCCCTGCTGTCCTACCGCAGCAAGCCGCACTGCGGTGGCCAGGGCGTCTACGTCCGGCACCTGAGCCGGGAGCTGCTGGCGTTGGGCCACTCCGTCGAGGTGTTCTCCGGGCAGCCCTACCCGGTGCTCGACCCCGGGGTACGCCTCACCGAGGTGCCCAGCCTGGACCTGTACCGCGAGCCCGACCCCTTCCGCACCCCTCGGCCCTCGGAGCTGCGTGACCGCGTCGACCTGCTCGAGGTGGCCACGATGTGGACGGCCGGCTTCCCGGAGCCGCGCACCTTCAGCCTCCGGGCGGCCCGGCTGCTGCAGGAGCGGCTCGCGGAGTTCGACGTGGTGCACGACAACCAGACGCTGGGCGACGGGATGCTGCGGATCGAGCGCGCCGGGCTTCCGGTGGTCACCACCATCCACCACCCCATCACGGTCGACCGCCGCGCCGACCTCGCCGCCGCGACGTCGTGGCGCCGGAGGCTGCTGCTGCGACGGTGGTACGGCTTCCTGCGGATGCAGGCCCGCGTGGCTCGCCGGGCGACCCGGATCCTCTGCCCCTCGGAGAGCTCCGCCCGCGACGTGGTCGCGGACTTCGGCGTGGACCCGGCGCGGATCACCGTCGTGCCCCTCGGCGTGGACTCCGTCTTCCGGCCCCCGGACGTGCCGCGCACCCCTGGACGGATCGTCGCCATGGCCAGCGCGGACACGCCGATGAAGGGCATCGCGACGCTGCTCGAGGCGATCGCCAAGCTGCGCACCGAGCGGGACGTGGAGCTGCTGCTGATCGCCCGTCCGACTCCGGGAGGACGCACCGAGCGGCTGGTGGAGCGGCTCTCCATCACCGACTGCGTCCGCTTCGTGCACGGCCTCAGCGACGGGGGGCTCGCCGCAGTCGTCGGGTCCGCCGAGGTCGCCTGCGTCCCTTCCCTCTACGAGGGCTTCTCGCTGCCGACCGTGGAGGCGATGGCCTGTGCCACGCCGCTGGTGGTCAGCCGTGCGGGGGCGATCCCCGAGGTGGTCGGACCGGACGGGATGTGCGCCGACCTGGTGACCCCGGGAGACGTCGGCGAGCTCGAGGCGGCGCTGGAGCGGCTGCTCGACGACCCGCAGCGCCGCGCCCGGATGGGCGCCGCCGGCCGGGCCAGGGCGCTCGGGGAGTTCAGCTGGCGCGCCGTCGCCGAGGCCACCGCGGCGGCGTACCAGCGAGCCGTCGACGGGCGGGTCCAGGAGGTGGCCGGAGAGCAGGGAGGACGAGCCCGGTGCTGACCGTCGACTTCGACAGGCTGGGCCTGCAGCGCGGCGAGCGGGCGCTCGACATGGGGTGCGGGGCGGGGCGGCACGCGTTCGAGATGTACCGCCGCGGCGCGGACGTCGTGGCCTTCGACCAGGACGGCGACGAGCTGGCCGGGGTGCTGGAGATGTTCGCCGCCCTGCGCGAGTCCGGCGAGGTGCCGAAGGGCGCGCAGGCCGACATCAAGCAGGGGGACGCGCTGGCGCTGCCCTTCGCCGACGGCGAGTTCGACCGGGTGGTCGCCGCCGAGGTGCTCGAGCACATCCCCGAGGACACCGCGGCGATCAGCGAGCTGGCCCGGGTGCTGCGGCCCGGTGGCACCCTCGCGGTGACGGTCCCGCGGTGGCTGCCGGAGCGAATCTGCTGGGCGCTCTCCGAGCAGTACCACGCGGTCGAGGGCGGACACGTCCGGGTCTACACCGCCCGCGGGCTGGTGCACCGGCTGGAGGCGGCCGGCCTGGTGGCCGAGGGCCACGGCTACGCGCACGCGCTGCACTCGCCGTACTGGTGGCTCAAGTGCGCCGTCGGGGTGGACCGCGAGGACCACCCGCTGGTGGCCGCCTACCACCGGATGCTGGTGTGGGACCTGATGCGCCGGCCGCGGGCCACCCGGCTGGCGGAGCGGGCCCTGGACCCGGTCCTGGGCAAGAGCCTGGTGCTCTACCTGCGCAAGCCGGGGACCTGTCGATGAGCGTCGGCGTCCCCGCGGTGAGCGGGATCCTGAGCCGTGAGCAGGTGGCGGCCACGGCCCGGTCGATCGCGCGGGTGCAGGAGTGGGACGGCGCGCTGCCGTGGACGACCGGGGGGCCCACCGACACCTGGAACCACGTCGAGGCGGCGATGGCGCTGCTCGTCGGCGGCGAGGGCGCGGCCGCGCACCGGGCCTACGACTGGTGCCTGGCCACGCAGCGTGAGGACGGCACGTGGCCCAGGACGGTCCTCGCCGGCGTGGTCCACGACGAGAGCACCGAGACCAACATGACGGCCTACCTCGCGGTCGGCGTCTGGCACCACTGGCTGGTACGCCGCGACGACGTCTTCGCGCGGCGCTGCTGGCCCGCCGTACGCCGCGCGCTGGACCTGGTCGTCTCGCTGCAGCTGCCCTTCGGCGGGATCGCCTGGGCACGGGACGCGGCCGGCGCCGCCGACGCCGACGCGCTGCTGACCGGCAGCGCCAGCACCTTCCACGCGCTGCTCGCGGGCGTCGCGCTGTCGGAGCTGCTGGGGGACCCGCAGCCTGGGTGGGAGCTGGCCGCCGGCCGGTTGCGCCACGCCCTCCGCCGGCACCGGGACGCCTTCCTCGACAAGTCGCGCTACTCGATGGACTGGTACTACCCGGTGCTCGGCGGCGCGGTCCGCGGTGCCGAGGGCCGGGCGCTGCTGGACAGCCGGTGGGACGACTTCGTGGTGCCCGGCCTCGGGGTGCTGTGCGTCGACACCAACCCCTGGGTGACCGGTGCGGAGACCTGCGAGCTCGTGCTGGCCCTGGACACGCTCGGGGACCATCGACGGGCGCGGACGCTGCTGGCCGACATGCAGCACCTGCGCGCCGACGACGGTGGCTACTGGACCGGCTACGTCTACCCCGACGACGCGCACTGGCCCGCGGAGCACACGACGTACACCGCGGCAGCGGTGGTGCTCGCCGCCGACGCGCTGTCCGGGACGACGGCGGGTGCGGACCTGTTCCGGGGCGCCTCGCTCCCGTCGCGGCTCCCCTCGATGGCGATGGGCTGCGGGTGCGACCCCGTGCTGGCCGGGCAGCACCGAGCCCGATGAGCCCGGAGCCGGGCGTGGCACGTCTGCTGCTGCTTGCCGACACCCACCTGCCCACGCGGGCACGTGACCTGCCGCCCGAGGTGTGGGGGGCGGCCGAGCGCGCCGACGTCGTCGTGCACGCCGGGGACTGGGTGGACCCCGCGCTGCTCGACGAGCTCGAGCGCCGGGCCCGACGGGTGGTGGGTGTCTACGGCAACAACGACGGCGCCGAGCTGCGCCGACGGCTGCCCGAGGTGGCTCGCGAGACCATCGCCGGGGTGCGCTTCGCCGTCGTGCACGAGACCGGGGACTCGAAGGGCCGAGCCCGCCGCTGCGACGAGGCGTACGCCGACGCGGACGTCCTGGTCTTCGGGCACAGCCACATCCCGTGGGACACGGTCACCCCCGGCGGGCTGCGGCTGCTCAACCCCGGCTCGCCCACCGACCGCCGCCGCCAGCCGCACTGCACCTACCTCACCGTGACCGTCCGCGACGGCGCGCTGGGGGAGGTGGTCCGGCACCGGCTGCCGCCGCGGCGCTGACCGTCCCGCAACCTCACGGGGCCGGGCGCCCGGGTGTTGCGTGATCGTGGGACGCCCGCTGCGGTGCGCGCGACAATGGCGGTGATGTCCGACCAGCCCACGGCCCCCGGCGACCTGGTCGCCATGCTCGACCTCCTGGCCGACACGATCGTCGAGGCCCTGGGGTTCGGGGTCGCCGTCGTGAACATCGCCCGCCCCGACGGCACCCTCGAGGCCGTGTCGGTCACCGGCGACGAGGAGGCCCGCGCCACGCTGCTGGGCAGCGTGCAGAGCACCGAGTCATGGGACGCCATCCTGGCTGCCAGCGAGGACTGGGGCCGCCTCCGGTTCGCGGACCACCGCAACCTCGCTGACGAGCCGGACCTGCTGACCTGGGTCCCGGGCGTCGACCCCGTCGAGGGGGAGGACGGCTGGCACCCCGAGGACGCGCTGTTCGCGCCGTTGACCGCCGCGGACGGCACCCTGCTCGGCGTCCTCTCCGTCGACCTTCCCGAGGACGGTCGGCGTCCCGGCCCGGCCACCCGGCGTGCCCTCGAGGCGTTCGCGGTGTCCGCCGCCCTGGCGATCGAGCACGCGACCCTGCGGGCACGGGCGGAGGCGTCCGAGCAGCGGTACCGGCAGCTGGCGCGGTCCGACGTCCTGACCGGGCTCGGGAACCGCTCGGTGCTCCTGGACCGGCTCGGTCACGTCTGCGAGCAGCGTCACAGCGTCTCGTTGATCGGGCTGGTGTTCATCGACCTCGACCGGTTCAAGGCCGTCAACGACGGTGACTCCCACGAGGCCGGTGACCACGTGCTCACGACGGTGGCGCACCGCATCCGGTCCGTCGTACGGCCCGGCGACACCGTCGCGAGATGGGGCGGCGACGAGTTCCTGGCGCTGCTCGAGCGGCTGGGCGACCCCCAGGTCGGCGAGGACGTCGCCCGGAGGATCGCGTCCGTGGTGGCGGAGCCGATCGTGCACCGAGACACCGTGCACTCGGTGACAGCCAGCATCGGGGTGGCCTTCCGGCGCAACGACGACGTGTTCGACGCCGCGGAGCTGGTGCGTCGCGCCGACTCGGCGATGTACCGGGTCAAGTCCGCGGGCCGCAACGGCTTCGCCGTCTTCTGAGCGTCGGGGGAAGGTCAGCCGACCGGGTCGCCGGCGTCGCCGAGGACCCGGGTCAGCACGCGCATCGACCCCAGGGCACGGGTCTCCCCGAAGCCGCTGCCCAGGGCCCGCCGGTAGATCCGGTACGGCGCCTGGCCGCCGTCGGCGGGATCGGGGAACACGTCGTGGACCGCCAGGGTGCCGCCGTGGCACACCCACCGGCCCCACCCCTCGTAGTCGTCGCTCGCGTGCTCGTCGGTGTGCCCGCCGTCGAGGAACGCCAGGGCCAGCGGCGTGCGCCAGTGCCTCGCCACCGTCGCGGACCGGCCGACCACCGCGACCACCTCCTCCTCGAGCCCGGCCTCCTTGATGGTCCGCCGGAACGCCGGCAGCGTGTCCAGCCTGCCGAACTCCGGGTCCGCCAGGGCCGGGTCGTGGTACTCCCAGCCCACCTGGTTCTCCTCCGACCCCCGGTGGTGGTCCACGCTGAAGACCGTGCTCCCGGCGGCCCGGGCGGCCGCGCCGAGGTACACCGACGACTTGCCGCAGTAGCTGCCCACCTCCAGACCGGGCCCGGAGCGCAGAGCCCCGACCGCGACCTCGTGCAGCAGGGCTGCCTCGTCGTCGGGGAGGAAGCCCTTGGCGGCGCGCGCCACGGCCAGCAGGTGGGCCGGCATCCCGGTCATGCAGCCTCCTGCCAGGCGTCGTGGGTGAAGCGCAGGAACCGGTCCACCCCGCGCAGCACGTGGGCGCTGCGGATCGAGGGGAAAAGGTCGAACACGTGCTGGGTGCCCGGCAGCTCGGCGTAGCCGACGGTGCTCGTCGACACCGCTCGCAGCGCCTCGACGAAGTGCCGCGCCTGGGCCACCTCGACGAGCGAGTCGTGTCGCCCGTGCACCACGAGGAACGGCGGCGCGTCGGGCCGGACGCGGAGCAAGGGGGAGGCCTTCTGGAACTCCTCCAGCGCGGTGCGGGCGCGCCGGCGCAGCACCGTCGGTCCGAGGAAGGTGTCGCGCAGCAGGCGGGCCCTGGTCGACCCGGTCGTGCCGGCGACGTCGTACACTCCGTAGTGCGGGACCGCCGCCTGCAGGGACGTGTCCGCGTCCTCGAAACCGGGCTGGTACTCCGGGTCGCCCGGCGTGAGCGCCGCGAGCGCTGCGAGGTGACCGCCCGCCGAGCCGCCCGTGACCGCCACGAACCGAGGGTCCGCGCCGAGCGACGGCCCGTGCTCCCGGACCCAGGCGATCGCCCGTTTGACGTCGACGAGGTGGGCCGGGAACACGTGGCGCGGGCTGAGCCGGTAGTTGATCGCCACGCACACCCATCCCCGCGCGGCCATGTGCCGCATCAGCGGGATCGCCTGGCGGGTCTTGTCGCCGATGCTCCACGCGCCGCCGTGCACCTGGAGCAGCACCGGGGCGCCGGGGCCGTCCACGCCCGGGCCGGACCGGGTCCGCTGGTCCCGCCGGCGGTAGACGTCGAGCAGTCCGCGCCGGCCGTACGGCGAGTAGGCGATGTCGCGCAGCACCTCGACCTCGTCGTCGGCGGCCCTGCGGAACGGCAGCAGGAGCTGACGGAGAGGGAGCGAGAGGTCGACGTCGGTGTGCCGGGTCGACAACCGGTCGCGGTAGTCCGGGCCGAGGCACTCGACCAGGGCGCCCTCGATGCACCCCCTGGCCTGGGCGGACCAGGCCACGACCAGCCCCAGGCCCGCGAGGCTGCCCGCCGCCAGGGCGAGGCCGGGGCGGTCGCGGTCGCCGGCGACCAGCTCGCGGAGCGTGTCCCCAGCGGTGACCGCGGCCAGGTGTGGTGCCAGCTCGCTGGTGAGCCACCCGCCGACCATCGTCGGCACGCCCAGGTAGTAGCCGGGCACCGGCCGAACGGCGTTCGCGGTCAGCGCGGCCGTCACGACCTGGCGGCTGCGGTAGGACACGCCGGTCAGGCTACCGACCGCGCATCCGCGCGCCGGGACCACGGGCCGATCGTGTGAGGGGCTCGCGTTCGGGGTACGCGACCTGGACCGTCCTCGACCCCAAGGAGCACGCGTGCCCGTCCCCAGACTCGTCGGCCTGCACGGTGGTCCCGCGACCTTGACGCTGGTCCGGCACGGCCAGAGCGTCGGCAACGTCGCCGACGCGACGGCGCAGGAGCAGCAGGCCGACCGCCTCGACCTGGACGTGCGGGACGCGGACGTCCACCTCTCCGAGACCGGTCGGCGCCAGGCCGACGCGCTGCACGACTGGCTGCACCAGGCGCGGGAGGACCAACGGCCCACCCTGGTGGTGAGCTCGCCGTACCGTCGCGCCGCCGACACCGCGCTCCGCGCCACCGACGGGCTCGGCGTCGAGGTGGTCTTCGACGAGCGCCTCCGCGAGCGGGACCTCGGCGTCTTCGACGGGCTGACCGGCAAGGGGATCCGTAGCCTGCACGCCGACGAAGCGGAGCGGCGCGGACGGGTCGGCAAGTTCTACTACCAGCCGCCGTCGGGGGAGAGCTGGGCCGACGTGGTGCTGCGGCTGCGGACGCTGCTCGCGGACCTGCGGGTCGGCTTCGAGGACGCCCGGGTCTGGCTGTTCACCCACCAGGCGGTGATCATGAGCTTCCGCTACATCCTCGACGGCCTGTCCGAGGAGCAGCTGATGGAGGTGGACCGGGCCGAGCGCGTCGGCAACGTGTCGGTGAGCACCTGGTCCCGCCGCGACGGCGAGCTCGAGCCGGAGTGCTTCGGGGACACCAGCATCGTGGACGCCGCGGAGGCTGCCAGCACGGCCGAGCCGTCGGTGCACGAGGAGGCCGGCGAGCATGCCTGAGGCAACCCAGGTCACCGCGGCCCTCTACGCCGACTGGCCGCTGCCGGAGCCCGGCTCCGACAAGCACGCCCGCGGCACCGTGCTGTTGGTCGGCGGCAGCTCCAGCGTCCCCGGTGCCATGCTGCTGGCCGGTGAGGCGGCGCTGCGGGCCGGCGGCGGCAAGCTGCAGGTCGCGACCACCGACAGCGTCGCCGCCCAGATGGCGGTGGCGCTCCCCGAGGCGCTGGTGTCCCGGACCCCCGAGCTCCAGACCGGTGACATCTCCCCGGAGGCCGCCGGACAGGTCCTGGAGCTGGCCGGAAGCGCCGATGCGATCCTGCTCGGACCCGGCATCACCGGTCCGGACGCGGCCATCCGGCTGCTGCGGGAGGTGGTCCCGGAGCTGACGTCCCAGCGCGTGGTCGTGGACGCCCTCGGTTCGGCCTACGTCACCTCCGACGCGGACTGCCTGCACCACCTGGGGACCACCGCGGTGCTGACGGTCAACCCGAGCGAGGTCGCGCTGACCCTCGGCGTCGAGCAGGACGAGGTCGACGCCGACCCGCTCGCGGCGACGGTCGAGCTCGCCCGCCGGGCGCGTGCGGTGGTGCTGTGCGGAGGCAGCGACAAGTACGTCGCGAGCCCCGACGGCCCCACCTGGAAGATCAGCGTCGGCGGCCCCGGTCTCGGCGTCTCCGGCTCCGGGGACGTGCAGGCGGGCATCGTGACCGGCCTGCTCGCCCGCGGCGCGGACCCCGAGCAGGCAGCGGTGTGGGGCGCCTGGCTGCACGGGTCCAGCGGCGACGCCCTCGCTGGGTCGGTCGGCCCGGTGGGCTTCCTGGCTCGCGAGCTGCCGGCTGTCGTACCCCGGCTGCTGGCGGACCTCGCGGGCTGACGCGGGCCGGTCCCCGGGCCGGCGGGTGGCGTCACGGGCCTTCGCGCGGATGCGGTGGTCGAGCGATCTTGTCGAGTCGGAGCCGCAGCAGGGCCTCGCGGTGCGCGTTCCCGTGCAGGGCGAGGTACCGCTCCCCGAAGAGGGCCAGCAGCGCGTCGTCGAGCCGGCGCACGGCACCCGGCGGATACCGGTAGCCCATCAGGTCGGTGATGGTCGTGCTGTCCACGGAGCCGAGCAGGGTCGCGAGCTCGTCGAGGGACGTGATGCCCAGCTCGAGCAGCAGCCCGGAGACCCAGGAGTAGTGGTCGGGGCGCGACCAGCCCGCGTCGGCGTACTCGCCGGTGAGGAAGGTGGCGAGGTCCTGGGGACTGATCCGGGGGTCGCTGCCGTCCGGTTCCGTGGGTGATTCCGCCATCGACGCCTGCACCCGGTCGCGGATCAAGGAGAACTCCCGGTCCGCCAGCTCGAGCAGGCCGGCCGCGAGCGTGAACCGGCGGTCCAGGTCCGGTGCGTCGGCCGCGGGGATGGTCCCCTTGTAGCGGATCGCGTGCTCGAACTCCGCCCACGCGTGCTGGAGCACCGTGCGCACCTGCACCTGCGCGCGGTGCTCCGGCGGCCCAGGCACGTCGGCGGGCCCGTCGGTGGACCCGCGCAGGGCGACCAGCAGGTGCCGGCTGGCGTAGCCGAACCGCCCCTCGCTGGCCGTCTCCTGCCCCATGTCCCGGTCGTCCAGGACCTCGAGCGCGTCGCCGAGCAGGTCGGCCACCGCGGTCACGTCGCTGCGCAGGTAGGTCACCACGCGGACGCCCACCTGGTCGGTGATCTGCTGCAGCGGGTCGGAGAACACCCGGGCACCGTCCCGTCTGCGGTCGGCCTTGGCCGCGAACGACGCCACGCCCTTGGCCCGCCCGGTGATGCTCAGGTAGTTGATCCCGGCGTCGTCGAGCAGGGTCGTGACCAGCGCGACGTACCGGTCCGTGGCGGCTCGCACCTCGGGCTGCCGCGCGGCGTAGGCCTGCACCGCGCGGCGCACCGGGTCGTCGGACGCCGACGCGTCCGGATCGGCCGCTGACGGCGCCGGGGCCGGTGTCGCGTCCCTCCTGGGCCGGGGCGCGGGCCGGTGCCCCTCGGGGAGGGTCGGCGTGAGGATGCAGCCGGAGTCGAGGTCGCCGTACGTCGTCGTCTCCTCCGGCCGGCGCGCAGAGAACAGCGCGACGTAGGCGCACACCACCGCGTCGACCTGGTCCTCCACGACCCGCAGCTGGCTCTTGCGGGACGCCGAGCCGGCCTGCTCGACCAGCGAGCGCCAGGACGCCGAGCCGCCGAGGACGAGCGGGGGGTCCGCCTCGACCAGGCCCTCCAGCAGGGCGCACAGTCGCAGCAGCTCCGAGCGGAGCAGGGTCAGCGGGCGTCCCGGCCTGTTCTTGTACTTCAGGGTCCGGCCGAGCCGGAAGAGGGCCACCGTGGCGGGGTGCGGGTAGACCTCGACCGCCCGTCGGCGCGCTGCCGACGCCGGGTCCAGGTCGAGGTCCAGCGCGTCGGCGAGACGGGCACCGCGGGGAACGTCGGAGAACTCCGGCTTGCCGGTGTTGGCCGGGTGCGCGCCGGCGTCGAAGCGGGCGAAGTCGCGGTTCAGCGCCGACTCCGCGGGCCGGTTGCCCGTCGGATTCCGGACCACCAGCGGCGCGTCGACGGCGACCAGGCAGGGCCCGTCGACGTAGGGGGCGAGCGCGGCGAGGACCGAGGCGTCGTCGGACTGCGCCGACACGTGCAGCAACCGGCCGCCCGCGTCGAGCACCGCCACCCCGGTGGGACTCCGGTCGCCCCACGCGAGGTCCACTCCGACGAAGTGCCCGGCCAGCTGCATGGGGCACACCATGGCACGAGTCCGCACCGGTCGGGTGCTCGCACGCTGCCCGAAAACCGGTCGCGCGCGCGGCGTCGACGCGGGAGCCTGGGGGGATGTCCCCCCTCGAGGTCCACCGCTTCGGCGCGGACGACACCGACGGCACCACCGCCCTGCTGCGGCTGCTCAACCTCGTCGGGGCGACCGACTCGCCGTGGGAGCACCCGTGGCTGCCCGACCGGCTCGCCACGATGCTGCGTGAGGGCTGGGACGGTGAGCCGCCTGCGGCGTACCTCGCCACCGTGGGCGCAGACCCCGTGGGGTTCGCCCTGCTGTTCACCTCCGAACGCGACAACACCCACCTGGGCTCGCTGTGGATGGGAATCGATCCCGCCCACCGCCGGCAGGGCCACGGCAGCGCGCTGTTCCAGCGGATGGTGCAGGAGACCCTCACCGCGGGCCGCACCAGCATCATGGTCGACGGCTGGGAGTCCGAAGCGTCCACTGCGTTCGCCGCCCGGCACGGACTGGAGCGCCGCTCACAGTCGATCCAGCGACGACAGCACCTGGCCGACCTCGACCTCGCGCTCGTCGAGAAGCAGTTCGACGAGTCGGCGCGCGCCGCCCACGACTACGAGCTGGTCCGGGTGCTCGGACGCACCCCTCCCGAGCTGGTGGACGGGATGGTGGCACTGGTCTCGGCGATCAACGACGCCCCGACCGACGACCTGGACATCGAGGACGAGGTGTTCACCCCGGAGCGACTCGCTGCGTACGAGAACGTGCAGACGACCGGCGGCGACCGGCTGCTGCGACTGGTGGCGCGGCACCGGGTCACTGGCGAGCTCGCCGGTCACACGGTCGTCTGCGTCGAGGCGCAGCGCCCGGCAGTGGCGCACCAGCACGACACCGCGGTGGCGCGCGCTCACCGGGGGCACCGGCTGGGCATGCTGCTCAAGGCCGGGATGGTGCTGTGGCTCGCCGAGGCGGAGCCGCAGGTGCGGACCGTGGACACCTGGAACGCGGAGTCGAACGAGCACATGATCGCCGTCAACGACGCGCTCGGGTACCGCGTGATGGGTCGCGAGCTCCAGTTCCAGAAGTCCCTCGCCTGACCGCCGGGATCAGCGCTGGGTCAGGACCAGGGGACCGTCGGGTGTGATCGCGATGGTGTGCTCCATGTGCGCCCCCCGCGAGCCGTCGCCGCTCCGCAGCGTCCACCCGTCCGGGTCGGTGTGGAGCACGTCGGTGGTCTGCAGGAACCACGGCTCGATCGCGATCACCAGCCCGGGCTTGAGCGGGTAGCCTCGCCCGGCGCGGCCGTTGTTCGGCACGTGCGGGTCGCCGTGCATGGTGCGCCCCACGCCGTGCCCGCCGAAGTCGGTGTTGATCGACAGCCCGTCCGCGTGTGCGACGGCGGCGATGGCGGCCGAGATGTCCCCGATCCGCGAGCCAGCCTGTGCGGCCCCGATGCCGGCCTCCAGCGCACGGGTGGTGGTGTCGATGAGGTCGAGGTCCTGCTGGGCGGGGGTGCCGACGACCAGGCTGAGGGCGGAGTCGGCGACCCACCCGTCGACGGAGGCCGCGAAGTCGACGCTGAGCAGGTCGCCGTCCTGGAGCGCGTAGTCGTGCGGGAGCCCGTGCAGGACCGCGTCGTTGACCGATGTGCACAGCACCTTGCCGAACGGCATCGCGCCGAAGGACGGGTGGTAGTCGATGTAGCAGGACTCGGCGCCCCGCTCCCTGATCATGGCGTGCGCCACCGCGTCGAGCTCCAGCAGGTTGACGCCCACGTCGGCGACCTCGGACAGCCTGCGGAGCACGTCGGCGACGAAGGCTCCGGCTGGCCTCATCTGCTCGATCTCGGCGGCGGTCCTCAGCTCGATCACGGCTCAGAGCCTACGGGCAGCGTCGCCTCGACGGCCTCGGGGCCGGCCCGCTGGTGGACCGTGGTGGACCGCACCACCGGCGTCAGTGTGCTGTTGCGTCAAGCGCCTTCCGGGGGCGGACGGCGGCCGGCGTGGACGTTCCGCACCGCCTGGCCGGAAGACTGCCGCGACCGCCGACGCACTCAGTGCCCGACCCGCAGCCGGGTACGCCGAAGGGTCTCGCCGCCCGCCTGCCGACGGACGTCATCGGGGGACGACGAGGACTCACCGAGGAGAAGACATGTGTGCGACGTCGCCGGAGGGAAGCGTGAGCACCCCGGCCCCCCGCGACGCGTTGCTCGCGCAGACGCTGGTGGGGCTGGCCGACACGCTGGTCGACGACTACGACCTGGTGGAGCTCCTCGACAGGTTGGTGCACGCCTGCGTGGAGCTCCTGGCCCGCGACCCCGTCTGGACCCCTCTGCGGTGCTGCCTCCACAAGACGCCCCTCGAGGCTGAGGGCTGTCCGCCGGCGCTGCTGCAGCGACCGGCGCCCCGGCCGGTGCGGCGCCGGCTGTGCTGGGGTCAGGGGCTGTCGGACCGGCCGACGATGCACACCCGCTGCCGGTCCACCCGCAGCTGCCGGGTCTTGGTGATCCCGACGCTGGTGATCACGCTGACCGATCGTCCTGCGCAGCCGTCGGTGCCCAGGTCGGTGGCGGGCGCCGGCGCAGGAGCCGCCGGCTCGCCGGGGCTGCCCGGCACCCCGCGGGGGCCCCGGGGGCCGGGGGTGCCGGCCTTGCCGTCGATCCCGTTGCGGCCCGCGGGCCCGGCCGGTCCTGCCGCTCCGGCGGCTCCGGCGGCTCCCTGCGGGCCCTGCAGCTGGTCCTGCAGCACCGCGACCGCGACGACGGCGCCGCCGAAGCCGAAGACCAGCGCGAGGACGCAGGTGACCATGATTCGCCCCATGGGTCAAGAAGGTAAAGGTTGGGCCCCCTTCGTGTCCGGGCTATCCGGAAATGTCGACTCGGCCACGGCACTGGTCCAGCCCGGCACCGCCGGCGGGTCACCAGCCGCGAGCACGCCACTCCGCGAGGTGCGCACGCTGCTGCCCCAGCGTCGAGTCGTTGCCGTGGCCGGGGTAGAACCAGGTCTCGTCGGGGAGCCGGTCGAACACCTTGGCCTCCAGGTCGTCCATGAGACTGGTGAACGCGTCCGGGCTGGTGGTGCGTCCCGGTCCGCCCGGGAACAGGGAGTCGCCCGTGAACAGGTGGGGCGAGCCGTCGGGGTCGTCGTACAGCAGTGCGACCGAGCCTGGCGTGTGACCCGACAGGTGGATGACCTCGAGCGCGCAGCTGCCCACGGTGACCACATCACCGTCGTGGACCGGGCGGGTCACCGCCACCGGCAGCCCGTCCGCGTCGAGGGCGCCCGCCACGGTCTCGGCACCCGTGGCCGCCACGACGTCGACGAGGGCCCGGTGGTGGTCCCAGTGCTGGTGGGTGGTGACCACGGTCTCGAGTCCGTCGGGGCCGACCACCTGGAGGAGGCGGGGCGCGTCGGCGGCTGCGTCGACCAGCACCTGGTCGTCGGTGTCCCTGCACCGCAGCAGGTAGACGTTGTTGTCCATCTCGCTGACCGACAGCTTGGTGACGACCAGCGCGGCCAGCTCTCGCACGTCGGGCGGCCCGCCCGGACGGACCCTGCCGGTGTAGGACATGCGCTCATCCTGCCATTCCGGCCAGCTAGCGTGTGGTCGCGTGGCGGGTGGCGTCGAGCTTGCACCACCCCGCTATCATGGCGAACGCCTGTTCGAACGCGGCCACCCCTGTGCCGGGTGCCGGCCTGCCCCCCGATCTTCCCGAGGACGTGTCCGTGGCCGACCAGCTCATCATCCGGGGTGCTCGCGAGCACAACCTCAAGGACGTGTCGCTGGAGCTGCCCCGCGACTCCCTCATCGTGTTCACGGGGCTGTCCGGCTCCGGCAAGTCCAGCCTCGCGTTCGACACGATCTTCGCGGAGGGGCAGCGGCGCTACGTCGAGTCGCTGTCGGCCTACGCCCGGCAGTTCCTCGGGCAGATGGACAAGCCCGACGTCGACTTCATCGAGGGGCTGTCTCCTGCGGTCTCGATCGACCAGAAGTCGACGTCGAAGAACCCGCGCTCCACCGTCGGCACGATCACCGAGGTCTACGACTACCTCCGGCTGCTCTACGCCCGTGCGGGGCGACCGCACTGTCCCACCTGCGGCGCGCCGATCTCGCGGCAGACGCCGCAGCAGATCGTCGACCGCATCCTCACGCTCGAGGAGGGCGCCCGGTTCCAGGTGCTGGCGCCGGTGATCCGGGGCCGCAAGGGGGAGTACGTCGACCTGTTCCGCCAGCTGCAGACGCAGGGGTTCTCGCGAGCCCGGGTCAACGGCGAGACCCACTCGCTCGACTCTCCGCCCCAGCTCGACAAGCAGAAGAAGCACACCATCGAGGTGGTCGTGGACCGGCTGTCGGTCAAGGCCACCTCGAAGCGCCGGCTCACGGACTCGGTGGAGACCGCGCTCGGGCTCGCCGGCGGCCTGGTGGTCTTCGACTTCGTCGACGCGCCGCCGATGGACGGCGGGGCGGCCGACCCGGGACGCGAGCTGCGCTTCTCGGAGAAGATGGCCTGTCCCAACGAGCACCCCATCGAGACCGACGACCTCGAGCCGCGCTCCTTCTCGTTCAACTCGCCGTTCGGCGCGTGCCCGGAGTGCCACGGGCTCGGGACCCGCATGGAGGTGGACCCCGACCTGGTGGTCCCCGACGCGACGCAGACCCTCGGAGGGGGCGCGATCGGTCCTTGGTCCGGCGCCCATGTCGCCGACTTCTTCCTGAGGCTGCTCAGCGCGCTCGGGGAGGAGCTGGGGTTCGACCTGAACACGCCGTGGCAGGACCTGCCGGCCAAGGCCCGCCGATCCATCCTGGACGGGCACGCCACCAAGGTGCACGTGCAGCACACCAACCGCTACGGCCGCAAGCGCTCCTACTACACGAGCTTCGAGGGCGTGCGGCCCTACATCGAGCGGCGGCACAACGAGGCCGAGTCCGACACCAGCCGGGAGCGCTTCGAGGGCTACATGCGCGAGGTCCCGTGCCCGGTGTGCGACGGCAGCCGGCTGAAGCCGGTGTCCATGGCGGTGACCATGACGGGGGAGGGCGGTGCCAGGAGCATCGCCGACGTCTGCCGGCTGCCGATCGACGAGGCCGCCGCCTTCCTGCAGACCCTGGAGCTGTCCCCTCGGGAGAGGCAGATCGCGGAGCGCGTCCTCAAGGAGATCCAGGAGCGGCTCCGGTTCCTGCTCGACGTCGGCCTGGACTACCTGTCGCTGGACCGCCCGTCCGGATCGCTGTCGGGCGGCGAGGCCCAGCGGATCCGGCTCGCCACGCAGATCGGCGCCGGCCTCGTCGGGGTGCTCTACGTCCTCGACGAGCCGTCGATCGGGCTGCACCAGCGCGACAACCACCGGCTGATCTACACGCTGTTCCGGCTCAAGGACCTCGGGAACACGCTGATCGTGGTGGAGCACGACGAGGACACCATCCGGGTAGCGGACTGGGTCGTGGACATCGGGCCGGGTGCCGGCGAGCACGGCGGCCAGGTGGTGGTCTCCGGCCCGGTGCAGGAGCTGCTCGAGCACCACGACTCCTCGACCGGCATGTACCTCTCCGGCCGCAAGTCGATCCCGGTGCCGGAGGTCCGGCGGCCGCGCACCCCGGGCCGTGAGCTCGTCGTGCGGGGCGCCAAGGAGCACAACCTGCGCGACATCGACGTCCGCTTCCCGCTCGGCGTGTTCGTCGCGGTCACGGGCGTGTCCGGCTCCGGCAAGTCGACGATCGTGAACGACATCCTCTACACGTCGCTGGCCAAGGAGATCTACAACGCGCGCACCGTGCCCGGTCGGCACCGGCGCATCGAGGGCCTCGAGCACGTGGACAAGGTGGTTCATGTGGACCAGTCCCCGATCGGGCGCACCCCCCGGTCCAACCCGGCGACCTACACCGGCGTGTTCGACCACATCCGCAAGCTGTTCGCGTCCACGGCCGAGGCGAAGATGCGCGGCTACCAGCAGGGCCGGTTCTCCTTCAACGTCAAGGGCGGCCGCTGCGAGGCGTGTGCGGGTGACGGCACCATCAAGATCGAGATGAACTTCCTGCCGGACGTCTACGTCCCGTGCGAGGTGTGTCACGGGGCGCGCTACAACCGCGAGACGCTCGAGGTGCACTACAAGGGCAAGACCATCGCCGAGGTGCTCGACATGCCGATCGAGGAGGCCGTGGACTTCTTCGCCGCGATCCCCTCGATCTCCCGGCACATGAGCACCCTGGTCGACGTCGGCCTCGGCTACGTCCGCCTCGGTCAGCCGGCACCGACCCTGTCCGGGGGCGAGGCGCAGCGCGTCAAGCTGTCGGCAGAGCTGCAGAAGCGGTCGACCGGTCGCACCGTCTACGTCCTCGACGAGCCCACCACGGGTCTGCACTTCGAGGACATCCGCAAGCTGCTGCTGGTCCTCGGGCGCCTGGTGGACCAGGGCAACAGCGTGCTTGTGATCGAGCACAACCTCGACGTCATCAAGACCGCCGACTGGCTGGTCGACATGGGCCCCGAGGGCGGCAACCGGGGTGGGCTGGTCGTCGCCGAGGGCACTCCGGAGGAGGTAGCCGCCCACCCGGACAGCTTCACCGGCCAGTTCCTGGCGCCGCTGCTGGCCGACCGGCCGGCGCGGCAGCCGGCCAAGCCGCGCCGCCGGCGCGCCGGGACGCAGGCCAGCGTGCCGGCGGCCCGGAAGGGCACCGGGTCGACCGGACGGACCGGCGCCCGGAGCGGGTCCACCCACTGACGCGCAGACGGCGACCTGTTCCCGGACTGTCACCCGATCTTCAGTCAAATCTCAGGTACAACATCTCGCCGCTCCCTAGGCTGAAGCTTCAACCATTGCCTTCACTCAGCGGGAGCGACATGACCGAGCGAACCGAGCTGACCGACCAGAGCGAGACCGAGGTCTCCCGGCGCACGCTGCTGCGCGGCGCCGCCATGGGCGGACTGGCCCTGCCGGTGCTGGCCGCCTGCGGTGGCGAGGACGAGCCGGCGGACACCGCGGCGGAGGAGACGTCGTCCGCGTCCGAGCCGGCCACGACCGATCCCAGCGCCTCGGAGAGCGTCCCGGCCGGCACCACGGTGCCAGTGGCCGACGTGCCCGTGGGCGGCGGGACGATCCTGGCCGCCGAGAAGCTCGTGGTCACCCAGCCCACCAAGGGTCAGTTCAAGGCGTTCGACATCAACTGCACCCACAAGGGCTGCCCGGTCAAGTCCATCGAGGGCGACCAGATCATCTGCCCGTGCCACGGCAGCGCCTTCTCGATCACCGACGGCGCGCCCACCAAGGGACCCGCCACGGCACCGCTGGGCAACCGCACGGCCACTGTCTCGGGGGACCAGATCTCGGTCGCCTGACGCCACGCCGGGCGGTCCGAGGCGGTGCCCGGACCGGTCGGTGGCCCGCCGTAGGGTTGAGGGGTGGCCGACCCGTCGACGTACCGCCCCGCACCCGGGTCGATCCCGAACTCCCCGGGCGTCTACCGGTTCCGCGACGCGTCCGGCCGGGTGGTCTACGTCGGCAAGGCCAAGAACCTCCGCGCCCGGCTGACGTCGTACTTCCAGGACATGGCCAATCTCCACCCACGGACCGCGACCATGGTGACCAGCGCGGCGAGCGTCGACTGGACCGTGGTCAACACCGAGGTCGAGGCCCTGCAGCTGGAGTACTCCTGGATCAAGGAGTTCGACCCGCGCTTCAACGTCAAGTACCGCGACGACAAGTCCTACCCCTGGCTGGCCGTCACCCTGGGCGACGAGTACCCGCGGGTGATGGTGGGACGGGGCGCGAAGCGGCGAGGGGTCCGCTACTTCGGGCCGTACTCGCACGCCTGGGCGATCCGGGAGACGGTCGACCTGCTGCTCCGGGTCTTCCCGATGCGCTCGTGCAGCAACGGGGTCTTCACCCGCTCCGGCCAGATCGGCCGTCCCTGCCTGCTCGGCTACATCGGCAAGTGCTCGGCGCCCTGCGTGGGCCGGGTGTCGGCCGAGGAGCACCGCGCCATCGTGGAGGACTTCTGCGACTTCATGGGCGGGCAGACCACGGCCTTCCTGAAGCGGCTCGAGAAGGAGATGTACGCCGCCTCGGAGGCGACCGAGTACGAGCGGGCGGCACGGCTGCGCGACGACCTCGGCGCCTTGAACCGCGCGCTGGAGAAGCAGCAGGTGGTGCTCGGCGACGGCACGGACGCCGACGTGGTCGCCCTCTCGGAGGACCCGCTCGAGGTGGCGGTGCAGATCTTCTACGTCCGCGGGGGCCGGATCCGCGGCCAGCGTGGCTGGGTCGCGGACAAGGTCGACGACGCCGACACCGGCGGGCTCGTGGAGCGCTTCCTGCTCCAGCTGTACGCCGGTGAGGTCGGCGACTCCATCCCGCGCGAGGTGCTCGTCCCGGCACTGCCCGACGACACGCCCGCCCTCGAGCAGTGGCTCGGCGACCTGCGGGGAGGACGGGTCTCCGTCAAGGTGCCCCAGCGCGGAGACAAGAAGGCGTTGCAGGAGACGGTGGCACGCAACGCCCTCCAGGCCCTCGGGCTGCACAAGACAAAGCGGGCCAGCGACCTGACCACCCGCAACCGGGCGCTCGAGGAGATCCAGGTGGCGCTGGACCTGCCGAGCGCGCCGCTGCGGATCGAGTGCTACGACATCTCCAATTTGCAAGGCACCGAGGTGGTGGCCTCGATGGTGGTGTTCGAGGACGGGCTGGCCCGCAAGAGCGAGTATCGCCGCTTCGTGATCCGGGGGGTGGAGGGGCAGAACGACGTCGCCTCCATGCACGAGGTGGTCACCCGCCGCTTCCGCAGGCTGCTCGACGACCGCGTCGAGACGGGCGAGGTCGACGGGGCCGGGTTCGACGACTCCGCGAGTCCGCTGCTGGTCGACCCGGACACCGGCCGGCCCATGAAGTTCGCCTACGCGCCCGGCCTCGTGGTCGTGGACGGCGGGCCCCCGCAGGTGGCCGCCGCCCAGCAGGCCCTCGACGAGCTGGGCATCGACGACGTGCCGGTCTGCGGCCTGGCCAAGCGGCTGGAGGAGGTGTGGCTCCCGGCGCAGGAGGACCCGGTGGTCCTGCCCCGCACCAGCGAGGGGCTCTACCTGCTGCAGCGGATCCGCGACGAGGCGCACCGCTTCGCGATCACGCACCACCGGTCCCGCCGGTCCAAGTCCATGGTGGAGAGCCTGCTCGATGACGTGCCCGGGCTCGGAGAGGTGCGCCGCCGGAGCCTCCTGAAGCGCTTCGGCTCGCTCAAGCGGCTGCGTGCCGCCACGGTCGACGAGATCGCCGAGGTCCCCGGCATCGGGCTGCGCACCGCCGAGGCGATCGCGGCGGCGTTGGGCGAGCAGCAGGGGCGGCCTCGGGTCAGCGTGAACACCGCCACCGGCGAGATCATCTCGACGGGGCCCGATGCAGGCGAGGAGACGGCATGACGGCCCAGCAGCCGCACCCTCGGTCGGACCGGGGGTCGGACCGGGGATCGGACCGGGGGGAGGTCGTGGTGGTCACCGGCATGACGGGGGCCGGTCGCAGCACCGCGGCCAAGGAGCTGGAGGACCTCGGCTACTTCGTCGTCGACAACCTGCCACCGCAGCTGGTGGCCGACGTGGTCCGTCTCGTGGACGAGACGCATGGGCCCATGCAGCCGATAGCGGTCGTGGTCGACGTACGCTCCGGCGCCTTCTTCACCGGACTGCAGGAGGTGCTGTCCCGGGGTAGCACCGGGCGGCGCACCACCCTGATGTTCCTGGAGGCCGAGGACCAGGTGCTGGTGCGCCGGCAGGAGGCCGCTCGACGTCCGCACCCGCTGCAGCAGGGCGGCCGGCTGCTCGACGGCCTGCGCCGGGAGCGCACCGCGCTCGGCGAGCTGCGGGCCGAGGCCGACCTGGTGATCGACACCAGCGCCCTCAACGTCCACCAGCTCACCGCCAAGGTCGCGGGCGCCTTCGGCACCGAGCGGACGATGTCGCTGAAGGCGACCGTCGTGAGCTTCGGGTTCAAGTACGGCATCCCGGTCGACGCCGACCTGCTGGTGGACATGCGCTTCCTGCCGAACCCGCACTGGATCCCCGAGCTGCGGCCGCTGTCCGGGCGGGACGAGGAGGTGGCGGCGTACGTCAAGGACCGCCCGGAGGCGCAGGACTTCCTCGAGCAGTACCTCCCCGTGCTCCGCACCGTGAGCACCGGCTACCTGCGCGAGGGCAAGCGGTTCCTGACCGTCGCGGTGGGGTGCACCGGAGGCAAGCACCGCAGCGTGGCCATGGCCGAGGAGATCGCGGCGCGGCTGCGCGCCGGGGGCGTCGACGCCCGCCCGGTGCACCGCGACCTCGGACGCGAGTGATGGGCACCCTGGAGCCGGGCGGCGGCGTCCCGGGTGAGCCACGCCCGCTGCCCGGGGTGCGCGTCGTCGCCCTCGGCGGGGGACATGGGCTGTCCGCCTCGCTCAGCGCGCTGCGGCGCGTGGTCGGCGACCTGACCGCCGTGGTCACGGTCGCCGACAACGGCGGCTCCTCGGGCCGGCTGCGACGTGAGTTCGGGGTGCTGCCGCCGGGCGACCTGCGGCAGGCGCTGGCCGCTCTCTGCGGCGACGACGACTGGGGGCGCACCTGGGCGCGGGTGCTGCAGCACCGGTTCGCCAGTGAGGGGGAGATGGACAACCACGCCGTCGGCAACCTGCTGATCGTGACGCTGTGGGAGCTGCTGGGCGACCACGTGCACGGCCTGGAGTGGGTGGGCCGGCTGCTCGGTGCCCATGGGCGGGTGCTGCCGATGGCGGTCACCCCCATCGACATCACCGCCACGGTGCGCGGTGTGGACCCGGCGTTCCCCGACGCGGTGAGCACCGTGCGCGGGCAGGTCGAGGTGGCCTCCACCGGCGGCGAGGTCAGCGCGGTCCAGCTGCAGCCGCAGGACCCGCAAGCCTGCCCGGAGGCGCTCGCCGCCGTGCAGGCCGCCGACTGGGTGGTGCTCGGTCCCGGCTCCTGGTTCACCAGCGTGCTCCCGCACCTGCTGGTGCCGCAGCTGCGCCGCTCCCTCGTGGACTCGTCCGCGCGCCGGATGGTGGTGCTCAACCTGGCACCGCAGAGCGGCGAGACCGACGGGTTCTCACCCGAGCGGCACCTGGAGGTGCTGGCGGCGCACGCCCCCTCCCTGCGTCTGGACGTGGTGCTCGCCGACAGCGCGACGGTCCAGGAGCGCGCCCGCCTGGCCGCGGCGGCGGGGGCGCTCGGCGCCGAGCTGGTGGTGGCGGACCTCGCGGTCGGGGACGGCACCCCGCGCCATGATCCGGTCAAGCTGACCCAGGCGTATGCGGGGTTGCTCGCCAGGGCCTAAGATGTTGGCGATGTCTTTACTTTCCTCGATGAGCAGGCAGCCGGCTGCGGGCCGGACGACAACCTGGGGAGAGGCACCTCGTGGCAAGATCGGGCGCATGGCGATGACGGCACAGGTCAAGGCAGAGCTGGCCGGCACGCAGGTGACCAGGTCCTGTTGCCGCAAGTCCGAGGCCTCGTCCATGCTGCGGTTCGCGGGGGGTCTCCACATCGTCAGCGGCCGGATCGTGGTCGAGGCGGAGCTCGACACCGGCGCGGCGGCCCGGCGGCTGCGACGGGACATCGCGGAGGTGTACGGCCACCCCTCCGACGTGGTGATGGTCTCCGGCAACGGCATCCGCAAGGGCAGCCGGTACGTCGTGCGCGTGGTCCGCGACGGGGAGGCGCTGGCCCGCCAGACCGGGCTGCTGGACGGTCGCGGGCGGCCGGTCCGAGGCCTGCCCCCGCAGGTGGTCTCCGGCTCAGGTTGTGACGCGGTGGCCGCCTGGCGTGGCGCCTTCCTCGCCCACGGGTCCCTGACCGAGCCCGGGCGCTCCTCCGCGCTCGAGGTCACCTGCCCCGGGCCAGAGGCCGCCCTCGCCCTGGTGGGTGCCGCCCGCCGGATCGGCATCTCGGCCAAGGCCCGCGAGGTGCGCGGCGTCGACCGAGTGGTGATCCGCGACGGCGACGCGATCGGCCAGCTGCTCACCCGCCTCGGCGCCCACGAGTCCCTGATGGCCTGGGAGGAGCGCCGGATGCGCCGCGAGGTCCGGGCGACCGCCAACCGGCTCGCGAACTTCGACGACGCCAACCTGCGCAGGTCCGCCCGCGCCGCGGTCGCCGCCGGCGCACGGGTGCAGCGGGCGCTCGAGATCCTCGCCGACGAGGTCCCCGACCACCTCAAGATGGCCGGCGACCTGCGGCTCGAGCACAAGCAGGCCTCCCTGGAGGAGCTCGGCCAGCTGCACGTGCCTCCGCTCACCAAGGACGCGATCGCCGGTCGGATCCGGCGGCTGCTGGCGATGGCGGACAAGCGCGCGCAGGAGCTCGGCATCGACGACACCGAGGCCAGCCTCACCCCCGACATGCTGGTCGACGAGGCCTGAGCGCCCGCTCGCACACCGGGTCGCGCACCGGCCGAGGGTTACCCGCTCGTACCACGGACGCGGGGGGTCGGCGGCGCCGCCGACTACCGGTAGGGTCGTGCGCGGACGACGCCCGGGGGGCGTCGACCCGACCAGTGACGAGGGCGACCGCGCCCGTCAACCAGGACCTGTGCATCGAGGAGAACGCCGCATGACCGTACGCGTGGGCATCAACGGATTCGGCCGCATCGGGCGCAACTTCTTCCGGGCCGTCCAGGCCCTCAACGAGAGCGGCGGCGCCGACATCGAGATCGTCGCCGCCAACGACCTCGGCGACCTCGCCACGATGGCCCACCTGCTGAAGTACGACTCGATCCTCGGCCGGTTCCCTGCGGATGTCTCCGCGGTCGACGGCGGCATCCAGGTCGGCGGCCAGACGCTCAAGATCCTCGCCGAGAGAGACCCGGCGCAGCTGCCCTGGAAGGACCTCGGCGTCGACGTCGTGGTGGAGTCCACCGGGTTCTTCACCGATGCCGCCAAGGCGAAGGCGCACGTCGACGGCGGCGCCAAGAAGGTGATCATCTCCGCCCCGGCGAAGAACGAGGACGTCACGATCGTGATGGGCGTCAACCACAAGGACTACGACCCGGGCGCGCACACGATCATCTCGAATGCCTCCTGCACCACCAACTGCCTGGGGCCCATGGCCAAGGCGCTCAACGACGAGTTCGGCATCGTCAAGGGCCTGATGACCACGATCCACGCCTACACCCAGGACCAGAACCTGCAGGACGCCCCGCACTCGGACCTGCGCCGGGCGCGCGCCGCCGCGCTCAGCATCGTGCCGACCTCCACGGGGGCGGCCAAGGCCATCGGCCTGGTGCTGCCCGAGCTGAAGGGCAAGCTCGACGGCTACGCCCTGCGTGTCCCGGTCCCCACCGGCTCCGCGACCGACCTCACCTTCGAGGCTGGCCGGGAGACCTCCGTCGACGAGGTCAACGCCGCGGTGAAGGCGGCCGCGGACGGGGAGCTCAAGGGCTTCCTGCGCTACACCGAGGACCCGATCGTCTCCGCGGACATCGTCACCGACCCCGCTTCCTGCATCTTCGACGCGGGCCTCACCAAGGTGCTCGGCAACCAGGTGAAGGTGGTCGGCTGGTACGACAACGAGTGGGGCTACTCCAACCGCCTCGCGGATCTGATCACCTTCGTCGGCGAGACCCTCTGACCCGTCCCTCCCGATTCGTCTGCGATCGCGGATGGTGCGTGAGCGCGGTCGTCGCAGACGAATCCGCCGATTGGAGCAGGAATGAGCGACCTCGAACGGCTCGGTGACCTTCGCGGCAGGCGGGTGCTGGTCCGCTCGGATCTCAACGTCCCGCTCGACGGTGACGAGATCACCGACGACGGCCGGGTCCGGGCCAGCGTCCCCACGCTCCGCATCCTCGCCGACGCGGGCGCGCGGGTGGTCGTCACCGCGCACCTCGGCAGGCCCAAGGGGGCACCGGAGGCCCGGTACTCCCTGCGCCCGGTCGCCGCTCGGCTCGGGGAGCTCCTCGGCACGGAGGTCGCGTTCGCCGAGGACACCGTGGGCGAGTCCGCTCGCCGGGTCGTCGAGGCCCTCCAGGACGGCCAGGTCGCGGTGCTGGAGAACGTGCGCTTCAACGCGGGGGAGACCAGCAAGGACGACGGCGCGCGCGGGGAGTTCGCCGACCGGCTCGCCGAGCTCGCCGACGTGTTCGTCAGCGACGGGTTCGGGGTCGTGCACCGCAAGCAGGCCTCCGTGTACGACGTGGCAAAGCGGCTGCCGCACGCGATGGGCGGCCTGGTCGCCGCGGAGATCGAGGTGTTGCGGCGGCTGACCGAGGACCCGGAGCGTCCCTACGTCGTCGTGCTCGGAGGGTCCAAGGTCTCCGACAAGCTGGGCGTCATCGACAACCTGCTCGGCAAGGCCGACCGGCTGCTGGTCGGGGGCGGCATGGTCTTCACGTTCCTCAAGGCGCAGGGCCACGAGGTCGGCCGAAGCCTGCTCGAGGAGGACCAGGTCGACACCTGCCGGTCCTACCTGCAACGGGCACAGGAGTCCGGGGTGCAGATCCTGCTTCCCAGCGACGTGGTCGTCGCGCCGGAGCTCGCGGCGGGCGCGCCGGCGACCGTCGTACCCGCCGACGCGATGCCCACCGACCAGATCGGCCTGGACATCGGACCGGACGCCGGCGCGGCGTTCGCGGCGGCACTGGCCGATGCGCGCACGGTCTTCTGGAACGGGCCGATGGGCGTCTTCGAGATCGACGCGTTCGCCGGCGGCACCCGGGCCGTCGCCGAGGCGCTCACCAGGGTCGACGGGCTGACCGTGGTGGGTGGTGGTGACTCCGCGGCTGCGGTGCGGCAGCTCGGCTTCGACGAGTCGTCGTTCGGCCACATCTCCACCGGGGGCGGAGCCAGCCTGGAGTACCTGGAGGGCAAGGAGCTCCCCGGCATCGACGTCCTGGACGACTGACCTCCGGCACCGTCCGCTCACGCCACCTCACGAGACAGAGGCACACACCTATGGCCACACACACCCGGGTCCCGCTGATGGCGGGGAACTGGAAGATGAACGTCAACCACCAGGAGGCGGTGGCCCTGGTGCAGAAGCTGGCGTGGACCCTCGCCGACCGCAAGCACGACCACGCGGCGGTCGAGGTGGTCGTCGTGCCGCCGTACACCGACCTGCGCAGCGTCCAGACGCTGGTCGACGGGGACCGGCTGGAGATCCGCTACGGCGCGCAGGATGTGTCGCCGCACGACGACGGCGCCTACACCGGCGACATCTCCGCCGCGATGCTCACCAAGCTCGGCTGCTCCTACGTGGTGGTCGGCCACTCGGAGCGGCGCGAGCACCACGCGGAGACCGACGCCACCGTGAATGCCAAGGCCACCAAGGCGCTCGCGGCGGGCATGACCCCCATCGTGTGCGTGGGAGAGGGCCTCGACGTCCGCAGGGAGGGCCGGCACGTCGAGCACACCCTGGCCCAGGTGGACGGGTCGCTGGCCGGGCTGTCGGCGGAGCAGGTGGCCGGTCTGGTGGTCGCCTACGAGCCGGTGTGGGCGATCGGCACCGGCGAGGTGGCGACCCCCGAGGACGCGCAGGAGGTCTGCTCGGCGGTCCGTGGCCGGGTGGCCGAGGTCTGGGGGGCGGACGCGGCCGGCTCCGTGCGCGTCCTCTACGGCGGCTCGGTCAAGGCCGCCAACGCCGCCGGGATCATGGAGAAGGCGGACGTCGACGGCTGCCTGGTGGGTGGCGCCAGCCTGCAGGCGGAGGAGTTCGCCGGCATCTGTCGCTACGACGCGTCCGCATGAGCGGATCGAGCGTCGTGGCCGACCATCGACGCACGGTGGGCTAGGATCTCCCACCGTGGTCATCGCCTTCACCGTGCTGCTCGTGCTGACGAGCCTCCTGCTCATCCTGCTCGTCCTGCTGCACAAGGGCAGAGGTGGCGGCCTCTCGGACATGTTCGGTGGCGGGGTCTCCAGTGGGCTCGGCGGCTCCTCCGTGGCCGAGCGCAACCTTGACCGGATCACCATCGGCGCGGGAGTAATCTGGTTCGCCTGCATCGTCGCCCTCGGACTGCTTCTCAAGGCCGGCGCCTGACCGACCCCCTCGGCCGGGGCCCGGTCGGCACTGCAGCACAGCAACCCAGCACCGTCCGACAGGAGCTCACAGCGTGGCAACAGGTGGAGGCA
>DASQDP010000001.1:0-4549 GCA_035634095.1 Nocardioidaceae bacterium | reverse complement strand
GCGCACCGGTGGGCGCCGCCCCCCGGGTGGGCGTGCGCGAGGTGCCCGGCGGCTTCTTCTCCTCCTACCTCGTACACGAGGTGCTGGCCGGCGACGAGATCGAGGTGCTGCCGCCGTCGGGGACCTTCACCGCCGACCTGTCCGTCCCCGCCGACCACGTCTTCGTCGTCGCCGGCTCGGGCATCACCCCGGCACTCTCGCTGGCCGCCAGCGTGCTGCGCGACGGAGAGTCCACCGTCACCGTCTTCTACGGCAACCGCCGCACCAACACGGTCATGTTCGCCGACGAGCTCGCCGACCTGAAGGACCGCTACGGCACCCGCCTGCAGCTCGTACACGTGCTCTCCCGCGAGCCCCGGGACGCCGAGCTGACCAGTGGCCGGCTCGACCGCGACCGCCTGCACACGCTGATCGAGGCGTTCGTCGACGCCGGGCACGTCGACCACTGGTGGCTGTGCGGCCCGCACGGGATGGTCGGCGACGCCCGCGACCTCCTGGCCGAGCTGGGCGTGCCGGCCGACCGGGTGCACCAGGAGCTGTTCTACGTCGACGACGTCCCGCCGCAGCCCGTCCGCGGTGACGAGCAGACCATCGAGGGCCCGAGCAGCCAGGTCACCGTCGTCCTCGACGGCCGGTCGACCACGCTGGCCCTGCCCCGCGACGTGCCCGTGCTCGACTCGGCCCAGCGGGTCCGCGGCGACCTGCCCTTCGCCTGCAAGGGCGGCGTGTGCGGCACCTGCCGGGCGCGGGTCACCGACGGCGAGGTGGAGATGCGGCGCAACTACGCCCTCGAGCCCTCGGAGGTCGAGGCGGGCTACGTGCTCACCTGCCAGACCCTGCCGCTCTCCGAGACCGTGACCGTCGACTTCGACGCGTGACACCGTGAGCGACCAGGTGCTGCGGGTCGAGACCCACGGCGGTGTCGCCACCCCGTCGCCGCAACGGCCGGCCCGCGAGGTCCCCGGGTGATCCCCGTCCCCGTCGGGGAGGCCGCCGAGCTGGACGTCGTGGTGACCCCGGAGATGACCGTCCGCGTCGACGAGCTCGGACCCGTTCACCCGGTGTACGCGACCTACTCGATGGCCAAGCACTTCGAGGAAGCGGGCCGCAAGCTCCTGCTCCGCCACCTCGAGCCGGGCGAGGCCGGCATCGGGCGGTCGGTGTCGGTCGAGCACCTCGGCCCGAGCTGGGTCGGTGACACCATCCGGGTGACCGCCACGTGCGTCGGGACGCGCGACAACCGGCTCACCTGCGCGTGCAGCGCCGTCGACGCCGACGGTCGCGAGCTGGGCCGCGGCACGACGGTGCAGGTCGTCCTGCCCGAGGAGGAGCTGGACGCCCGCATCGGCGCGGAGTCCCGCAGGCGGTCCCCCACGTAGACGGTGAGGGAGGAGCCTGCGGCGTGCTCGGCCGTGGGACGTGACCGCCGAGGTGGTGCTGCTCGAGGCCGGCCGGGTCGTCCGGCGTCCGGTGGAGGGCGGGAGCAGCCAGCGGTCCGCTGGGTCGGCTCCGGACACGGTCGGGAGACCACGGGTCGGGTGGACGTTGTGCTCGCCACCACAGTCCGATAGCTTCGCGCCCATCGGGTTACTGACCTTTCGGTCAGTAACAACTCGAGGGGCATCCCGAGGTCACCATGACGGCTCGCACGGACACGGCACCGGACACACGCCATCGGATGAGCGCCGAGGAGCGCAAGGTCCTCGCGGGGACGCTCGCCGGCACCACGATCGAGTGGTACGACTTCTTCATCTATGCCCAGGCCGCGGGCCTGGTGCTGGCGCCGCTCTTCCTGGCGCCGGTGAGCGAGGACTCCCCCGGGCTCGCCACGGTCATCTCGCTCGCGACGATCGGGATCAGCTTCCTGTTCCGCCCCCTGGGCGCCGTCGTCGCCGGGCGCTTCGGCGACCGCCTGGGCCGCAAGAAGATGCTCGTGTTCACGCTGGTCCTGATGGGTGCCGCGACCGCCCTGATCGGCCTGCTCCCGACCTACGGGCAGATCGGGATCGCCGCGCCGGCACTGCTGGTCCTGCTGCGGATCCTGCAGGGCTTCTCCGCGGGCGGCGAGTGGGGTGGCGCGGCGCTGATGTCGGTGGAGCACGCACCGGTGAACCGTCGCGGGTTCTTCGGCGCGTACCCGCAGATCGGCGTGCCGATCGGGATGATCCTGGCGACGGGCGTGCTGTGGGTCCTGAGCACCGTCACGACGCCGGAACAGTTCTCGTCCTGGGGCTGGCGGATCCCGTTCCTCTTCTCCGTCGTCCTCATCGTGATCGGCTACCTCATCCGGCGCGCCGTCGAGGAGAGCCCCGTCTTCAAGGAGATGCGGCTGCGGAAGAAGGAGTCCGCCGCTCCGCTGCGCGACCTCTTCCGGCGCAACACCAGGGAGGTCGTCCTCACCGCGCTCATCTTCGTCGCGAACAACGCGGCCGGTTACCTGCTCATCGCGTTCTTCATCGCCTACGCCACCGGGGCCCTGGAGATGCCGCGGGAGTCGGTGCTCCTGGCGACCACGCTGGCCTCGTTCGGCTGGCTGGTCTTCACCATGTACGGCGGTGCGCTGTCCGACCGGATCGGCCGGGTGCGCACCTTCCAGATCGGCTACGCCCTGGTCTTCGCCTGGATGATCCCGCTGTTCCTGCTGATCGACACCCGCAACACCTGGCTCTACGGGCTCGCGCTGTTCGCGCTGACCATCGGTCTCGGGCTCTCCTACGGGCCGATGTCCGCCATGTACGCGGAGATGTTCCCCGTCGCGGTCCGCTACTCCGGCGTCTCCATCGGGTACGCGCTCGGCGCGATCCTGGGCGGCGCCTTCGCCCCGATGATCGCTCAGCTCCTCCTGCAGTCGACCGGGTGGTCGGGGTCGGTCGGCATCTACATCATGGCGCTCTGCGTCGTCTCCTTCGTGGCGGTGACCGTCGCCGGCGAGACCAGGGGGAACGACCTGCGGGTCGCCGAGGCCCACGACCAGTACCTGCGCGAGCACCCCGAGGCGGCCCGTGAGCTGGGCCACCGGACCTGAGGGCCCGGCACGGGAGCCCGATCAGCCGGTCCGCGCGGTCACCTCGTCGGACTCCCGCAGTCCGGCGGCGGCGAGTGCGGCCGGCAGGCCGTCGTCGTGACGCTCGAAGGACGCGATGGCGCCTCCGGCCACGTGGAAGCGCGCGGCGACGACGGCCCGGCCGCGCTCGGACCCCGTCGCCGGGTCGACCCAGGTGGCGTCCTGCTCGACGACGACGGCGCCGTCTGCTCCGCAGAACCAGCGCAGCGGGCGGGCGCTGAACCCGGCGCGCGCCATCCACGGGCCCAGGACCTCACGTCCCCGCACGCTCCCCCGGGGCCCGACGACCTCGACGTCGGGTGCGCACAGCGCCATGGCGGCCGCGGCGTCGGCGCGGTCCACCGCCTCCAGCCAGGCCTCGACGACCGCGAGCTGTCCCGTCACGACGGGACCGTAGCGGCCCCTGCATGGGGAGCGGCTCCTCCGGGCACTTCGAGGACCCGTCCGCAGTCGACCGGCAGGAGCACCCCGTGACGACCACCCGCACCCGCCGCTGGCGCCTGGCCGCCGCCGGCGTCGCGATCGCCGCCGCCTCCCTCACCACCACCGCGTGCGGCTCCGACGTCGTGGACGACGGCGTCGAGCAGGAGGTCGAGGACGCCGGCAACGAGGTCGAGGAGGAGGTCGACGACGCGACGAACGAGGAGGACGACGGCTGACCCGACGCGCGGGTCCCGCGGCCGGCGCGGTCCCCCCGGCCGCGTGACCGCTGTCCACGCGGGGTACGGCGGCCGCTCGTGAGCACCGACGCGACCACCAGCTCGGCGACCCGCGCGCAGCGGCTCGACCGGCTGCCGTTCACCCGGGAGCACGGCCGCCTCGTCGTCGGTTCCGGCCTGGGCTGGGCGCTGGACGCGATGGACGTCGGGCTCATCTCCTTCGTGATGGCCGCGCTCGCCGTCCAGTGGTCGCTGACCCCTTCCGAGCTGGGCTGGATCGGGTCGATCGGTTTCGTCGGGATGGCGCTGGGCGCGACCCTCGGCGGGCTGCTGGCCGACCGGATCGGGCGGCGGCAGGTCTTCGCGCTCACCCTGCTGGTCTTCGGCCTGGCGACCGGTGCCGCCGCGCTGGCCTGGTCGGTGGCCTCGCTGCTGGTCTTCCGCTTCCTCATCGGGCTGGGGCTGGGCGCCGAGCTGCCGGTCGCCTCG
Organism: Nocardioidaceae bacterium; assembly: GCA_035634095.1. Taxonomy (GTDB): domain Bacteria; phylum Actinomycetota; class Actinomycetes; order Propionibacteriales; family Nocardioidaceae; genus Nocardioides_B. The sequence goes on along the minus strand of DASQDP010000001.1, from coordinate 337 downwards.
ACGCTGGTCAGCGAGTACGCGCCGGCCCGGATGCGCGGCCGGGTGGTCGTCGCGCTGGAGGCGTTCTGGGCGGTCGGCTGGCTGCTGGCCGCGCTGATCGGCTACTTCGTCGTCCCCCGGAGCGACGCCGGCGGGCGGGGGGCGCTGGCGCTGGGCGCGGTCCCCGCGCTGTACGCGGTGGTGGTGCGCCGTGGGCTGCCGGAGTCGGTGCGCTTCCTCGAGCTGCGCGGCCGCACCGACGAGGCCGAGGCCGCGGTGCGCCGCTTCGAGTCCGCGGCCGGGGGACCCGCGGTGCCCTCGGCCCCCGCGCGCCCGACGCCGGCACCGGGGCCGGGCG